>NZ_CP065359.1:2843888-3157500 GCF_019904295.1 Ruegeria sp. SCSIO 43209
AAGCAGTGCTGACTCATTTCCCGAAAGCGCGGATCAAGAGCATCGAAACCGCAGAACAACGCGCCGCTCAAGTCGAAACCGAAGCCCTGCCCGAGGTCGAAGACGAATGGGACCCGTTTGAAGAGGACTGACTTTCGAGCATAAGCGCACCTCAACCAAATGCTCCCGCACCCGCCACGGGCCATCGGCTGGCGCCGATACCCCTGAGCGGCTTTGGGCCCGGCAGCGCGCCTTGCGCGCTGCCGGGCCCAACGGGAGGAAAGGTCTTGCCAAAGACCTTGACGACGGGCGGGAGTATCCTGACCTCTTGTGCCGCACGGTTACGCTTCGTATCTAGGCCACAAATCGAGTGACAGGAGATTACCGATGCTAAAAGGTTTAGGCGGCCTGGGTGACATGGCCAAGATGATGAAATCCGCGCAGGATCTGCAGACCAAGATGACTGACATGCAGGAAGAGCTGAACACCATCATGGTTGTCGGCGAATCCGGTGCCGGGCTGGTCAAGGCCACCGCGACCGCCAAGGGCGAGTTGAAAGGTCTGGATATCGACCCGTCGATCTTTAACGGTGACGATAAGGAAGTGGTCGAAGACCTCATCCTCGCCGCGATCAAGGACGCCCAAACCAAGGCGCAGGAACGTTCACAGGCAGAAATGGCCAAGCTGACCGAAAGCATGGGCCTGCCCGCAGACATCAAGCTGCCGTTCTGATACACCCTCCTGACGGATCTATGGCCGGGGCGTGTTTCTCTGGCCCAATTGCGAGGGTCTCACGGTGAGTTCGAACAGTGACATCGACAATCTGATCGACCTGATGGCCAAGCTGCCCGGTCTCGGCCCCCGCTCGGCCCGCCGCGCAGTCCTGCACCTGATCCGTAAACGCGCCCTGCTGCTAACGCCGCTTTCTGACGCCATGCAGCAGGTAGCCGTAACTGCCCGTGAATGCCTGAACTGCGGCAATGTGGGCACCACTGATATCTGCGACATCTGTAACAACGAGGCTCGCGCAACCGGAGAGCTGTGCGTGGTCGAGGACGTCGCCGACCTTTGGGCGATGGAGCGTGCCGGGGTCTTCAAGGGTCGCTATCACGTTCTGGGCGGCACTTTGTCGGCTTTGGACGGGGTCGGCCCGGATGAATTGCGTATCCCCCGGTTGAAGGACCGGGTTGTGGCCGAGAGTATCACCGAGATCATCCTCGCCCTGAACGCCACCGTCGATGGCCAGACCACTGCCCACTACATCGCTGATCAGTTGGAGGGGCAGGTTCGTCTGACATCCCTGGCGCAAGGTGTACCGATTGGGGGAGAGTTGGACTATCTAGACGACGGGACGATTACTGCGGCGTTGCGGGCGCGGAAGGAGATCTAGATTTGTAGTCGCCTGCTCCTTGCGTGCCTTGTAGAAACCAAGCACTTTCTTAGGATTTCTTGGAGGTTAAGCATTTGATGCGAAAGTTTATTATAGTTTTTTGTGCATCTGCGCTGATTGTCGTGATTGGTATTCACTTGTTGCTGTCCCCGCCGTTTCCGCTACCTCCAAAAATCGGGCGAAATCTGCCCGACAGTTTTGCCGAAGCTGACAAAGAGTTTGCTCGAAGGATAATCGCTGAATACCCATTGCCGCTGAAAGAGCAAGAGCTGGTCCGATTTCTAGAGCAAGATGGATTTTCTATTTCAAAAGGAAAAAGCTATGCGTATTTTGAAAAACAGTCTTTTCCCTGCATGCTTCGTTGGCTCGTTTTTTGGGAAGCCCAGAATGACACCATAGTCGAGTTGAAGCCTAATTTCGACGGGTCCTGCCTATAAGTTTCTTAGTAGCTTTATTACTTCACGACGAACGCTCCACAAGCTAGGTGATCTTAGAATTCAGATTGGCTGAATACGACCTAGTATCTGGGGCGCAATAAAAGAATGCTCTTGGCTGGGCTGTCGAAACTTGTAACTTGGGCACAGTTTCACAACGTAACTCTGTGGATTTCAAATATGCCCCGCCTTCTCGCCCTCACCCTAGCCGCCTTCACCGCCACTGCTGCCTTGTCGCAGGCACTCATCGACAAAGGCTTCGTCGAAGGCTGGAACATCATGATGGACCCCAACCTCGGCAATGGGTGCCTGATCCAGACGGTGTATCAGGATCTTTCGGTGGTGCGGCTAGGCTATGACGCACTGGACGATCGCGGATACTTCACTGTCTACAACAAGGCTTGGGGCGACATTAAACCGGGGGAACAATATCCGATCCGGTTTGATCTGGACGGCAAGAGCTTTGATGCCACCGCCATCGGGTTCAAGCAGGATCGCGTGCCCGGCGCGACGGTGTTCTTTACGGACCGGAGTTTCGTCACCTCGATTGCGCAGAACAAGACCATGACCGTCTACAATCCAGAAGGTCAGACCGTCATGGCGATTGATCTGAAAGGCACCGCCAAAGCGCTGGATTATGCGCGCGACTGCCAGAACAAAAAGCTCTAACGAATCGGATCAAACACCGCGTCTTTAGCGGTGCAATCACGGATCACGTCGCGGCCACAGGGCACCGGGTCAAGATTGCGGGACAGGCATAGGCGGACTTCTTCGATATAGCCTTGCTTACAGGTGATGGTGATCATGTCAGGCTCAAGCGTGGGATTGGCCTTGAGAAAGGCCTCTTCCACCACCGAAGCGGGCAGTTTGACCGTAGCGTCCAGCTTGCGGAACACTTCGGGGCGCGCAACTCCTGCATAAGCCTGCCGCGACAGGGCGAAATAGTCGGGTGCACTGAGGCCCGAACAGGTGCCGTGCTTTTTCCATTGATGCCAGGCCAACCCGGATGAGCCCTGAATATCCTCCATTTCCCGCGTCATGCGGCGTGTGGGTGGCGCTTCGGACGTGCGACAATACGAAGGCCAGCCCTGATGGAATTGCGGCCAGAGCCCATGCAATATCCACCCATGATCGTGTCGCGTGTCGCACTGATCCGAGCCGCGCGCATCGCCTTCGCGGGCGCACCAATTGGGCGACCAGCTGAGCGACAGGACGTAGTAGTCAAAATCGCCCGCCTTTTCGCCCTCGGCCATCGCAGCCATGGCACTCAGCACCCACAAAATCGCCCAGCGCATTCGCCTCTTCCCTTCTTTAGCTGTCGCGACTATATAGGCCCCAAGTTCCCCGACAACGGAAACCTGCCCCATAGCTTCGGGGCCGCCGAATTCCGGCGACGGGACAGATGTATTTATAGGAGACGGGCTGATGGCAAAACCGCTTATGGCCAAGGCAACCGCCGTATGGCTGGTGGACAACACCACGATCAGCTTCAAGCAGATCGCGGATTTCGTAGGCATGCACGAGCTGGAAGTGCAGGGTATTGCGGATGGTGATGTGGCTGCAGGTGTCAAAGGGTTTGACCCGATTGCCAACAACCAGCTGACTCAGGAAGAAATTGACACCGCGCAAAACAACCCGCTGCACAAGCTGAAGCTGAAATTCAATCCGGCGGCATCAGGCGAAGAGAAACGCCGTGGTCCGCGCTACACCCCGCTGTCCAAGCGTCAGGACCGTCCGAACTCGATCCTGTGGCTGGTCAAGTTCCACCCAGAACTCAGCGACGGCCAGATTGCCAAGCTGGTCGGCACCACTAAGCCGACCATCCAGTCGATCCGCGAGCGGACGCACTGGAACATCTCGAACATGCAGCCGATCGATCCGGTTGCCCTGGGACTGTGCAAACAATCCGAACTGGATGCCATCGTGCAAAAGGCCGCGGCCAAGAAAGCAGCCGAAGGTGGCGTGATGAGCGATGATGAGCGTCGCAAACTGGTCTCGACCGAACAGTCGCTCGAGATGGATTCAGCGCCCAAGATCCCGACCGCGATCGAAGGTCTCGAGACATTCTCGTTGTCCGAGGACACCAACGAGAAGGAAGAAGAAGAGCCCATCGTCGATGCGGATAGCTTCTTCAACCTGCCCAAGGGTGGTGGTGATGAAGAAGACGAAGACGATCTGCGCCCCTGAGATGCGCATGGTCCCGGCCTCAAGTAGCTGGGACCCGATTTTTGGGTGATTTGATGCTAAAGGTTCTATCCTTATTCTTCGACGCGCATCGTGCCGTTTCAATCTATGTGTTCCTGAAATCCTGGTGGTTGGCCATTACAGGTGCCGTAGTGATGATTGCAATAGTCGCTGGCTTGCTATTGCTGAATGACGACGGCAAGCACGAGCACGAGGCGTTTCTCACCGTCGCGGTTTTGTCGGCGACACCGATCAATGGCGATCTCAAGAACGGGGTCATTGCTTCGGTGCGCTTGCCGGATGGCTCAGCAGCATCAATCACCTCGACCGAAGGGCCGATTGCTCAGACAGTTGGAACCCAAGCCTGTATCGAGAAACGGGTTTTCGTTGAAACTGGAGAGCCAAGGTATCGGTTCAAACTGCCACGATATTGCGAAGCGAGCTAGAAAAGCAAAACCGCCCGATGGCTCAACCGGGCGGTTTTTTTGTTCAGATCATCTGAAACAGGATGCCTGCTACGATGGCACCGCTGATGCCCAAACCCAGATAGGTGGCAAAGACGCGCGGTTTCACCAGTGACCACACGGCCGCCATCGCAGGTATCGAACTGACGGCGCCGGCCACCATGAACGACATCGCAGCACCCGCACTCATACCCTGTTCCATCAGACCCGCAAGAAGCGGTGGTGCGACGTAAGAGTTCAGATAGGCAGGCATTCCGACCAAGGCAGCGATGACAATTGGCACAACACCCTCACCACCAACAACCCGGGCGATCAGGTCTGCCGGAACATAGCTGACCAGCAGCGCCTCGAGCACGTAGGCGAACGCTAGCCATTTGAGCAAGAACAGACCGTTATGAACGAATTCGGCCCGAAAGCGCGTCCGACGGTCAGGGTCTTGCCAGAACTTCCAGACGGGTTTGTCATCTTGCTTTGGTCCGCAACCGCAGCAACCAGCGGGTTTGTATTCACGCAACGGCTGCGCAAAGGCACCTCCCCGCATCAGGGTGCGCACGGCAAACCCGCCGAACAAACCCAACGCGACAGCGGCAACCGCTTTACCAATTGCAAACGGCCAACCCAGCGCACCCGCAGTAATCAGCAACGTCGGGGGGTCGATCAACGGTGAACTGAGCCAGAATGCCATCACGGCCGACAATGGCGCACCCAGAGCCAGCAAACCTGCGATGAATGGGATCACTTCGCAGGAACAAAATGGGGCCAGCCCGCCAAACAACGCGGCCAGAAAGATCATCCGTGTCTCGCGACCCTCAAATGCACGGGCGACCATCACTTCGGCCCCAGTTGCCTTCAGGTATGATAGCAGCAGAACAGCAAACAGGATGTACTGGCCCGTATGCGCAAGCGCTTTGGCTGCAAAACTCACAACCTCGGTCCAGTTGCCCGGATCAAGAACGGCCACCAGCGCCAGTATGACCACGATCAGAGCCCAGGGCGTTTTGATCAGGTCGATCAGGTTTCTGGCAAGTGGCTTGGGGTTTTGTGTTAGTTCAGCCATCGTTTGCGGCCTTTCCGATTTCGTCTGCGCAGCATTCACTAAGGATGAACTGCGCCAGGTTTCTCAATTCGTCAAAGCACGCGCGGTTGATCGTGCTACGCCCGATCTTCTCTTGCTCAACTACTCCGCCAGCAGCCAGAAACCGCAGATGATGCGCCAGAGTCGAGGGCGCGATTCCTGTCCTCGTCTGAATTTCTCCAACGGTCAGGCCTGCTTCCCCAGCACGAACCAAGGTCTTAAGAACCTTCAATCGGGCTTCCGAGCCCATGGCAGAGAAACCTGCGGCAGCTTCTTCCCACATCTTTTATCTCCATTAAACTAGATTTCTGGTTATTTAGTTTAATTCGTATCCTGCGTCAACCACACGTGTGCGTAAAACTCCCAACATGGTTCGCAGGGCCATAAGTCCAGATTGCCACCGCCTTAGGTCCAACCTATAACGATGCAATGGGTATTTCGGTCGACACATTCTTTTTGGAACGCAATGGGCAAGGCACCTTACAGGCGCAGCTGCAACAGCTGATTGCCGAAGGCATTCTGTCAGGACGCTTCCACGTCGGGGAAAAGCTGCCCTCGTCCCGTAAACTTGCTGCCCATTTGGGTGTCAGCCGGATTACGGTCACGCTTGCCTATACTGAACTGCTGGCCAATGATTACCTGACCGCCAAAGGCCGGTCGGGATACTATGTTTCAGAAAATGCGCCAGTGCCGCCGACCTACACGCCAGTGCGGCGCGACACCGAAGTGGTTGACTGGGATCAGGCGTTTGCCCGCCGTTTCTCGGGCGGTGATGTGCTGACAAAACCCAGCAACTGGCGTGACTACCGCTATCCCTTCATTTATGGCCAAGTCGACAGAAAGCTGTTCGATCATGCAAACTGGCGTCTCTGCGCAGTTCGGGCGTTGGGACATAAGGACTTTGATTCTCTGACCGGGGACTATGTCGATCAAGATGACCCGCTGCTGCTTGAATTCATCGCCCGGCATACTCTTCCCCGCCGTGGAATTGTAGCCCGGCCCGAAGAAATCTTGATCACCCTGGGCGCTCAGAACGCCCTTTGGCTGGCGTCTCGCATATTGCTGAACCGGAACCGTAGGGCAGCGATCGAGGACCCCTGCTATTACGCCCTGCGCGATCTTCTGATTCACTCGGAATGCAAGCTGTCTTATCTGAAGGTCGACCGGGACGGGTTGCCCCCGGAAACAATCCCTGACGATACCGACGTCATATTCACCACCCCCAGCCACCAGAGCCCGACAACCGCGACCATGCCGGTGGACCGCCGACATGCACTGCTGCGTCGTGCCCGCGAATTGGATGCCATGATCGTCGAGGATGACTATGAATTCGAAATGTCATTTCTTGGGGCCCCGTCACCGGCGCTCAGGTCAATGGATCGCGATGGGCGGGTGATCTACGTAGGCAGCTTTTCCAAGTCGCTGTTTCCGGGGCTTCGATTGGGCTACATGGTCGGGTCCGAACCCTTTATCCGTGAAGCGCGCGCCCTGCGATCTCTGGTCTTGCGTCACCCTCCTGGCCACATGCAGCGAACCGCAGCCTACTTCCTATCGCTCGGCCACTATGATGCTCAGATCCGGCGCATGTCTAAAACGCTGCAACGCCGTCGCGAAGCGATTGAGGAGGCGATTGGACAATATGGTCTGACTGTTGCTGGGCGCGGGATGCTGGGCGGATCATCGATCTGGATGCAAGCGCCGCTGCATGTAGACACCAGCAAACTGGCCCGAGACCTGCAGCGCCAAAGCGTCCATATCGAACCGGGTGAGGCATTTTTTTCAAGCCAGAACAGGCCAAAGAACTTTTATCGGCTGGGCTACTCTTCAATCTCGTCGGATCGTATCGAACCGGGAATCCAACAGATTGCTGAAGCGATCCGGCGTTCTTAAGCGCTCTGGACTTAAACCGCTACCGGTTCTGGCCCTAACGCCACAGACACCCGTACGCCAAAACCGATCAGAAAACTGGGTGCAAAACCCCCGTTCCATCCTTCTATGATCGGAGATTACGCAGATGAAGATGACCACCGAAGAAGCCTTTGTAAAAACCCTGCAGATGCATGGCATCGAACATGCGTTCGGTATCATCGGCTCGGCCATGATGCCGATCTCCGACATCTTTGGCAAAGCAGGCATCACTTTCTGGGATTGTGCCCACGAAGGGTCCGGCGGCATGATGGCTGACGGCTACACCCGCGCAACCGGCAAGATGTCGATGATGATCGCCCAGAACGGCCCCGGCATCACCAATTTTGTGACCGCCGTCAAAACTGCCTATTGGAATCACACTCCGCTGCTGCTGGTCACTCCGCAGGCCGCAAACAAGACCATGGGTCAAGGTGGGTTCCAGGAAATGGAGCAGATGCGCATGTTCGCAGACTGCGTTTGCTACCAGGAAGAGGTGCGTGACCCCAGCCGTATGGCAGAGGTTCTGAGCCGCGTAATCATGAACGCCAAGCGCGCTTCGGCACCTGCGCAGATCAACGTTCCGCGCGACTTCTTCACTCAGGTGATCGACATCGAGCTGCCTGCTGTTGTTGAGTTTGAACTGCCTTCGGGTGGTGCATCGGCCGTATCCGAAGCTGCCGCTCTGCTGTCGAACGCAAAGAACCCAGTTATCCTGAACGGTGCAGGCACCGTTCTGTCGAAAGGCGGCATCGAAGCGTCGAAAGCACTGGCCGAGCGTCTGGACGCTCCGGTTTGCGTTGGCTACCAGCACAATGACGCTTTCCCCGGCTCGCACCCACTGTTCGCTGGCCCGCTGGGCTATAACGGCTCGAAAGCCGGTATGCAGCTGATTAAGGAAGCAGACGTTGTTTTGTGCCTCGGCACCCGCTTGAACCCGTTCTCGACCCTCCCGGGCTACGGAATGGAATACTGGCCTGCAGATGCGAAAATCATTCAGGTCGACATCAATCCTGACCGTATCGGCCTGACCAAGAAGGTCTCGGTTGGTATCGTCGGCGATGCGGCAACTGTTGCCACAAATATCCTGAACCAGCTTTCTGATACCGCTGGTGACGAAGGCCGTGACGCACGCAAGGCGAAGATTGCGGAAACCAAATCGCGCTGGGCGCAAGAACTGACCTCGATGGATCACGAGCAGGACGATCCGGGCACCACCTGGAACGAACGCGCACGCGCTGCCAAGCCGGACTGGCTGAGCCCGCGCAAAGCATGGCGCGCGATTCAGTCCGCGCTGCCGAAAGAGGCGATCATCTCGTCCGACATCGGCAACAACTGCGCCATCGGCAACGCCTATCCTTCGTTTGAAGAAGGCCGCAAGTATCTGGCCCCCGGCCTGTTCGGCCCCTGTGGCTATGGTCTGCCTTCGGTCATTGGCGCGAAGATCGGCTGCCCGGATGTACCGGTTGTCGGCTTCTCTGGCGACGGTGCCTTCGGCATTGCAGTCACCGAACTGACCGCCATCGGTCGCGAAGAATGGCCCGCCATCACTCAGGTTGTGTTCCGCAACTACCAGTGGGGTGCGGAAAAGCGCAACTCGACCCTGTGGTTCGATGACAACTTCGTCGGCACCGAGCTGGACACAAAAGTGTCCTATGCCGGCATCGCCAACGCCTGTGGCCTGAAAGGCGTCATCGCGCGCACTCAGGATGAACTGACAGCGGCGCTGAGCCAGGCGATCGAGGACCAGAAGAACGGCATCACCACCCTGATCGAAGCAATGATCAACCAGGAACTGGGTGAACCCTTCCGTCGCGACGCGATGAAGAAGCCGGTTGAGGTTGCAGGTATCGACGCAAGCGACATGCGTCTGCAGCAGGTTTGAATGCTGTCAAAAACATAAGTCGGACCGGGTTCAACCGGTCCGCTTAAAGAAAAGCAGAGGAAGGGGGTGCCTGCACTCTCTTCCTCTATATGGTTGAGCCCGGTGTGCTTACGCTCCAGTGTGTTCAACACGTACAGGTACCAAGGCGATCCGCCACAGGGAGAGACAGCGTGAATCAACAACCGAACCTCAACCTATCCCCACCCGTGTCAGACGAGATCCGCCGGACTACATGCTACATGTGTGCCTGCCGCTGCGGTATCAACGTGCACATGAAGGATGGGAAGGTCGCCTATATCGAAGGCAATCGGGATCATCCGGTAAACAAGGGCGTTCTCTGCGCCAAAGGCAGCGCAGGAATCATGCAGGTGAACGCCCCGTCGCGCCTACGCGCACCGCTCAAACGGGTCGGCCCGCGTGGGTCTGGCGAGTTCGAAGAGATCAGTTGGGACGAGGCGCTCGAGATCGCTGTCGGTTGGCTAAAACCGATCCGCGAAGACAACCCTGAGAAACTGGCCTTTTTCACCGGCCGTGATCAGAGCCAGAGCTTCACCAGTTTCTGGGCACAGAATTTCGGCACCTGTAACTATGCGGCCCATGGCGGGTTCTGTTCGGTCAACATGGCAGCCGGTGGCATCTACACGATGGGCGGTGCATTCTGGGAATTCGGTCAGCCCGACTGGGATCACACCAAGCTGTTCATGCTGTTCGGCGTGGCAGAAGACCACGACAGCAACCCGATTAAAATGGGCATCGGCAAGATCAAGGCGCGCGGTGCCCGGGTGATTGGGGTAAATCCGATCCGCTCGGGCTATAACGCCGTGGCAGATGATTGGGTCGGCATCACCCCCGGTACCGATGGCCTGTTCATCTTGTCGATGATCCATGTGCTGATGAAGGCAGGCAAAATCGACCTGGATTACCTAAGTCGCTACACCAACGCGCCGGTCCTGATCAACGCATCCGACGGTCCGGAAAAGGGTCTGTTCCTGAAAGACGATGACGGCAAGCCATTGGTCATCGACCGCAATACCGGCAAGCTGACTGCTTTCGACACCCCCGGCGTCCGCCCTGACCTATCAGCGACCTACGAAAAGGACGGTGTCACTCACCGCCCCGTCTTCCACCAAATGGCAGAACGGTATCTGGCGGATGAATACGCCCCCGAGGCAATCGCAGATAAATGCGGCGTGCCGGCGACCCGCATTCGCGCGATTGCTGGCGAGTTGGCCCGTGTGGCCTTTGATGAAGCGTTCGAACTGGACCATGAATGGATCGATTTCCGGGGCGAGAAACACTCGAAGATGATTGGTCGCCCCGTCGCGATGCACTCGATGCGCGGCGTTTCAGCCCATGCCAACGGTTTCCAGACCTGCCGCGCCCTGCATGTGCTGCAGATCCTGCTTGGAACGGTCGAAGTCCCCGGCGGCTTCCGCTTCAAGCCGCCCTACCCTAAGCCAGTTGAGGCGCATCCGACTCCGCATTGTAAGGTGACGCCGAATACGCCGCTGGACGGGCCGCATCTGGGGTTTGTTCGCGGCCCCGAGCATCTGGCGCTGAAAGAAGACGGCAGCCCGGCGCGGATCGACAAAGCGTTTACATGGGAAAACCCGATGTCCAGCCACGGGCTGATGCATATGGTGATCTCGAACGCACATGCGGGCGATCCCTACAAGATCGACGCGTTGTTCATGTACATGGCGAACATGTCCTGGAACTCGACCATGAACACCAAGGGTGTCATGGAGATGCTGACGGACAAGGATGAGAACGGCGACTACGTGATCCCGCATATCATCTATTCCGATGCTTATTCCTCGGAAATGGTGGCCTATGCCGACCTTATCCTGCCCGATACAACTTATCTGGAACGACACGACTGTATCTCGCTACTGGACCGCCCGATCTGCGAGGCCGAGGCAGCGGCAGACGCGATCCGCTGGCCGGTGATTGAACCCGACCGCGACGTACGCGGCTTCCAGTCGGTTCTGATTGATCTGGCCAACCGCATGGGCCTGCCCGGCTTTACCAACGATGATGGCAGCGCCAAGTGGACGGATTACGCCGACTATATCGTCAACCACGAACGCAAGCCGGGGATTGGACCGCTTGCCGGTTTCCGGGGCGAAAACGGCGACAAGGAAGGTCGTGGCGAGGTTAACCCCGACCAATTGAACCAATACATCGAGAATGGTGGCTTCTATGTCGCGCATATTCCCGAAGGTGCGGATTACTACAAACCTTGGAACACTGCCTATCAAGACTGGGCTGTGGGCATGGGTATCTATGACAGCCCACAGCCCTATCTATTCCAGCTCTATTCCGAGCCGATGCGTAAATTCCAACTGGCCGCCGAAGGCTACGGGGAACGCCAGCCCCCAGATCACCTGCGCGCGCAGATCCAAGATACAATGGACCCCCTGCCCATTTGGTACGAAACCGATCAGACCGGCAATGAAGGCTTCACCGTCAACGCTCTGACCCAGCGGCCAATGGCGATGTATCATAGTTGGGGCACACAAAACGCCTGGTTGCGTCAGCTGCATGGGCGCAACCCGCTATACGTCCCGACCAAGCTGATGCGTGAACACGGGCTGCAAGACGGCGATTGGGCCAAAGTCAGCTCTCCACATGGCGAGATCACGGTACCCGTCATGGAGATGGCTGCGCTGAACAACAATACCGTGTGGACTTGGAATGCCATCGGAAAGCGCAAAGGGGCCTGGGCCTTGCAGAAAGACGCCCCCGAGGCCACCAAGGGTTTCCTGCTCAACCACCTGATCCACGAGCTGCTGCCCCCCAAAGGTGACGGCCTGCGCTGGGCAAACTCTGATCCGATCACCGGTCAGGCCGCCTGGTTCGATCTGAAGGTAAAAATCGAAAAGGCCGCCGCTCCAAGCGATGCTGAAAGCCAGCCAGAATTCGCTCCAATCAAATCGCCGGTCGGGCAAGGGCCAAAGGATTTGGCCTGGAAGGTGGGCAAATGACCCGATCCGTTCTTCATCTGGCTATAAATATCTCGGGGTCTGGGGCAGAGCCCCAGCCCGCCCTGACCACAATCGCAGAGGCAAGGCAGTCATGACCCAGCTCCCCCAATCAACCGAACGCAAGATGGGTCTGGTCATTGATCTGGACACCTGCGTTGGCTGCCATGCCTGCGTCATTTCATGCAAAGGCTGGAACACCGAAAACTACGGCGCGCCACTGTCGGATCAGGATGCTTATGGTGCTGACCCTTCAGGCACCTTCCTGAACCGGGTGCACTCTTACGAGGTGCAACCCGCCGAAGGGCATGCCCAATTGATCCACTTCCCAAAATCCTGCCTGCATTGTGAAGACGCACCCTGCGTGACCGTCTGCCCCACCGGTGCCAGCTACAAGCGGGTCGAGGACGGAATCGTTCTGGTCAACGAAAATGACTGCATCGGCTGCGGCCTGTGCGCGTGGTCCTGCCCCTATGGCGCACGCGAACTGGATCAGGCCGAAGGCGTTATGAAGAAATGCACGCTTTGCGTCGATCGGATTTACAACGAGAACCTACCCGAGGTGGATCGTGTGCCCTCTTGTGTGCGCACCTGCCCAGCGGGTGCCCGGCATTTTGGCGATCTCGGCGACCCTGACAGCGATGTCAGCAGGTTGGTCGCCGAACGTGACGGCATGGACCTGATGCCTGAACAGGGCACCAAACCCGTCAACAAATACCTGCCGCCCCGACCCAAGGACAAAATTGAGGAGCAGATAGACATCCTAGCCCCTCTGCTGGCCCCGGTCGCCGAAGAGCCCAAGGGTTTCCTCGGCTGGCTCGACAAGACCCTGGAGAAGCTCTGATGCACCCGGCACCTTCCGTTATCATCTTTACCACCCTGTCCGGTCTCGGATTTGGACTCTTGTTCTTCCTGGGGCTCGGCATACCTGACGTCTCGGGCTGGGTCGCGTTTGTGTTTTTCGCAATTGCCTATGGCTTGTCCGTCGGCGGTTTGCTCGCGTCGACCTTCCACCTCGGCCACCCAGAGCGCGCTTGGAAAGCCTTCACCCAATGGCGCTCAAGCTGGCTCAGCCGCGAAGGCTGGTGCGCGGTCATCGCGCTGCTCGTCATGGGGCTCTATGCAATTGGTGCGGTCTTTCTAGGCCAACGCTGGGGTGTGCTGGGCTGGATCGGGGCGGCATTCTCGCTGGCCACGGTCTTCACCACATCGATGATCTACACGCAGCTTAAGACCATCCCACGCTGGAACATGAACCTGACACCAGCCATGTTCTTGTCGTTCAGCCTTGCAGGCGGGGCGTTGTTGGCCGGAGCAGAAGCGCTTGCCCCTTGGTTGCTGGCCATTGCCGGCGCTGTACAGCTTGCCTATTGGGCCAAGGGCGACGGTGCGTTGTCCCGATCGGGAACCACGCTGGCAACCGCGACAGGGCTTGGTGAGCGAGGCGCTGTCCGCGCATTCGAACCACCTCATACAGGTACAAACTATCTGCTGCGTGAGTTTGTGCATGTGGTCGGTCGGAAGCATGCGCAGAAACTACGGATGATATCTTTTGGTCTGGCTTTTGTGCTGCCTTTACTGCTGCTTCTGATCCCCTTTGGCGGCGTTCTGATCAAGCATGTCTTTGCGCTTGTGGCGGTGTTGTCGCATGTCACCGGCGTTGCTGTTTCACGCTGGTTGTTCTTCGCGCAAGCAGAGCATGTGGTTGGGTTGTACTACGGCAAGCGTTGATGGGGGCTCTGCCCCGTCGCGGTAAGCCGCGCCTCCCCCGAGGTATTTCTAGCCAGATGAAATTTGGATCCCGAATTAAAAAAGGGCGGCGCTCGATCTTCGAGGCCGCCCTTACGAGTCCGTATATTGATTTCAGATTAATCCAGCATGCGCCATTGCTGCTTCGATAGCGGCTTTGGTGCTGTCTTCCAGCTCGGTCAGAGGCGAGCGCACTTCGGTGCTACACAGGCCAAGTTTGCTGAGCGCGTATTTTGCGCCGACCAGACCGGGCTCGATGAAGATCGCTTCGTGCAGGGGCATCAGGCGGTCCTGATACTCCAGCGCCATTTCGTAGTCGCCATTCAGCGTTGCCTGCTGGAATTCAGCACAGAGCTTCGGAGCCACGTTTGCGGTGACCGAGATGCAGCCCACTCCGCCATGAGCGTTGAAGCCCAGTGCAGTCGCGTCTTCCCCGGATAGCTGGCAGAAATCCGCACCACAGCTTGCACGCTGCTGGCTGACGCGCGCCAGATCTCCGGTCGCGTCCTTGACCCCGATGATGCGCGGCAGTTTCGCCAACTCACCCATCGTTGCAGGAGTCATGTCGATGACCGAACGACCCGGGATGTTGTAGATGATGATCGGGATATCGGCACTGTCATGCAGAGTTTGGAAATGCGCCAGCAGCCCTTTCTGGGTCGGCTTGTTGTAATAGGGGGTTACGACCAGCGCCGCATCCGCACCGATTTTTTGCGCAAACTGAACAAACCGAATGGCCTCGACAGTATTGTTGGAGCCCGCGCCTGCGATTACAGGCACGCGACCTGCTGCAGCCTTCACCACTTCGGCGATAACCCTTTCATGTTCTTCATGGCTGAGAGTCGGGCTTTCGCCGGTCGTACCAACCGGAACCAGACCGGTCGAACCTTGCTGTAATTGCCATTCCACCAAGTGTTTGAGCGTTTCCAGGTCCAACGCGCCGTTGCTGAACGGGGTGACCAGGGCTGGCATTGAGCCTTTAAACATGGAACGCTCCTTAGGTGTTTTTTGCGCACCGGTCTGTCACGATTAAGGGTTTGTGAGTTGATCCCGGCGGTGCAAGGTTTATCCTGCATGGCTGTATCCTTGGTTTGTTGGGGAATGCAAGGGATGAGACGTATTCTGTCGCTTGGAATAGCGATGATTCTGGCGCTGATGCTACAGCCGCATGCCACTCGTGCGGATGCGACGCAGGATTTGCGCGCGGGGCTCTATGAGATGCGCAAGGGCGATTGGAATGCCGCGCTGCGCGTGGCAGGCCAGCGTGGATCGGTGGCGCGGGACATTATTGTCTGGCATTGGCTACGCGAAGGTTTTGGCAGCTCGGGCGATGTACTGGTGTTTCTTGAGCGGCGCCCGGATTGGCCCGGTTTGGCCTGGCTGCGCCGTAAAAGCGAGCCATCATTCACCGGGGCCGATCCGAATCGAGTTCTGAAATTCTACGAAGGGTTGCCTCCGCAAACAGCAGAAGGTGCTTTGAATTATGCCGTGGCCTTGAAAAGCCAAGGCCGCAATGGTGAAGCAGAAGCCGACGTCGTAACCGCGTGGCGAACTATGCCGATGGGGTCGGGCCTACAAAAGGATTATCTTGAGAACTTCGGGAAGCTTCTGAGACCACATCACGAGGCCAGGTTGGATCGGATGTTGTGGGATGGGCATCTTGTCAGCGCCGGGCGGATGCTGCCCCTGGTCAACTCTGATCAGCGCAAACTGGCCGAGGCGCGCATTGCCCTGCAAAAGCGCGAAAACGGAGTGGACGGCAAAGTCGCCGCAGTGCCGGAATCACTGGCCAAAGACCCTGGCCTGGCATTTGATCGTTTCGTGTGGCGGGATCGCAAAGAACTGGACGACAGCGCCATTGATCTGATGTTGGCACGCTCGACCGGACCAAAATCGCTGGGTGAACCCGACAAATGGGCGGAAGGGCGACGCAGACTGGCACGTCTTGAGATGCGCACGGGAGATGCCGAACGCGCCTATGCGATTGCCGCCAATCACCACATGACCCCCGAAATGGGCTATGGCTATGCTGATTTGGAGTGGCTCTCGGGATTTCTGGCGCTGCGCAAGCTGAATGATCCGGCCACGGCGGTGCGGCATTTCCAGAATTTCTCGGAGGCGGTGCAATCGCCGATTTCGAAGGGTCGCGGTGGATATTGGCTGGGCCGCGCCTATGCGGCGCAGGGGGATGCTGACAAGGCGCACGAGGCTTATGCCGAAGGCGCGAACTATCAGACCTCGTTCTACGGGTTGCTGGCGGCGGAACAAATCGGCCGTCCGTTTGACAGCGAATTGGCCAACCCACGCCGCGCGCCGCATTGGAAACAAGCCGCATTCGCTGACTCAAGCGTGTTGGAGGCTGGATTGCTGTTGCAGCGCGCAGGAGAGGGAAACCTTTCAGAACGGTTTCTGACCCATTTGGTGGAAGGTCTCGATCAAACCCAGGCCGCTCAGCTGGGTGACCTGGTGATCGAACTGAACGAACCGCATCTGGCCGTCATGATCGCCAAGCGCGCGGCAACAACCGGTGTTGTTTTGCCTGCCGCTTATTACCCAGTGCACCCGGTCGCAGATATGGGACTTCCCATGGCGAAGGAAATGACGCTGGCAATTGCCCGACGCGAAAGTGAGTTCGATCCGGTAGTCATCAGTGGCGCAGGCGCGCGCGGTTTGATGCAGGTCATGCCCGCTACCGCCAAACTTGTGGCTCAGGATTTGGGTATTCTGGGTGGCCATAAAACCGCGCGCCTAACCTCGGACTGGCAATATAACGCAAAGCTGGGGGCGAATTATCTTGCAACGCTTGCAGAGGACTTCAACGGCAATGTCGTGATGATGGCCGCTGGATATAACGCGGGGCCAAGACGGCCGATTTCGTGGATGGAACGCTATGGCGACCCGCGCCGGGGCCAGGTGGACGTGATCGACTGGATTGAGACCATTCCTTTCAAGGAGACGCGCAACTATGTCATGCGTGTCGCCGAAAGCCTGCCGGTCTATCGCGCTCGGCTTGGGCAGCCAGCTTTACCAGTGCCATTCTCAAAGGAACTAACCGGTTCAACCCTTTCGTCGTTCGCGCCATAAGGTGAACAGGCCCGCCGCGATCACCAAAGCTGCGCCCAGAACAACCTCGGGGCGCAGGGTTTCGTGGAAGATCGTGATGCCGAGAATTGCGCTCCACATCAGATGGAAATAGGCAAAGGGTTGCACGGCGCTGGCCTCGGCCATTTCGTAGCACTTAATCAATAGCCAGTGTCCCAGAGCGCCTGCGATGCAAAGCGACCCCATCCAAAACCAATCGCTGCTGGCCATGGGTTCCCAAAACCAGACACCGACAGCAGTCATTGCGACTGCACCAGCCACCCCAGTCCAGAAAAAACTGGTCGCGGTACTGTCCCGCCGAGCCGCATACCGTGTCAGCAGGCCATAAATCGCGAACATAAACGCCGAGATCAGCGGGATCACAGCCCAAGGGTTGAACACACCGGCACCGGGCTGCAGGATGATCAACACCCCGATGCAGCCGACCCCGATGGCGGCCCAGCGACGCCAGCCGACTTTCTCACCCAGAACCGGGCCGCTGAGAGCAGCGATCAACAGCGGATAGCTGATGAAAACGGCCTGGCTTTCAATCAAGCCCAGAATGGTAAAGCTGAAAACGGCGACACAAATTTCTGCGGCCAGTAACACACCCCGGAATATCTGGAGTCCCAACTGGCTGGTTTGCGCCGCCGCCCGCAAACCTCCGCTAGATCTCGCAGCCAGAGCAATCACGAATGCGGCAAAGAACCAGTACCGGATCATCACCACCATATACGTATTGTAGGTACCGGCCAGATGGCGCGAAATCCCATCCTGCAAAGCAAACACGATCGTCGCGCTGACCATAAGCGCTATACCGGCGTTGACGTTGTTCTTCTGGCTCATTGCTTCACCGCCCGGGTCATGTGCCGTTTACGGCCAAAGCCGGGGCTGCGGGTAACATCAAAACCTGCGTCGGATAGGCCCCGACGCACGAAACCCGCGGCAGTATAGGTTGCCGCTGTACCGCCTTGAATCGTGTGCTCCGCCACCTGCTGCATCAGGTCAGCCTCCCACAGCTCGGGGTTTTTTGCGGGTGAGAAGCCATCCAGAAACCACGCATCTGCCTCACCTGCCCATGTGGGCAAGGTCTGGCGCGCGTCTCCGACGTTGACCTCAAGATGCAACGTGTCCAGCACGCATTTCTGCCCATTCCATGTTTTCAGAAAGCGATCGGCCCACGGTGTCATCTCGGGGAAGGCGGCTAAAGCACGCGCCATATCGTCAGGCGCCATCGGAAAAGCCTCGAAGCTGGTGAACCGTAAAGGTGTAGTCTGCCCTGCTGCTTCCCACGCCGACCACGCGGTCAACAGATTCAGGCCGGTGCCAAAGCCTAGTTCAGCGATGTGAAACCCCGGTACAAAGCGCGTTGGCAGATCGTTGCCTGCCAGAAACACATGCCGCGTTTCCTCTAACCCGTTCTGCAACGAGTAATAGGGGTCATCGAACCGATCCGAGACCGGGATCTGGTCTTCCGTCCAAGTAAGTTCGGCGCGCTGGTCTGACATCGGGGAATCCTGTAGCTAAGCGGCGCGACACTGAACAACGAAAAGGGGATTGGCAATGGTCGATGTGACGGTGCGGGGCGCAGGAATATTTGGCCTCTCCATCGCTTGGACCTGCGCACGGCGCGGCGCGAAGGTTCAGATCGTCGACCCATTTGGTCCGGGCGCGGGGTCCAGTGGAGGGCTTGTTGGCGCGCTGGCCCCACATGTACCCGAAAACTGGAACACCAAAAAGGCGTTCCAGTTTGAAAGTTTAATCATGGCTGAACCGTTCTGGAAACAGGTCGAGGCCACCGGTGGTGTGTCGCCCGGCTACGCACGTCTTGGGCGTCTGCAACCCATACCAAACGCACGCGGTTTGGAGCTGGCCCAAGCGCGTGAACAAACAGCTGCAACACTCTGGCAGGGTCAGGCTAATTGGCGCGTCCGGTTTATAGATCAGATTGGTGCCTGGTGCCCACCCAGCCCGACGGGATATGTCGTCCACGATACGCTAAGCGCGCGCATGCACCCAAGGCGTGCCTGCGCAGCGCTGGTGGCCGCGCTTGCCGTAATGGGAGTAGAAGTTACCGCCGAAGCGCCCGACAAGGGACAAGTCGTACACGCCACTGGACTTGCGGGTCTGCAAGAGCTCAGCAAGGCGTTTGGCAAGACAATCGGTAACGGCGTGAAAGGACAGGCGGCGTTGCTGCGATTTGATGCGGGCGACGTACCACAGTTGTTTGCCGATGCTGTTCATATCGTGCCTCATGCCGATGGTACGTTGGCCATTGGCTCGACATCAGAACGCGAATACGACGATCCGACCAGCACAGATGCCGCTCTGGACGATGTACTGGACCGCGCCATGCGTGCCGTGCCGGTCCTGCACGGGGCGGAAGTGATCGAACGCTGGGCCGGTGTCCGCCCCCGCAGCAAAAGCCGCGCGCCGATGCTGGGCGCGCATCCCCTGCACAAAGGGCAGTTTATCGCCAATGGGGGATTCAAGATCGGTTTTGGTATGGCACCGAAGGTGGCCGAGGTCATAGCCGACTTGATGCTGGAAGGGCGCGATAGAATCCCGCAGGATTTTCTGCCCGAAGCTTCACTCTGATTGCGGTATTGCCTTGGCTGACATGCATTGTCGGCCTCCGGGTCCACGCACCCAAAACTCCTGACCGTTCCGACACAGGGTCGCCGTTTCGAAATGCATCAGCGGCGACGACGCGCGAAATTTGAACTCTGCCAAGGGTCCCAACAGATCCGTTGCGAACAACATGAGGAATTGGGCCAGCAGAGGCCCATGGACAACCAGCCCGGCATAGCCTTCCACGTCGCGCGCATAGTCAAGATCGTAGTGGATCCGGTGTCCGTTAAACGTCAGCGCCGAATAGCGGAACAGCAGGGTTGTATCAAATTCAACACTGCGGTGATCCAACTCATCCGTTCGGGCCGTCGGAACTTTTGGAGCCGGTGCGTTTGATGAGGGATCTTCACGATAAACCAGATCCTGCCATTCGGTCACGCTCAGCGCGCCCTTTTGCCAAATCTCATGACGCAGTGTGACAAATGCCAACGGTCCGCTACGTCCTGTCTTTGCCACGGCACTTTCTCTGACCGTCCGACGCTCGGCTGCGACCCCTGCCACAAAGGGCTGATGAAACTGCAGTCGCCCACCTGCCCACATGCGCCTTGGTAGTCCCATATCGGGGATCAGACCTTGGCCTACCCGAGGATGTCCATCACGCCCCAGATCGCTCGGCACATGCGGCGACCAGAAATAGAGCTGATGAAAGAAGGGAGGTAGTACTGAGCCTGCCTCAATCGTCGGTTCCCGCCCCAATGCTACCTGCAGTGCAGCCGCTCGGGCAGGATCTACGACATCGGCCTGAGTCTCTATCTGGTCTTGATCCTTCATCCGCATAACCTAGAAGTTGCGGTACAGACCGGCAAGCAAAGAGGATTAAAACCCGGCCTCTGCCCGCAGCTTCTGCATCAGGTTATGCAGCGTATGCTCGTAGCGGTCGTTAGACAGCCGCCCGTCTGCATCAAATTCATTCGAGCTGTCCGCCAAGTGAAGCTCGGGACCTTGCAGAATGCGTGGCTGAAAGGGGACCATGAAGGACCGCAAGATCATTTGCGCCCGCTCCCCCCCGGCCCGGCCCGCAGCCGCAGACATGACGGCGAGCGGTTTATCCATCCAAGGCTTGCCCTTCGTCCGGCTGACCCAGTCCAGCGCGTTTTTTAGAACACCCGAAGGCCCTTTGTTGTATTCCGGGGTTGATATGATCACCGCGTGGGCCTGGGCAATCTGATCGGCCAAAACCTGCACGGTTTCAGGTATGCCTTCGCCAACTTCGAGATCGCCGTCATAGAGCGGCAGGTTCAGATCGGCCTCAATGAATGTGCCAGGGTCGAACAGGCGTGCAGCTTCGCGCAGCAATTTACGGTTGGTCGCATCCTGCCGTAGCGAGCCGGAAAGGCCAAGAAGGATCGGTTGGGACATGGGGAAACTCCGCTTTGGTGTTTCCCCTTAGTTATCCCGAGACACCATCGAACCAAAGGCCCGATGACGCGCAGTCATTGTGCGCGAGACGCGTGATCAGGTGTTGTCGCTGGGAACCACCACAATCTCGACCCGCCGGTTCTGGGCTTTCCCCTCGGGTGTCAGGTTCGATGCGATCGGGTTGTTTTCGCCTTGCCCGACAGTGGTGATACGGGCGTAGCTGACACCATTGGCCTGCAGAATATCAGCCACCGCATTGGCGCGGCGTTCAGACAGTCCGAGGTTGTAGGACGCCTCTCCGTCACTGTCAGTATGACCGATAATCTGGACATTCGAATTCGGGTAGTTAACCAAATTCTGCCCCACCTTCACCAAATCGGCACGCAAGGCCGGGCGCACGGTGGAACTGTCGGTGTCAAAGGTGATGTCATTCGGAACCGTGACGATTAAGCGATCCCCGGCGTTGACGATCGTTATGCCGTCATTGGCCAGTTGCTGCCGCAGCTCTGCCGCCTGCCGGTCAAGTTGGTTGCCGATCACGCCACCGCCTGCGGCACCGATGGCACCACCGGCCAACGCCCCCAACAGTGGGTCAGAGTCATTGGCAATCGCGCCCACACCAGCGCCGATCAGACCACCCAGCAACGCGCCTTGCTTGGCATTCTGGTTGGGATCGTTCTGCACGCTGAGGGTGCCCGGGTCGGTACACGCCCCCAAAAACAGGGCTGAACACAGTCCAACCGTCAGTACACATTTGGAAATCGTCATTGAATCACCTTCTGCTCACGTACCCGTTCACCGGGTTTGTTTCGTTCCGCTTAGTATAACACAGTGAGAACAAAGAGCCTCAAGCAACAATTGAGTGAAATCGGCGAATACCTGCCATTCAGGCGACCCCTTTGGAGCTATCCCAGCTGTTCTGCTCCTGCCAGATCGCGCGCAGAGGTTCCCCTTGCCCGCAGAAATGATCCTCGGTCAGTTCGCATGCCCAGATCCGATCTGTGCGGAAATGGCGAAACCCGTTTCGCAGCTCGCACCACGCGGCCAGCATGGTGCATTCTATGTGGTAGATCAGGGCGACGGGCCGTATCGTGCGCTCGGTACGCTCATCTTCCGAATTCACGTAGGTGATGCGAATTTTACGTTCAGCCCGGATCGCTTCGCGATAGTTCACGACGGGCACACATCCCTTTTCCGGATCATCCATCGGTGCACCCCAGGGCGCAACCTGTAGCCAGTCGGCCGGCGCGCGCAGGGCCTCGATCTTCCGACAAACTCGGTCAGCGGCCTGTTGCAAGGTGCTGTCACCCGTGCGGGCCAGCATCGACAGGCCCACCCACAGGGCCTCAACCTCTTCCGCATCGAAATTCAATGGCGGCAGATCATAGCCGCGCCGCATCAAGTAGCCAACACCCGCTTCGCCTTCGATTGGCGTACGCTGGGCCTGCAACGCGGCAATATCGCGGTAGACGGTGCGCACCGAAACCTCGAGCTTGGCGGCCAACGCATCGGCCGTCACGGGCGCTTCAGCAGCACGCAAGATCTGAATGATTTCGAACAGACGTGTCGATCGGCGCATCCGGGTCTCCTAAAGATCTGCTGACAACTTAGCACACCCCCCTGACAAGGTGGTGTCAGGAGTGTTGGGCGAAGATTGGGCAATTGCAATTCAGGAGATTGACCATGCCCTACCTCGACAATCACGTCATGATGACCTTGAAACTGGATCGCTGGTCCCAAGATCACGTTTTGCGCGGATTCGAAATCGAACGTGAAATTGCCGCCGCACGGGAACGCCAAGTTATACGCCCGGTCAAACGCACCAGGCGGTTTTCGCTGGGAAACCTGAAGATGCTTTGGACCAGTAACGCTTAGAATCAGAACTCGGCTGGCGCGCGAAATTTCATCGACACCCCGCCTTCGGGATTTTTGAGGCGCAGTTCTTCCGAATGAAGCATCAACCGCGGGAAGTCGCGCGCCGCGCCATCGGCATAAAACGGATCACCCAAGATAGGATGCCCCAGCGCCTGCATATGAACCCGCAACTGGTGCGATCGTCCGGTCTTGGGAGACAGGCGAACACGCGTTGTCTCGCCCTCGAATTTAACCACGCGCCAATCCGTAACAGCAGGCTTGCCGGTGTCGTGACAGACCATCTGACGGGGGCGATTGGGCCAATCGACGATCAGCGGCAGGTCAACCGTTCCCGTTTTTGGTTCTACCCGCCCCCATACGCGCGCGACATAAGTTTTGCGGGTCTGGCGATTTTCGAACTGTAGCCCCAGATGCCGCTGGGCATGCGGCGTCTGTGCAAACACCATTACACCGGATGTATCCCGATCCAACCGATGCACCAGCAACGCTTGTGGAAACGCAACTTGCACGCGGGTTAGCAGACAATCAGCAAGATGCGCGCCCCGCCCCGGCACCGATAACAAACCCGCCGGCTTGTTCACCACGATCAATTGCGTGTCTTCAAACAGCACATCCAGAGGAGAGTTTGGGGGATCATAGGTTTCGCTCATGCGCGCTTGCCTATCTCAGGCGGCCCCCTCCCGCAACGTCGTCCTTGCGTGAGTGAAAAGGTTCAGCAACTCTTTGGTCAACAAGAGGGAAGACGGTATGCACCCGACGATCAAACGAATGCAAGAAGTGGTGGCCAAAGGCGATGAAGGCCTGATCCAAGAGTTGCTGGCCGAAGATGTGCGGTTTTCACCACCCACTTACTACAGCACCTGGACCGGGCGTGAACCTGTTGCAGCGGTTCTGGGTCATGTGGGTCAGGTGTTTTCCGAATTTCAGTATCGTCGGATCATGGGCGACGGCGACGATTGGGCATTGGAGTTTCAATGCAAAGTCGGTGCCTTGGACGCCGTGGGTGTAGACTTGATCACGCTGAACGCAGACGGACTTATTCAGGAATTTGAGGTCGTCATGCGTCCTTACAAGACCGTCGGAGCCTTGCGCGAAGCCATGATGGCACGAGTTATGAAAGATGCGCGCTTTCTAAAGTTCAAAGATGCGCTGAGCTAACGGTTCCTTTGCCTGTTGCCGCCGATCAGATTCTCAGAATTCCGCTTTTGCCTGTTCTCGCCATTCAGGGGATCGCGGTAAGACGCAATGCGCAATTTCTGCCAGAACCGACTGGTCCCCGCCAAGGGCGTGCAGGGCGCGGGCCCAGACTGCGCTTGTTGATCACTGGGGACAGCTCGGCCGCTGGCGTTGGGGCGGGCACACAAGGCCAGGCACTATCCGGGCAACTGGTCGGCCAATTGGCAAAGCGTTATACTGTGGAATGGCGGCTTGAGGCGGCCACCGGGCATACCACTCAAAACACAATTGAGCAGCTGCAAGGGCTTTCCGTACAGTTTGATGTAGCCATAACGGCGCTGGGTGTGAACGACGTGACCCGAGCGGTAAGTAGACAGAGCTTTGAGGACCACCAAGCACGCCTATTGGACCTTCTGACCGGGCCGATGAAAGCCCGGCAGGTGATCGTGTCTGCGGTTCCTCAGATGGCGCGTTTTCCCGCTCTGCCTCAGCCGCTCGCCTGGTTTTTGGGGCAACAGGCTGCAAGGCTGGATCACGGCTTGCAGACGGTGGCTGCAGCATATCCGCAAGTTTCACATCTGGCGCTGAACCTGCCCGATGACCCGGCGCTCGCCGCGCCGGACGGATATCATCCAAGCCCCAAGGCCTATGCAATCTGGGCGGAACAGCTTGCCCAGCTCATTCGCTAGGCCTGAGACCGTATTTGCCGGATCATCGGGATAGAATACACAATCAACCCGGCCCAGATCAGGGGGAACGCGATCAATCTTGCCTGATCAATACGCTCTCCGAACAACGTGATCGCGGTGATAAAAATCATCGTGGGCGCGATGTACTGCAGGATACCCATCGTCGACAGACGCACCAGTTTGGCCCCATTGGCATAAAGCAGCAACGGAATTGCAGTCACCAGCCCCGCGCCCGCAAGCAGCGCAGTGTCTGACACGGCTGCTCCAAAATGCCCGGCACCACTTGTTCCAAGCCAGGTGACGTAGGCCAGGGCGGGTATCAGTAGAATCAGGACTTCCAACAAAAACCCTTGGTTGGGCCCGATCGGGAGTGAGCGCTTGAAGAACGCATAAAACCCCCAGCTGAACATTAAGCCCAAAGCCGCCCAGGGTAAGCTTCCCGCCTGAAACACCAGTACCAACACCCCCAAAGCGGCCAACCCGACCGCAACCAACTGTGTTCGGTTCAGAGGTTCACGCAGCAATATCGCACCCAACGCAATGCTGAACAAAGGGTTGATGTAATAGCCCAAAGCCGCGTCCAGCGCATGCCCCGATGAAATCGCCCAGACATAAATCGCCCAGTTCACCGAGATCAGCGCCGCTGTAATTGCCGCCATACCCAACATTTTGGGATTGCGAAGTGCAGTTTTCAGATCGCCGGTCCGCCCGAGCGCTATCAGCAGCAGCCCGGCCACCGGCACCGACCAGATCACCCGATGCGCGACTACCTCGATCGGGCCGATATGTTCCATTGCTTTCATGTAAAGCGGCAGGAAGCCCCAAAGCACATAGGCCATCACAGCCAACGCCAGCCCTTTGGGCGTATCGGTATTGTTTGGTGGTACGCGGGTGTCTGCCACAGCGAGTCTCCGACTGATACCGTGTTTCTCTACGGCAAATCAGATGGGCTTGGGAACTATCAAAACTGTGAAGCAGGGCATCAAAGTTTCTGATAGGTCGCGCGTTCTGCAGCCAACCTATATGCGAAGCGCTGTCTCACGCTCATGGATATTGTTGGCCAGATGAGCAGGTGATCCCTTATTCATCTGGCCACAAATACTCTCGCGAGCGTCGCCCGGTACGGACGGTGGGGCAGAGCCTACCACTGTCGATGTTTTCTAGACTTTGACCCGCTCGGATTTCGCATCATACATCGGTTTCAACGACGCCTCTGCCTGGACTTTCACACCACAGACATCGATCTCATAGGTCGAGGCCAGCACGTCTGCAGGCTTTTCGCCCTCGCAGGGCACATAGCCCAGACCAATGGCACCACCCAGCGTGTGACCATAATTGCCCGAGCTAAGGTAACCTACATATTCACCATCGCGCACGATTGGTTCGTTGTGGAACAACAGTGGTTCGGGATCAGTCAGTCTAAACTGGACAAGCCGGTTCTTGGGCCCGCTTTCCTTTCGGGCCATCACCGCCTCGCGACCGATGAAATCGCTGCCTTTGTCCACTTTGACGGCAAATCCCAATCCCGCGTCGACCACGTGATCCTCGCAGGTGATGTCATGACCGAAATGGCGAAAACCCTTCTCGATCCGGCAACTGTCCATCATGTGCATGCCGCAGAGTTTCAGGCCCATATCTTGTCCGGCTTCGTGCAGCGCCTCAAAAACATGACCTGCCATGTCGGACGACACATAGATCTCCCACCCTAGCTCACCCACATAGGTCACCCTGTGGGCGCGAGCGAGACCCATACCGATCTCAATCTGTTGTGCCGTGCCAAAGGGGTTAGTCCTGTTCGAGAAATCAGCGGGCGAAACCCTTTCAAGCAATGCACGCGCATTCGGCCCCATGACGGCCAAAACGCCCTCGCCAGCGGTGACATCGGTGATAACCACATTGAAGCCGCCTGCATGACGCATCATCCAGGTCTGATCCGCCAATCGGGTCGCCGCGGGGGTGACGACCAGGTAGGCGGTCTCAGTCAACCGTGTGACCGTGACATCTGCTTCGATCCCACCGCTACGGTTTAGGAATTGGGTGTAGACGATCTTGCCATTGGGCACTGAATAATCGCCGCCGCCGATATAGTTCATGAATTTCTCGGCATCCGGCCCTTCGACGCGGATTTTGCCGAAGGACGACATGTCATACATGCCTACATTTTCGCGCACGGCACGGTGTTCGGCAGCCGAATTCTCGAACCAGTTCTGCCGTTTCCAGCTGTATTGATACTCCCGTTCCTGCCCTTCGTTGGCAAACCAATTGGCGCGCTCCCACCCAGCCAATTCGCCCATCACGGCACCCTGCTCGATCAGGTGGTGGTGAAACGGTGTCCGGCGCACACCGCGCGCGGTGGCCTTTTGGCGATAGGGATAGTGGTCGGCATAAAGCAGGCCGAGCGTCTCTTTCGAACGTTCAAAGAGGTACTGTTTGTTGCCCTGAAACGGCTGCATGCGACTGATGTCAACATCGCCCAGATCGAACGGTTTCTCGCCCGAGTCCATCCACTCGGCCAGTGCCATACCGGCACCACCCGCCGACTGAATACCAATCGAATTGAACCCTGCAGCGACCCAAACGTTATCCACCTCGGGGGCGAGTCCCAAGTGATAGGCATCATCCGGCGTAAAGGATTCGGGGCCGTTAAAGAAGGTGTGAATCCCCGCCTCGGCCAACATCGGCATCCGATTGCAGGCCGCTTCGAGTATTGGTTCAAAGTGATCGAAATCCTCTGGCAACTGGTCGAATTCGAAACTGTCGGGGATGCCGTTCATCGCCCAGGGTTTTGCATTTGGCTCAAACGCGCCCAGCAGGATTTTTCCGGCATCCTCTTTGTAGTAGGCACATTCATCCGGTACGCGCAGCACCGGCAGTTGGGTCAGCCCGTCGATCCCTTCGGTCACGATATAGAAATGTTCGCAGGCGTGAAGCGGCACGTTCACTCCTGCCATCTTACCAACCTCGTGGCCCCACATGCCCGCACAGTTCACCACCATGTCGCATTCGATATGGCCCGAGGCACTGCCATCATCTGCAACCCAATCCACGCCGGTGACCTGACGGCCCTGCTTGACGACATCGGTAACTTTCACACGTTCCTTGACGATGCCACCGCGTTGGCGCGCACCTTTGGCCAAAGCCAGTGCAATGTTTGCCGGATCACCCTGCCCATCGAGCGGCAGGTAGACCGCGCCTTTGACCCCTTCGAGGTTCAGATGGGGATACAGCTCTTGCACACGATCATTGCCGATCTCTTCGACCTCAACCCCGAAAGCACGTGCCATGGCGGCCTGACGATAGATCTCTTCCCTGCGCTCTTCAGTCAGCGCCACCGTGATCGATCCGCAACGCTTGAACCCTGTGGCAACGCCAGTTTCTTCCTCAAGTGCGCCATAGAGTTCCTGACTGTACTTGGCCAGCTTGGTCATGTTTGCGGTCGCGCGCAGTTGCGCAATCAGACCTGCAGCATGCCATGTGGTGCCGCTGGTCAGTTGCTTGCGCTCAAGCAACACAACATCGGTCCACCCTTTCTTGGTAAGGTGATACGCGACCGAGCATCCGATGACGCCGCCGCCGATGATGACCACACGGGCCTTGGTGGGAAGATCAACCATCCTGATGTCTCCGCTGTCTCAGGTTTTTTGCAAAATGCCATGAAGGATCGACAAAAAAAGCATCAAAAACGTCATCTCAATCGCGAAAATCACCTATATTCTGCACGTCTTTTTTGACGTCTCAGAACAAACGGAGTGACGCCAAAGACGCTTTTGTAAACGGATGAGAATCCGTTTGGAAAGCCGCACACCAAGCCGATTTCCCGCACGCTCATCGTTGTGTTCAAAAGCAGGTTGTTGGCTTTGGCCAAGCGCATTTCTCGGTAGAATCCGTTTGGAGTGGTTGCGAAAGTTGCCTTGAACTTGCGCTCAAGCGATCTGTTCGACACGTGTAACATGTCAACGATCTGATTGATCGGTAACGGTTCTTCGATATTCGCCTGCATCAGCTTGATACATTGATCCAGCTTTGCGTCACCTGTGGCTGTATTCCGAGCGCCCGAAAACGGCTGCATGGATGAGAAATCGCGGATGTTCTCATGCAGCATGATATCCGCAACTGTCATCTTGGCGGCACCCGAAATGTGCCGCCCAATCACCGCCAGTGCCACATCCGTCGTTGCCTCCATTCCCGCGCAGGTGACCACCGAACCCTGTTCGGTCGCAATTGAAAGCTTGGCCTCAAAACGCGCGCCACGTTCGCGTAAGAAAGAGGCGTTTTCCCAATGGGTTGCCATATGATCAGCGCCGTTTTCATCGATGTACCTGCTTGCCGCTTCGGCCAGCAAAAAGACCTGGGCTCCCCGGTATGTATAGTCGGGCACGACGCGACCTAAAGAAAGCTCTGGCTGATCCGGATCCGAGTTTCCGATCACAAACAGATAATCCGCATCGGGCTGCGCAGGTATGGTTTCGGTCGACACCGTCGCGCAACTGCTGCTTTCAACAGGCCCCCCCTTTCGGGACCGGTAAGTGAATGTGAACGGAGGATGCGCGCAAACCCGGTTGGCCAGGCGCAACACATCGACCAACGAGGCCAATTCAAGCAACACGAAACCGGGTGCAACCAGAATATCGAAATGCTGCTGATCCCGATCTTTTCGCCGTTCAGGTTTGTTGCGGATCGACATGAGGCACACTCAAACAATTGTGTGCCCGGCCGCACGTAAACTGTCGGCAAGGGTTTCGATATGATCTGGCCCAACTTCGCAGCAACCGCCAACAATCGTCGCGCCCTGCGCCACCCAGCCCATGGCATGCTGCGCATAGGCGTCAGGGTCTAGGTCATGACGGCTTTCCAGAGAGTCAACCGTCGGGGCATCCTTCAAAAAACCGTCTTTGATACCAGTAAAGCCATTGGCATAAGCGCCGAACGGGCGACCCAGCTTTGCGATGATCTCCAGTGCAGCCGGAATCGCTTCCGGGCGCGCGCAGTTGATCAAAACGGCCTCGGGGGCGTAACGCGCAACAAGCGGGGCGATGTCCTCCAGCGCTTCGCCTGACCGCAATCGCGTGCCGTCATCATCCATAACCGACATTGCCAGCCAGACGGGTTTGCCGCAATTCTCGGTACCGCGAAGCGCACCTTCGGCTTCCAGAACCGAGGACACGGTTTCGATCAGGAATAGATCAACCCGGTCTGCCATCAGTTGAGCCAGCTCGGCAAATTTTTCAGCCGCATCGTCTGGGTCGGGATTCAGATCGGGCCGGTAGCTGGCCAAAAGCGGACCAAGCGCACCAGCGATACGACCGTCAGTTCCCGCGCAAGCCTGCTCGGCCCGCGAAAGAGCAGCCTCGATCAGAAGTGGCATCTGGTCTTCGATCCCCTCACGCACCAGCCGCGAGCGGTGAATGGCATAGGTATTCGTGGTGGCAATCGTCGCGCCACTGCGGAAATAGGCCGCGTGAACTTCGGTCAGCAAGTCAGGTTTGTCGATCATCACCCGCGTTGACCACAAAGGCGTGGGCTGGTCACCGCTGCGTTTCACCAGTTCCTGCCCGATCGAACCATCTAAAAGCGTAATGTCAGCCATCTACCCCCCCCTTTCACGGTATTAATACCAGTTTCCCGGGCAAGGTCTTGGACATAAAATCCTCTTGCGCCTGAACAATGTCACGCAACGGGTAGGTTTTTGAGATCAAAGGCCTGATCTGACCTGCATTCATCAGCACAACAAGTCGGCCAAAGACTTCGGGAGGCTGATGGGTGCAGCCATGGATTGTGATGTCGCGCAGATAGATGTCTCGCAAATCGGCGCTGACTATGGGGCCAGCGATTGCACCTGACACCGCATAGTGCCCGCCGGGTTTCAGCGCCAGTATGAGATCGGGCCAAGCCGAGCCGCCCACCACATCGATGACGACATCGAACATATCCTTCGGCAGTTGCGCATCCCGGTCAAAGGTTGCCGACGCCCCCTGCGCTTTGACCACATCCGCCTTGGCAGCGCTTGTCACCCCCCAGACCGTCGCTCCTCGTAGCGCCGCGAGCTGGACCGCGGCGAGGCCCACACCGCCTGAAGCCCCTGTAATCAGCACTGTGTGGCCCGCCGACACACCAGCGCGAGTCAGCAGGTTTTCTGCAGTCCCAAACGCGCAGGGAATAGCGGCGATTTCCACGTCTGAAAGGGGCGAGGCGGTCACATCATAAAGATCACCCGCGTCGACCAGACAGTATTGGGCAAACGCTCCGTCGATTTCTGAACCAAGCGCAATAAAACCATGCGGTCTACCTGGCCCCGGGCGTGGCAAGTTGATAGGACAAGTCACGCGTTGTCCGGGCTTGAACGCTGCCCCCGGTCCAGCCTCTTCGACAATCCCACACAGATCACCGCCTTGGATGCGGGGAAAGTGCAGCGCACCTCCCCACCCGCCGGCATCAACCTGCTGATCTACCGCATCCGTCGATTCTGTAACATCCGACGAGTACCAGCCGATCCGCGTGTTGATGTCGGTGTTGTTCACCCCGGCAGCGGCGACGCGCACCAGAACCTGCCCTGGACCGGGGGTCGGAACGGGGACGTCTTCCCGCCATTCCAACACCTCAGGACCTCCATGGCCAGTCAGATATACGCCTTCCATCTGCCGGGTCATATCAGCGCCTTTCTGTCGTAGGGGTCAGGCCCTCAACCGTTCATTTGCAGGATCCCAGAGCGGCTGATCCTCCTGAACAACAGCACGACATTTCTGTCCGTAGATTTCAACCTCTAGCTCAGTTCCCGGGACAGCCAGATCTGCGCGCACCATGCCCAGCGCGACCGAGGCACCAATGCGATACCCCCACGCACCCGATGTGGTTTCACCCACGATCTCATCACCGCTCCAGATGCAGGACATGTAAGGCGCATCGACCTCACCTGCGTCCACGATCAGAGTGACAAAGGACTTTTTAACGCCTTGCTGTTTTTCGTTCTGAATGGCTGCTTTGCCAACAAAATCCTGCGGTTTATCGAGCTTGACAAAGCGCCCCAAACCACCTTCCAGCAGAGAGTAATCCGTGCTTAGGTCGCCTTTCCACGCACGATAGCCTTTCTCGATCCGCAGCGAATTCAACGCATACATGCCAAAGGGTTTCGCTCCGGCAGCCAGCACAGCTTCGTAGATGGCGGGCATCGCATCATTTTCAGCATGGATTTCCCAACCCAACTCACCCGCGAAAGATACACGGATCAAGAAGGCATCCTGCCCGGCAACTTTGGCGAATTGGTGGGTCAGCCACCCTTGCTGCAAATCTGCATCGGTGATGCCAGACAATACATTCCGCGTCATCGGTCCGGTCACGATCAGTGTGTCGCGCTCGGTTGTGGTTTCCCGAACGGTCACACCTTCGGGCACCGAATTGCGGATCAAATCACCATCGTGCCACTGTGCCGTGGCAGCGGTGATTAGGACGAAATTGTTCTCAGCCAGACGGATACAGGACAGCTCGGTCAGAATGCGCCCTCTTTCATCCGAGACATAGATCAGATTCATGCGCCCTGCTTTAGGGATACCTCCGGTACAGAAGCCACGCAGCCAGTCATCCGCCCCCTCGCCTTGTATCCAGAACCGCGAGAAGCCCGGCAGATCCAGCACCCCGCAGTGATCGCGCACGGCTTCGCATTCTTCTTTGACCCGTTGCTCCCAGGGGCCCGAACGTCCCCAGGTATGGGTGGCTTCCAGTGACGTGTCATCGCCGGTTTGCGCAAACCAGTTTGCGCGTTCCCAGCCGTTGTACGCGCCCATGACACCGCCCAATTCCTTGACCTTGGCGTGCACAGGCGAGACCTTCTTGTCGCGTGCGGCAGGCCATTCGTGATGTGGGAAATGCATGGCGTATTCGTTGCCGTAGACTTCCATCCCTTTCTGATTGCAGTAGTCTTGATCGGTGTAGTCGGTGTAACGACGCGGATCGACGGCCCACATATCCCATTCGGTGTGACCATCGACGATCCATTCGGCCAGAACTTTGCCTGCACCACCACCTTGGGCGATACCGAAAGTGAAGGTATGAGCCTCGAACGCGTTTGTCACACCCGGCATCGGGCCTATCAACGGCAGACCATCTGGCGCATAGGGGATCGGGCCATTGATGACGCGACCAACGCCCGAGGTTGCCATCAGCGGAACCCGTTCCATCGCATCGGTGACGATATCCTCGATCCGGTCCAGATCATCGTTCCACAGTTGGAAGCTGAAATCCTCGGGCATCGGATCATCCTCGGTCATCCAGTGGCCCTTGCAATTGGGCTCATAAGGGCCAAGGTTGAAGCCATTCTTCTCTTGCCGCAGGTAGTACGAGATATCGACATCGCGCAGCAGCGGCAGCTTCTTGCCACCATTTTCTTTCGACCACGCTTCGATTTCGGGAACTTCGTCAGTCAGCAGATACTGATGGCTCATGACCATGGCCGGGACGGTTCGGCCGCCAAAGGGTTTGAACCATTCCCCTACGCGCTGCGCATAGTAACCGGCGGCGTTCACCACATAATCGCAGGCAATATCACCCTTTTCGGTATGCACGGTCCATGTGCCGTCGTCCTGCTGTGTCACACCGGTTGCCGGGCAGAATCGGATAATCTTTTGCCCCATATCCCGCGCTCCCTTGGCCAGAGCCTGAGTCAGCTGCGCCGGGTCAATGTCACCATCGGTCGGGTCATACAGAACGCCTTCAAGATCATGGGTCTCCAGGAAAGGATAGCGTTCCTTGGCCTCTTCCGGAGTCCACATCTCCATCGGGATGCCTTGATAGCGGCCCATGGACATGGCCCGTTCGAATTCCTGCATCCGCTCCTTGCTGTGCGCCAGACGAATTGACCCAGAAACGTGGTAGTTCATCGGATAGTCGACCTCGTCCGCGAGGCGCGAATACAGTTCGGTCGAATAGCGCTGCATGTTCATGATCGCCCACGAGGTCGAAAACGTCGGAACGTTACCCGCCGCGTGCCATGTCGAGCCTGCGGTCAGTTCGTTCTTTTCCAGCAGAACACAATCCGTCCAGCCCTTCTTGGCCAGATGATACAGCGATGAACAGCCCACAACGCCGCCGCCGATGATGACCACACGGGCCTTGTTTGGAAAATCACTCATGTGTTTGGTTCCCTATTAGTGTGCCCGCTGGGGCAGGTCGTCTTTGATGTCATAGTAATCGCCCTTGTCTGCCACAAAGATGTGCTGGGCGAGTTTCAACCCGGTCGGCTCATCCAATGAGCCCACGGAAATTGCGATCGTGTCCTCGTCATTGTGCTGCCAGAAGAGGAACGAGCCACAAGCGCGGCAAAATCCGCGCTTGGCAATGTCAGAGGCGCGATACCAGCCCAGCGTTTCGCTGGTGGTAAAGCGGAGATTGTCCTGATGCGTAACGGTCGAGGCCCACAGATGACCCGACTGTTTGCGACACTGCCCGCAATGGCAGGCATTTGGTGGCGTGAGGTCTCCGTCAACAACAAAAGCGACCGCGCCGCACAGGCAGGAACCGGTATGCATGTCTTTATCCCCTCGCTGTCGGCGTCGAACTGGCACCCAGCAAAACGCCATAAATGATGAAACAGGTCGCCATCACGCGGCGTACCCAGATATTGAACACCGCCCCCAACGCAGCCTTGCCCATCAGCGCCCCCAGCGAGGTGAACCCGGTATAGCTGAGCGTCGTGATGACCAGTGCCGTCGGCATGATCACCGCCATCTGCTGCCAGATGGGTACATTCGGCTGCACAAATTGCGAAAACGCCGCAAGGTATCCGGCGACGCTTTTGGGGTTGATCGTGGCAACAGCCAACGCGTGAAAGTAAACATGCCGCGCCGGACGCTCTGACGCCGGAGCGGGTTTCGCTGCGTTCATCCAACCGCGAATGCCCATCCAGATCAGAAACCCGGCCCCGATCAGCTTGGCGACAAAGAAACCTGTTGGCGACGCGGCAATCAACGCAGTGATCCCCACTGCCGAGAGGATCAGGAACGCACTTGCCTGCGTTAGAATAGCCAGTACACCCAGCATAGCTTTTGGGAATGGCAGGCTCATCCCATTTGAGATGCAATTAACCGCATTCGGCCCCGGGGTGGTCACGAACACCACCCAGAACAAAGCGAATATGGTCCAGGCCTCGAAACTCATCAGTACACCGGCGGGGCGATAACCCAGATGGCCACAGCGGGCTCATCAAAGGGGTTGGACCAAGTGTAGGGCTCGTGCTTGATCCGGAAGCTATCGCCGGGGCCGACCTGAAAGCGGCGCGAGCCGATCGTCAGTTCCAGACGGCCTGAAACCATATAGCCGACTTCCTGCGTCGGCCGGTTTGCCGGGGTCTGCATCTGCGAATGCGGCTCAAAGGTCGAATGCACCATCTCGAAATCGTCGGTCAGGTCAGGCGAAAGCAGTTCTTCGATCAACCCTTCTTCGCCAGAGCCCATCGGGCGACGGGACCCTGCCCGCACAATATACCCTTGCTCATCCACCGGCGCAGCGGAATGGGCAAACAGCATCGACATCGGCACACCCAGACATTCGGCAATCTGGCGTAGATCCGAAATCGACGGCTCGGACATGTCACGCTCGACCTGGCTGAGCCAGCCAACGGACCGATCCAATCGGTTGGCGATCTCAGTCAGAGTCAGCCCGCGCGCCTTGCGCAGTGCGCGCAGATCGGCACCGAGGGATGCGCTATGAGGGGCTTGCGAATTCAAGTTGCGCTCCGAGTCTGTGTGAAATTTTCTGTTACTTTTTCACGGTGCCTCGAATCGGTGAAATTTCCAAGCATTTTTTCACTTGGGTCTGCAAATTTAGTTGGCTATGCACGGTCCATGTGGATTGCCGTAATCTATCTTTGGGCCATTAATACCCTGACTTTGATGGCGTTTGGCTGGGATAAGCTGCGCGCGCGCCGTAGAAGGCGACGCATCCCCGAGCGGCGCTTGTTGTGGTTGGCGGCACTAGGTGGCAGCTTGGCCGCGCTACTGGGGCGCTGGATCTTCGGGCACAAGACCCGCAAGCGCGGTTTCTCGGCTTGGCTATACACGATCACAGCGTTTCAGGCCGGGCTTTGCTATCTGATTATGTCCCGAGATCTTGGCGCATTTTGGCGATAGCTCGGAACCCTCTAACGCGCAAATACATCCGTTAGAATAGCACCAAGTGCGGTCGCATCATCTTTGGTAAACGCGTCGGGCTGGTCGCTGTCGATATCAAAGACAGCGATCACGTTACCATTCGCATCCCGCACTGGTAGAACCAACTCGGACCGAGTGGATGACGCACAGGCGATATGGCCGGGGAAAGCATCAACATCCGAAACCAATTGCACTTGCCCTGTACGGGCAGCCGCACCACACACACCGCGTTCGAAAGGGATTACAAGGCAGCCATGCCCCCCCTGATAAGGTCCGATTTTCAGTACCTCGGGCTCGGTTACGCGGTAGAACCCTGTCCAATCGAAACGGTCGTCGGAGTGATGCACTTCGCATGCAACCGTGGCCATCAGCGCAACCTCGTCGGTTTCACCTTCGGTCAAGGCGGCAATGGTTTTGGCGAGTGTGTCGTAGTCGGCTTTCATGTTGGTAGACCTTGCATCCGAGGAACTGCGGGCGCTGCCGCCAATTCCCCGGAGTATTTGCAAAAAGACAAAGCGTCAAACGCGTTCTATTGCGATGGCCGTCCCTTCTCCGCCGCCGATGCAGATTGCCGCGACACCGCGCTTGAGGTTCCGCTTTTCCAGCGCATTCAGCAGCGTGACCATGATCCGGGCCCCAGAAGCGCCAATCGGATGGCCAAGCGCACATGCCCCGCCATTCACGTTCACGATCTCACGCGACAAGCCCATTTCGTGCATGAAAGCCATGGGCACAACGGCGAAGGCTTCGTTGACCTCCCACAGATCGACATCTTCTTTTTTCCAACCGATATGGCCCAACAATTTCTGCGCCGCCGGAACCGGAGCAGTTGTGAACAACCCCGGTGCCTGCGCGTGACTGGCGTGGCCAAGAATCCGTGCGCGCACGGTCAGGCCCTGCTGTTCTGCCGCCTCTGCCGAGGCAAGCACAAGGGCGGCTGCGCCATCCGAGATCGAAGAAGAATTGGCTGCCGTTACCGTTCCATCCTTGCGAAAGGCTGGTTTCAGTGTGGGTATCTTCTCGGGCCGCGCCGATTTTGGTTGCTCATCCGCGTCCAGCACAACCTCGCCTTTACGAGTCTGAATCTTGACCTGTGTAATTTCCTGGTCGAACGCATTATTTTCCTGCGCGGACAGCGCGTTCGAAAGCGATCGCAGGGCGTATTCGTCCTGCGCCTCGCGCGTGAACTGATAGGATTCGGCACAGTCCTCGGCAAACGTGCCCATAAGCCGACCTTTGTCATAGGCGTCTTCGAGCCCGTCCAGAAACATGTGATCGACGACCTGCCCATGTCCGATCCGGGCGCCACCGCGCATCTTGGGCAGCAGATAGGGCGCGTTGGTCATGCTCTCCATCCCGCCAGCGACCATGGTCTGAGTATGGCCCAAAGCGATCTGATCAAACGCGATCATTGCGGCCTTCATGCCTGAACCGCACATTTTGTTGAGCGTTGTGGCAGGTACATCTTCTCCCAGACCGGCGGCAAACCCAGCCTGACGCGCCGGGGCCTGTCCCTGGCCGGCAGGCAGGACGCAGCCCATCAGCACCTCATCCACGGTCCGAATGCCAGCACCCTCCAGCGCTGCGCGGATAGCAGCACCGCCCAGATCAGCAGCGGCGACGCCGTCAAACATGCCCTGAAAGCCGCCCATTGGTGTACGCGCGGCACCTGCTATCACAACCTCGTTCATCCGAAATCTCCTTGAACTTTCCAGCCTATGGATACCGAATGGTAAGAATTACCGTCTAGCGTATTTCTACCATCATTTTGCATTGCCAAAGGCGGACGAACATGGGGCTCAGCAGCGAGATCACCGGCGAGACACAGATAATATCCGTTCATTGTGATCGAATTGATGCCGCAATGGCGATTCAATTCAAGGAAGATATGCGCGCGGAAACCCAAACCCATGCCAAACGGGTGGTGTTGGATTTGTCTTCTGTCGAATTCATCGACTCCAGCGGTCTGGGCGCCATTGTCGCCTCGATGAAACAATTGGAAAAAGGGCGCAGATTGGATCTGGCCGGCTTGCGCCCGATCGTTGAAAAAGTGTTCCGCCTGACCCGCATGGACACCGTGTTCAGACTGTTCAAATCGCTGGATGAGGCGATCGGCGCTGGTGCAGACTGACGATCGGCAGAGGTGGAACAGCGTGTGCTCGAATTGCAAACAAAACTGCCTGGAGGTGAGCTTTCCCGCGACACAAGTGCAGGCCAGCGCAGGGATCGCGGCGTTAAGCGCACGGCTGGCGGCGCAGGGATTGCCGGAAAGCAAAGCAGATGACGTAAGAATCGCGCTGACGGAAGCGATCAACAACGTGGTCGAACATGCCTATGCCGGGGTGGCCGCCGCTGACGTTCAAATCGATTGCTCATTATGTGCAAAGAAGCTGGTGATTCAGATCACCGATACCGGCGACCCGATGCCCGAATTGCGGATACCGAGCGGCACTCCACCATCTGTCGACACTGCTTTGCAGGACCTGCCCGAGGGCGGCTTTGGCTGGCACCTGATTCATCAACTTGCCAGCGACATACAATATGAACGCAAAAGCGGCGGGAACCTGCTCTGCTTGCGGTTCGACTTTGACGAGATGCCCTAGCAGGCATCAAATGGCCACAATAAGGCCTAGATCGAACCATTGTCGCGCCGCAAACAAAGGTCATAAGTAAGGGGTAGCTCAGATAGCTTCCCTCGGCGCCTAGCGTCACAGCCCCCACCCAGTGAGCGGCGCCGAGGACCTCCTTCCTCTGATAGCATTGGACAATTCCCAGCTGCGGCTTAGTGTCTGCGTGTTTGCAGAAGGAAAGACCCATGCGCGATTTTCACAAGACGGGCCGTTCTGAAGTTTTGGCAACCGAAGGGATGTGCGCAACGTCCCATCCGTTGGCCGCCAAAATCGCGCTGGATATTCTGCAGCAGGGCGGCAATGCCATGGACGCAGCCATTGCAGGCGCAGTGCTTCTGGGAATTTGCGAGCCGCAAATGACCGGCTTGGGCGGAGATTGCTTTGTTCTGTACAATCGCGCAGGCGAGCAGACTGTTCGCGCACTAAACGGTTCGGGTCGGGCCGCGGCATCAGCGGATGCACAGGCATTGCGGGATCGCGGTTTAAATTCGGTTCCCGTGACCAGCCCGGATGCCGTGACAATTCCCGGAGCGGTTGAGGCATTCTGCCGTCTAGCAAAAACCGAAGGTCGGCTGGGCCTGGAAGCAATCCTGCAACCCGCAATCCATTATGCCGAGTCAGGTGTTCCGGTGGCTCCACGCGTTGCCTTTGATTGGATGAACAGCGCGTCCACCCTGCAAGGCGCGGCACGTGATCATTATCTGATTGACGGCAAACCCTTGCAAACCGGGCAGGTTTTTCGCGCCCCCGGTCAGGCAGAAGTTCTTCGGCGCATTGCCCAACACGGTCAAAAGGCATTTTATTCTGGTGAGATTGCCGATGACATGCTTGCGGCCCTGTCCGATCTGGGTGGAGTACAGACTGCGCAGGATTTCGCGGCCGTGCAAAGCGATGAAACTGTGCCCGTCAGCGGAGATTATGGCGGTGTCGAACTGGTCGAGCACCCACCGAATGGTCAGGGCGCGACGGCAATCCTGTTGCTGAATATCTTGAAGCACTTCGATCTGGCCGCAATGGACCCTTGGGGGGCTGAACGCGTACATATCGAAGCCGAGGCCAGCAAACTGGCCTACGACGCACGCAATCGTTTCATCGCCGATCCCGACCACAGCACGCGGATGGCTCATTTTCTTGCACCTGAGACAGCCGCCCAACTTGCCGCGCTGATCAATCCGAAACGCGCCATGGCTGCCGCCGCTCCCTTGACCGAGTCTGTTCACAAAGACACCGTCTATATCACCGTGGTTGACCGGGATCGCATGGCCGTTTCACTTATTTATTCGATCTACCACGGGTTCGGGTCGGGCATCGCTTCGGAAAAGTTCGGCATTTTGCTGCAGAATCGGGGTGCTGGTTTCAACCTCGAACCCGGTCATCCAAATGAGCTTGCCGGTGGAAAGCGACCAATGCACACAATCATACCGGGAATGTTGCGCGCCCAAGGCCGCATCGCGATGCCCTTTGGCGTCATGGGAGGTGCCTATCAACCAACCGGACACGCTCGGCTAGTGTCAAATCTCACGGATTTCGACATAGAGCTGCAGGAAGCCATCGATGCGCCTCGGGCATTTGCAGATGGGGGTGTTCTGAAAATTGAGCGAGGCTATTCCGATGCCGTTCTGCAACAATTATCCGATATGGGGCACACTGTCCAAATACCGGAAACGTCTCTGGGTGGTGCGCAAGCCATTCGAATCTGTTCAAACGGAGTTCTGGAAGGTGCTAGCGATCCCCGTAAAGATGGTTGCGCATTAGGCTACTGACACACGCCATTATGACGGACATATTCAGTTCAACTGAAAGTGCAGCGGATAAGATCCATCCTGAAACGGGCCGAACATGTTGGGGATATCGGGATGGTCTACCGGCTCACCCGATTGGTCCTCAACCAGATTTTGTTCTGAAACATAAGCGACATAGAAGGATTGATCATTCTCAGCCAGCAAATGATAGAACGGCTGATCCTTCAGCGGGCGACTGTCTTCAGGAATGGCCTGATACCATTCCTCCGAGTTCGAGAATTCCGGATCGACATCAAAAATAACCCCTCGAAAAGGGTGTCTACGGTGTCGAACCACCTGTCCCAGGCGGTACTTGGCTTGTGTCTTTAGCATTGTTTCGGCCCCCAAAGCATTTAGTACATCTTTTCGGGCAGAAAAGCCAACCAATGAGCTGAAATTCGGGGAAACAGTCTGTGAACCTACTCCTAACAGTGTTCGAAATCGTTGCCCCGGTGTTCCTTCTGGCCGGGATCGGGTTTGCGTGGGTCAAGCTCGGCTTCGAGTATCGGTTACAATTTGTCACGCGGTTTGCGGTGACGCTTGCAGTGCCCAGCCTGATCTTCGTAGCCTTGATGCAAACCGACATTCCTGGCGGTGAATTGACCGTTTTCACGCTCGCTGCGATTGCATCACATGTTGCTTTGGCGGTGGTTTTCTGGGTCTTTGTACGTGCCTCAGGGCTTGAGCAGCGGACCTACCTGTCACCTCTTATCTTCGGTAACACTGGGAATCTGGGCCTGCCTTTGTGCATCTTTGCCTTTGGACAGGCTGGGTTGGGTTTCGCGGTGATCTTTTTGGCCGTAACCGCTCTGTTTTCTTTTACCTACGGTATCTATCTGGTCGCGGGGCGTGGCGCCTTTGGCAAGGTTCTGCGCGAGCCGATGGTCTGGGCCACGCTGTTGGGGGCATTGTTTCTGTGGCGTGGATGGCAGACGCCACTGTTTCTAACCAACACGCTGGAACTGTTGGGCCAGATGGCGGTGCCTATGATGCTGATCACCCTTGGGGTCGCGATTGCACGCCTGACAACACAGAAGCTGCAACAGGCTATATGGTTGTCCTTGCTGAAACTCGCGGTGTGCTTCGGGTTGGGCTGGGCTCTTGCCATCAGTTTTGGACTGGGTCCTGTAGCCTTCGGAGTTCTGGTTTTGCAAATGTGTGCGCCGGTCGCCGTCACCTCATACCTGCTGGCAGAGCGGTTTGATGTGGATTCCGACGCGGTTGCAGGCATGGTCATGGTCTCGACAGTATTGTCGGTCGCCGCATTACCGATAATTCTCGCTATTATTCTGTAACGATTGTGATTTCCTCAGAGCTCAATCTGCGCTAGAATAAAGAAAAAAGGCACGAGGCACATGAGCAGAATTCTTTTCGTACTCTTCGGGGTGCTGCTTTTGGCATCCTGTGGTGGCGGGTCCAAACAGCCACCGAGCAGACTGAATGACGCGTGCAGCATTGCGCGCGAAAAACCCGATTATATCAAGGCCTTCAAAAGCACCGAGCGCAAATGGGGTGTCCCCGTTCACGTTCAGATGGCCACGATTTACCAAGAAAGCCGTTATCGCGCAGATGCGCGCACACCGCACAAATACGTGCTGGGCGTCATCCCGATGGGTCGCCAAAGCAGTGCTTACGGCTATGGTCAGGCACTTGATGGCACGTGGGAGCAGTATCAACGCGAAACCGGCAAACGCCGCGCCAAGCGGGATCGCATCCGTGATGCATCGGATTTCATTGGCTGGTACATGAACAAAAGCTATGAGCGGAACGGGATTCATCCCACCGACGCGCGTAACCAATACCTGGCCTATCACGAAGGGCAAACCGGCTACGCGCGCGGCAGCTACAACAGCAAATCTTGGCTGTTGAACGTTGCGAATGATGTAGACGCCCGAGCGCAACTGTATCAGGCGCAGCTGGCGAACTGCCGTTACTAAACAAACCCTGTCAGGTCAGCGATCGTCTGACCTGATACGGGTTTTGCTTGAAAACACGCTGGAATCGAGGTTTCCGCCTTCAGTCAACGGCCCCAGCAGTACGGTCGTTTGACTTCCAGCGTTATCGTGGATCACCCATTTGCGCAGCTCAACCGGATTGGATGTAAACATTAACTCGATCCGCCCGCTTTCCGGGTTCTTGGGGTCCTGAGCCGTCACAACCGTGGCGGTCCCGTCAAAATCGTGCCCAACAACCATATTGGCTTGCCCCAGATTGACATTCCGCGCCAACACCAGTGACAGCGGTGTGCGTTTCAGCGGGTACTGTTCGGGCGGCTGATTGGATTTCGGGTCAAAGATCTGCACCGTCCCCGACCGCGCCAAAACTACCGCGCTGTTGGGCGGATCATATTCGAACCGCATTTTTCCGGGCCGCTCGAGCCACAGCTTACCGGTGCTAAGCGATCCGTCATCATTCACCTGCGTGAATGTGGTCTGAACCGTCTTCATCTGGTTCAGGTAGTTAGAGATTTGCGACAGTGGCAGCTTTTCAGCCGCCCACGCGGCGGGCGCAGCCAGTGTCAGAGCAAGGGCAAAAGCAATCTGTTTCATAGGACCCAGATAGGCGTTCTGCCCTTGTTATTAAATATCTTACTGCTCGGGGACGAGGATTTCGCGTTTTCCAACGTGATTTGCCCCGGAAACAACGCCTTCGTCCTCCATCTGCTCAACAAGCCGCGCAGCTTTGTTGTAGCCAATGGCAAGTTTTCGCTGAATGTAGGACGTCGAGCATTTGCGATCTTTGATCACAATCGCCACTGCCTGGTCGTAAAGGGCGTCTTCTCCGTTCGTGTTGCCACCCGTGTTCAGGCCCAGAACAGCGTCGATATTGTCAGCCTTTTCCTCGGCCGGGCCATCTACCACGCCACTCATGTAGGCCGGCGGGCCGAACTGTTTCAGGTGGTTGACGATTTCTTCGACCTCTTCATCCGAGACAAACGGACCGTGACAACGGGTGATCTTCGCCCCGCCCGCCATATACAGCATGTCGCCCTGCCCCAGAAGTTGTTCGGCACCCATCTCGCCCAAAATGGTGCGACTGTCGACTTTCGAAGTCACCTGGAACGAAATACGGGTCGGGAAGTTCGCCTTGATCGTCCCGGTGATCACATCAACAGAGGGGCGCTGAGTGGCCATGATCAGGTGAATGCCCGAGGCCCGCGCCATCTGCGCCAGACGTTGAATGCAGGCCTCGATCTCCTTGCCCGCAACCATCATCAGGTCAGCCATCTCGTCGACGATCACAACGATATAAGGCATTGCTTCGGGCGCGAATTCTTCGGTCTCGAACATTGGCTCGCCGGTTTCATCGTCAAAGCCGGTCTGGACCGTGCGGCTGAACATCTCGCCCTTGGATAGCGCATCCTTCACGCGGCCATTGTAGCCCGCGATATTGCGCACGCCCATTTTGGACATTTTGCGATAGCGATCCTCCATCTCGCCCACGACCCATTTCAGGGCCACAACCGCCTTTTTCGGGTCGGTCACAACGGGCGAAAGCAGGTGCGGGATACCGTCATAGACCGACAGTTCCAGCATCTTGGGGTCGATCATGATCAGGCGGCACTCATCCGGCGTTAGCTTATAAAGCAGCGACAGGATCATCGTATTGATTGCCACCGACTTACCGGAACCAGTCGTACCAGCGATCAAGAGGTGAGGCATTTTTGCCAAGTTCGCCACCACGGACTCACCGCCGATATCCTTGCCCAACGCCAAGGGCAGCGCATGATTACCATCGCCGAAATCGCGACTGGCGAGGATTTCGCGCAGCACCACCATCTCACGGTTTTCATTGGGCAGTTCAATGCCAATAACCGAGCGCCCCGGTAGAGTTGAAACCCGCGCGGACAAAGCCGACATTGAGCGCGCGATATCGTCGGCCAAACCGATCACACGGCTGGCTTTTAAACCCGGTGCAGGCTCCAATTCGTACATGGTCACAACCGGACCGGGGCGGACACTTACGATCTCGCCCTTGACGCCGTAGTCATCCAGCACGTTTTCCAGCATCCGCGCATTTTCCTCGAGCGCCTCATCGCTTAGGTGATGGCGTTGGATGCTTGCAGGGTTGGACAGAAGGCCCAGCGGTGGCAGTTCGAAGTCGGAATGCCGTTCCTCGAAAGAAAGTGTCGGCTGTGCTTCGGCTTGCGCCCTGCGCGAAGGTGGAGGAGTGCGTCGGACCGGTTGAGCTACTACAGGTTTACGCGGCTCAGCGACAGGAATCTTGACAGCCTGTCTCGGTTGGAGCGCGGGTTCGGGGGCATCATCAAACACGGCCTCATCATCATAGTCCGGTTCGGAAACATAGTCCTGCTGCATCCAATTATCAGCCTCGGAGTCAGCCGCCAGCGTCTCAACATCAGATCCTGCTGTCAGCGGTGGTTCGGGGGGCAAACCTGCAGAGGTCATCGGGGGTTCGGGCGGCAACTCGTCTGCCGCGCCAGAGTTCAAAATCAACGGGTCAGGTCCCCTGCCCCGCCCTTTGGTCAATGGCAAGTTGGGATCGGGTTCGGGCGTTAGCACACCAGCGGCCACTTTACGATTGCGCACAGCGGCGGAAATCTTGGACCGGATGCGATCCTCACCCGGCATGTCGTAATACCCTTCGACCGCAACGTTTTCGACCAACTCAGGCTCGGGCATTGGGTCAGGACGACGGATCAGGGAAGGCATCCGAGCCAGAAGGCCTGTCTTGGCGACAGGTTCCTGCGCTTCAATCTCAGGGTCTTCAAAGACCGGATCAGCGTAGGCCAGGTCGTCGTCAAAATCCGCCTGAACCGGAACTGCACGTTCGGCCTTGCGCTCGGCCCATTGGGCCTTCCGGTCCCGTGCTGCCCGCGCTGTCGCCGATGCCCCGCGTCCCAGCGCGTTCATCAACAGATCATAGGCCATGACCAGTCCCAACAGAAACGCCCGGAAGCCATTGCGAATGTCCGCTTTGCCGAAACCCAACACGAATACACCCAGAGCCAGCATACCGACCGCCATCGCCAGCGACATCAGCTTGACCAGGAAGTGCGATGAGATCGGCAACAAAGTCAAAATCGCGCCCATCACTGTATCGCCGAATAGACCACCCAAGCCATAGCTGTGCGTCGTCCGCCATTCGGCACCCGGTACCAGAGTCGCTGCATAGACAGCCAGAACGGCGATCCAGATCGGCGCAAAAATCAGGCGGGCAATGGCACGGTCTTCACCTAAATGACCTGCAAATCGAACGCCCCAAGTGATCAGCACCAAGGCGACACCCAAGCTGCCCCAACCCACGATCATAAACAACGGCGCGGCAATCGAGGCCCCGACGCGCCCCATCCAGTTTTGCACGGGCGCATCGGTCGAAACCATCCAGTTTGGATCATCGGGCGTATAGGACCAGATCATCGCTGCAGCGGCCAACCCTAACAGGATCAAAGCGATCCCGATCAGTTCTTTGCTACGCCGTTCAATGGCGGCTTGCGTGTTGCTGTCCAGCAGCGGGTCACGGTTTCGCGCGTTATATGATGCCATTTTGCCCTCGTACCTCACGAATAGATGCAGTCGCGGAGTGTAATCAGCCCGCGCTTCATCTCTGTTTTTGGGGCCACCATCGCGACCCGGATAAATTGCTCGCCCGGGTTTTGCCCCAGATCACCTTGAGAAAGATATGCACCCGGCAGAACCCGTACGCCGGTTTCCTGCCAAAGCTTCAATGCGGTTTCTTCGCCGTTTTCGACGGGTAGCCACAGGAAGAACCCGGCCTCGGGCGGCATGTAGCCCTGTACGCCTGCGAAAACCTCATCCGCGACGGCGTATTTCTCCTGATACAGCGCGCGGTTTTCCTGCACATGCGCTTCATCGGCCCAAACCTTGGCGGCGGCGGCCTGCAGTGGGGCGGGCAAAGGGGCACCCGCATAGCTGCGCAACAGTTTGACACGGCTGATTGTTTCAGGTCCACCTGCGATCAGCCCCGACCGCAGCCCGGCCAAGTTCGACCGCTTGGACAGAGAGTTGAACAGCGTGACACGTTCGGGGTCAGCACCCAGTTCCTGCGCAACGGTCAGCGCGCCAACCGGCGCGGCGTCGCGGTAGATTTCGGAATAGCATTCATCGGCAAAGATACGGAAATCGTACTTTTCAGCCAATTGAATCAGCTCGGCCCAGTAATCGCGCGAGGCGACCGCCCCCTGAGGGTTCGCGGGCGAGCAGATATAGGCTACAGCAGTACGGTTCAGAACCTCTTCGGGCAGGCCTGCATAGTCTGGCAAATGGCCAGTGGCAGCGGTTGCCGGCACGAAATATGGCTGCGCACCGACCGAAATCGAGGCAACCATGTAGACCTGATAGAAGGGGTTCGGGCACAGAATGATCGGTTGCTGCCCATTTTTCTGCTCGGGGCAGAGCGCCATTGCAGCGTTATAAAGACCCTCGCGCGTACCGTTCAGTGCCATCACATTGGCATCTGCATCCATCGACACACCATAGCGGCGGTTGATCCAATCCGTGATCGCTGCGCGCAATTCAGGTGAGCCTTCGTTCGGGGGATAGCCCTGAAACCCGGCGGCGTTTTCCATGATCACGTCAGTCACCCAAGATGGGAAATCATGCTTGGGCTCGCCAATGGTCATGTGAACGACTTCACCACCCGGCTGATGATGATCCAACAGGGCGCGCAGACGCGGAAATGCGTATTCCGGTAGGTTCGAAAACCGCTCGGGGAAATTCATGATACTGCCTCAATTTCGGGGTCATTTTGCGCCCCGTTTTATGGCAGATTACAGATCGACCCGGGCTTCGTCCAGACAAAGAGGTGCCGAATCAGGGGATTGTGGCATTCAGGTCAAAGCGCTTTCGGCTGCTGACCCGAGCCGTAACAAGGCCTCTTCCGACCCCGGATAGCCCAACATCATCAGCCCGCAACCGGGTGTTCCCGTGGGCAAAGTCAGTGCCGCAAGCCCCATCAGATTGCCGATCCGGGTGTTGCGGAGAGCCAAGAGATTTTCGGTAACATAGTAGTCATGATCATTCATCAACCGGTCGAGATTGGGCGGTAGGATCGGGGCCGTCGGCGCAAGCACGGCGTCAAAGCCCGCAGTGGCCGCATCCCAAGCCTGTCGACAAGCGGTTAGTTTCGACCAAGCGGCCACGTAATCGGGGCCGGAATAGGCCTTGCCCATTCGGAACCGTTCAAGGATTTCGGGATACATCGCTTCGGGGTTCGCTTCTATCACATCTCGCCACAAGCCGTAGGCTTCGGTTGTATAGAGCACACCCGACAGGCTCATCGCTTCGTTCAGCTCAGGCACGTCAAGCGGAACGATCTCGGCCCCGGCCTCTTTCAGGCGCACCAGCGCCTCATCATAGGCCTTAGCGGGTGCTTCGCGCAGATCGTCCTTGGCGACGTTCTGTAAATCAGCAAAGCGGCGACCGATCAATGACGCCCCGCGCAGATCAGCCGGGGCGGTGCCCTCAAGCACAGCAAGCATATGTGCGGCGTCCTCAACTGATCGCGCCAGAGGCCCAACGGTATCGAATTTCAGACACAGCGGCACGACGCCCTCAAGGCTAACGCGCCCCGCCGTGGTTTTCAGCCCCACCAGATCGTTCCAGGCCGAGGGAATCCGCACCGATCCACCCGTGTCCGAGCCAACGCCGCCTGCAGCAAGCCCCCAAGCCACCGAAGCTCCTGCACCTGAAGATGAGCCGCCCGGCACTGCGTCTTCGTCATTCACGCATGGAGGCGTAGCCGTCACAGGGTTTAGACCCAAACCCGAGAACGCCAATTCGCTCATATGCGTTTTACCCAGACAGACCGTACCCATCGCGGTCGCGTTCCGCACCACCTGCGCATCGGATTCGGGCACGCGGCCTTCCAACAGGGCCGAACCGGCCTCGGTCCCTACGCCTGCCGTGTCAAACAGGTCTTTCCAGCTGATCGGGACGCCATCCAACAAAGACCGCCGCAGGCCAAGCTTGGCCCGCTCTTGCGCCGCAAGGGCCTCGGCGCGGGCGCGATCGTGGGTCACCCGGGCATAGATCCGATCGCGATGTGGATGGGCGTCAATCGCGCTCAGATAAGTTTCTGTCAGTTCAACCGGATCGATCTGCCCCATTCCGATACCACGGCCCAAATCACATGCCGTCATGGTCAGCCAGTCTTGCATCCGGTCCCCTCCCGAGTAGTTCCGTGATCGGACGGTAGCGACAGGACCGCACATGGACAATCCCGAAAGGGCGCGCATATTGCAGCACATGGAACACAGATCCGATATCCTGATCGTTGGTGGTGGCCTGAACGGCCCTGCCCTTGCGCTGGCGCTGGCCCAGACCGGGCATTCAGTCGTGGTTGTTGACGCTCTGGCAGAGAAAGTGCGCAAGAATGCGGCCTTCGACGGGCGCGCCTATGCGCTGGCATTGGCGTCGCAACGTCTGCTCGACGCGATAGGCGTTTGGGAAAAGGTGGAAGAGCGCGCCCAGCCGATGCTGGAGATCAAGGTAACGGATGGCCATGCCGGTGCCGGACCTTCCCCGTTCTTCATGCATTTTGATCATGCCGAGATCGAAGAAGGCCCGATGGGCTATATGGTTGAAGATCGCCACCTGCGGCGGGCTTTTCTGGAGGCCATGACCGAACAAGACGGGATTACCGAAATCAGCGGCAAAACGGTCGTGTATCAGGACATCTCGGCAAACGGGACAACGCTGACGCTAGATGACGGTGCCACCTTGTCCGGCAGCCTACTGGTGGGTTGCGATGGCCGCCGCAGCGGCACCGCTATGCGCGCCGGAATCAAACGAACCGGCTGGGACTATGGCCAGACCGCTCTGGTCTGCGCCATTGAACACGAGCTACCGCATCACGGTATCGCCCATCAGTTCTTCATGCCCCCCGGCCCGTTGGCGATTCTGCCGCTGACAGGGAACCGCAGTTCCATCGTCTGGAGCGAACGCACTGAGACGTCCGCGCAGATCAATGCGCTGCCCGAGGCAGATTACCTACAAGTTCTGCGCCCGCGCTTTGGCGATTTCCTGGGGGATATCCGCCTGCAGGGTGACCGGTTCACATACCCGTTGAACCTGACCATCGCCAATTCCTTCATCTCGGACCGGTTGGCTTTGGTCGGAGACGCCGCCCATGGCATGCACCCCATCGCCGGGCAAGGCCTGAACGCAGGCCTGCGTGATGTCGGTGCATTGGCCGAGGTTCTGACCCTTGCGGGACGACGTGGCGAGGATATCGGATCAACGCTTGTGCTGGAGCGCTATCAAGAGTGGCGCCGGTTCGACACAGCCTCGCTTGCGATGGCGACTGATGTGTTCAACAAGCTGTTTTCGAACGACAATCCCCTGCTCCGCATAGGTCGGGATATTGGAATGGGTATTGTCGGGTCGCTGCCCGGACTGCGCCGAGGCTTTGTGCGCGAAGCGGCAGGTTTGACCGGCGATCTACCTAAGCTGCTGCAGGGACACCCGATCTAGTCCAGCTCTCGGGCCTCATCCACTAGCATCACTGGAATACCGTTGCGGATTGGAAAGGCCAGAGCGGCGGCTTTTGACACCAGCTCTTGCCGTTCGGCATCATAGTGCAGCGTCGTGTGGGTCTGCGGACAAATCAACGCCTCAAGCATATGGCGGTCAAAGGCGTGTTCGGTATCGCTCATTGCAGTTTTTCCTCATTCGATCCGCCGCGCATGGCGAATTCAATCAATGTCACCAATGTCTCGCGCCGGGTGCGCAGGCAGGGGGCCTCAAGCAGGGCTTGCTTTTCCTCGGGGTCAAACTCTAGCATCATTGACAGGGAATTGACCAAAAGCTCGTCATCGGCATCTTTCATCGTGTCCCAATCGGTGGACAACTGACGGGACGAAAAAAACCGTTCCAACAGCCGCAGGAACCTGTTCCGATCAAAACCGTCATCTACCTCGGCCTTGCCCAGATCACGGTCAAACCCGTCCCAAGACACCGAAACCCGGCGATACGGGGTGAAACTGTCCAACTCTGATTTGACCCTGAACCGAGAGATTCCCGTCAGCGTAATCAGATACCTGCCGTCTTCGGTCTCGGAAAACTGGGTGACCCGTCCAGCGCATCCAATCTGGTGCAACTTAGTTTCGTCCCCCTGACAGGTATTCGGTTGAACCATCCCGATCAGGCGTTCTTGCGTTTTCAGCGCGTCGTCCAGCATCTGCAGGTAGCGCGGCTCAAAAATATGCAGCGGCAGGCGAGACCGTGGCAGCAGCAGCGCTCCGGGCAAGGGGAAAACGGATACCGTTTCCGGCAAATCGGCAGGATGCATCATGTACCCGAGTTTAGTTCTGATCGGAGATTAGGCAAATATCATCGAGCTGAGCTTGCGCCGCCCGTTCAGAACAATCGGGTCATTGGGCTTGAGCGCATCGAAAATTGTGAAGAGCTGCGCCTTTGCTGCCCCATCATTCCACTCGCGATCGCGGCGGAACAATTCCAACAGTTGAGCCACTGCCTCTTCGACATCGCCATTGGCATGCAGGGCCTGCGCCAGATCGAAACGGGCTTGATGGTTGTCTGGCTCGGCCTCAACTGTTGCAGTCAACTCACCTACCGGACCAGCATCTGCAGCCTGCTTGGCCAATTCCAGTTGCGCATGGGCCGCTTCAACCTCGGGTGAAGTGGAAATCTCGGCAGGCGCACCATTGAGGATCGCCTCAGCCTGATCCAGATCCCCCGATGCAATATGCGCGCGCACCAACCCGCCATAAGCGGCGGCGTGATTGGGGTCTTCACCCAGTATGGCGGCAAAAGTCTGTGCCGCGTCTACAGCGGCCCCCTCGGTCAACATTTCTTCGGCAGCCTGCACAGCATCATCCAGTTGACCACCCGGGCTTTCACCGCCCGCGGCTTCGATCACACGATCGATAAAGGCCTTGATCTCGGACCCTGGCAAAGCGCCCTGAAACCCGTCGATCGGTTGGCCTTTGTGAAATGCATAGACCATCGGAATCGACTGGATGCGCAGTTGTCCTGCAATCATCTGCGCTTCGTCCACGTTGATCTTGACCATCTTGACCGCACCCTTGGCAGCGGTCACGGCCTCTTCCAACGCCGGGCCCAGCGTTTTGCAGGGGCCGCACCAAGGCGCCCAGAAGTCAACGATGATCGGCGTCTCTTGTGAGGCTTCGACCACATCGGCCATGAAGGTGGCCTCGGTCCCGTCTTTAATCAGATCAGTGGCTTGGGGGCTGCCTGCGCCGTTCAGAAGGTCCATGGCTTATACTCTCTGGTTCGAACTTGCGCCCTATATGCAGCCCAATGCGGCAGAAACCAAGGGGAGAGTTCGGCGAATTTGCTTCGGTCAGACGTCAAACGTGGCAAATACCGGGGCATGATCACTGGGTTTTTCCCATCCGCGCGCGTCGCGCAGAATGCGGCTGGAATGACCCGCGTTCGAGATATCGGGCGTAGCCCACACATGATCCAGCCTGCGTCCCTTGTCGGCGGCATCCCAATCTCGTGCCCGATAAGACCACCAGCTGTATAGCTGGCCCTCGGGAATATCCTGCCGGGTGATATCGACCCAGCCACCTGCATCCTGAGTCTCGGCCAGCGTTTCAACCTCGATCGGCGTATGTGAAACCACCTTCAGCAACTGCTTGTGCGACCAGACATCATCTTCGCGGGGCGCAATATTCAGATCGCCCACCAGAATGGACTTTTTCGGCTTTTCCGCACGGAACCAATCTCGCATGTCAGCGAGGTAATCCAGCTTTTGGCCAAACTTCTCGTTCACTTCGCGATCCGGCACGTCGCCCCCAGCGGGGACATAGAAATTATGAATGGTTACGCCATTCTCCAACCGCCCCGCAATGTGTCGCGCATGACCCAGACCCGCGAAATCCTTATCCCCTACTTCCTCAAGCGGAAGGCGCGACAGTATGGCGACGCCGTTATACCCCTTCTGGCCCCGCGCAATCATATGCGTATAGCCCAGCTCGGCGAACCCTTCGGTCGGGATTTTGTCGACCGGCGATTTGCATTCCTGTAGACACAGCACATCCGGTGCCTCTTCCTGCAGCAATTTCAGAACGATAGGCTCGCGCAGGCGGACCGAATTGATGTTCCATGTGGCAAGGGTGAAGGGCATATCCGGGGGTTCCTTTGTCGAAGTTGCCGCAGGTTAGCGCGGCGCCAAGCGAGGTGCCATCGAAAAACAAAGCAATGTTGCCTGACCCGGCGGTTACGGAAACTTGCAAAGTTTCCGGTCCGATTTCATTGAATGAAATCGGATGCCCGGTGCCGATATCGCCCTGCACGATACAGTTGCACCCTACGAAAAAAGCCGGGCCATCAGGCCCGGCAGTCCAACAGGGAGGTGCATGTCATAACCCGGACATGCGCGGGTTGGGAGTAATCTAAAGATGCCTACAGAGTATCACTTTGATCCAAGTCAATCCACCATTAGTCAAGCAACAAGGCGATATCCGCCCGATTCTGTGACCAAAAGGCGTGCATTCGACGGGTCGGGTTCAATCTTCTGACGCAGACGATAGATATGGGTTTCAAGGGTGTGTGTTGTAACGCCCGCGTTGTAACCCCAGACTTCGTGCAGCAAAACATCACGTGCAACGACGCCGTCAGTTGATCGATAGAGGAACTTGAGAATGTTAGTCTCTTTCTCGGTCAGGCGGATCTTGCGATCATCTTCGGTCATCAGCATCTTCATGGCCGGTTTGAAGGTGTAGGGCCCCAGAACAAAGACCGCATCCTCGGATTGTTCATGCTGGCGCAGTTGGGCCCGAATCCGGGCCAGAAGAACCGGAAATTTAAAAGGCTTGCTGACATAATCATTAGCGCCAGCATCAAGGCCCAGGATCGTATCAGCATCGCTGTCGTGCCCAGTCAGCATCAGCACCGGGCTTTTGACGCCCTGCTTGCGCATCAGGCGACACAGCTCACGGCCATCGGTATCCGGCAGGCCGACATCCAGAATCACCAGATCGTATATTGCTTCGCGCGCGCGTTCCATTGCCGACGCGCCATCGGACGCCTCGAACACGTCAAAGTCTTCGGTCATGACAAGTTGCTCGCTGAGCGCCTCGCGCAGGTCTTCGTCGTCATCCACCAGCAGGATTTTCTTGAGCTGAGCCATGTACGGTCCTCCTAAGTCTTTTCCATCACTTGCGTATGAAGAATGCAATCAGCAAGATTTACTGCAGTCGTCTCACGCCCTCGTGTCTGACGCCGAGGAAATGTTTCACATTTTCCAGTGATCGGGGTAGGACAGGGTCTGATCGTTTCAAGGTAAACTGCATGAGTCTCACTCCCGACATCACCGAATTGCTGGCACGGGCGCGGGCTGACCTGCGTATGGGTGTTCCCGTTGTTCTGACCGACGAACTGGGATTTGGAGTACTCGCATTCGCCACCGAGACCCTGAGCCCGCAAAGGTTGGCCGATTTGCGCGGCTTGGGCGGGGATCCCGTTGTCGCCATCACGGTTCGGCGCGCTGAAACACTTAAAGCGCGTGCATATGACGGCGATCTTGCTCGCGTCATGATCCCGGCGGATGCTGGGCTGAGCTGGGTGCAGGCGGTGGCCGACCCGTCCGATGATCTGAACGCCCCGATGAAGGGCCCGCTGATGACCGAACGGCAAGGCAGCGCAAATCTGCACCGGATCGCTATTGCGTTGGCCAAGTCGGCGCACTTGCTTCCGGCCGCCGTCGTCGCCCCTATTCAAGACGGGCGCGAATTTGCGGCAGATCATGGTCTGACCTGCATTGACCATGCCCGGGCCGCGCCACATCTGACAGATCGCAGTGCTCTGCACCCTGTCGTCGCCGCACGCCTGCCGATGGAAGTGTCGGAGGCCGGGCGCCTGCATGTATTCCGCCCCGAAGATGGTGGAGAGGAACACTATGCGGTTGAAATCGGTCGCCCTGACCGCGACAAGCCCGTCCTCGCGCGGCTGCATTCGGCCTGTTTCACGGGCGATCTCATGGGCAGCCTGAAATGTGACTGTGGCCCGCAACTGCGCGGGGCCTTGGCCCAGATGGGGGACGAGGGTGCGGGCGTCCTGCTCTATCTGAATCAGGAAGGGCGTGGGATCGGGCTTGCCAACAAGATGCGCGCCTATTTTCTTCAGGATCAGGGATTTGACACAGTCGAGGCCAATCACCGGCTTGGATTCGAAGACGATGAACGGGATTTCAGGCTCGGCTCGGATATCCTGAAATCGCTAGGCTTCAATTCGGTCCGTCTACTGACCAACAACCCTGCAAAAATCGCGATGATGGAACGCACAGGTATCGCCGTCACCGAACGTGTTCCGTTGAAAGTAGGTGAAACAGATTTCAACCGCGCGTATCTGGCGACCAAAGCGGCAAAGTCAGGCCACCTGCTGTGACACCAAGCGATCTGGTTCTTACACCACGTGGCATTCGGTTTCTCGGGCACCTGTTCCCCTGCGCTATAGGCAAAGGGGGCTTGAGCCCAACCAAGCAGGAAGGTGACGGAACAACACCAACAGGTGTGCATCACATTGTGGGTATGCTCTATCGCGCAGACCGAATGCCACGGCCGGCGCATTGGGCACGACCGATCGGACCGCGCGATTTATGGTCAGACGACGTAGAGGACGATGCGTATAACCATTTGGTGCGGGCGCCTCATGATTTCAGTCACGAAAAACTGCGTCGCCCAGATCCGCTTTATGACCTGATCTTGATAACCGATTGGAACTATCCCAATTCAGAACCCAGCCGGGGATCGGCCATCTTCCTGCATCAATGGCGACGCCCACGGTTTCCGACCGAAGGCTGCATCGCATTCAGGCGCGACCACCTACGTTGGATTGCCCAAAAAATCACGCCGGGCACACGGCTTATCATCCCTGAGGCTTAACCCGCGCCCCGAAAATGGCAGACCCAACACGGACGTGTGTGGCACCCAAGGCGATTGCCGATTCAAAATCACTGCTCATTCCCATCGACAAACCCTTCAGCCCATTCCGCTCTGCGATTTTTGCCAATAACGCGAAGTGCAACGCGGGTTCTTCTTCAACCGGTGGAATGCACATCAAACCTCGGACGGGCAGGTCCAGGCTGCGGCACTCAGCAATGAACGCATCAGCATCTTGTGGAAGAGTACCGGCTTTCTGATCCTCTTCGCCTGTGTTGATCTGTATAAAAAGATCAGGGCACTTACCCATCTCTTGCGCCAATCGCGCCAATGTTTTGGCGAGCTTTGGTCGATCAACTGAATGGATGGCATTGCAAAGCTCAATCGCCTGCCGTGCCTTGTTTGTTTGCAATGGACCGATCAGATGCAGATCGATGTCCGGAAAACTCTCGCGAAATGCAGGCCATTTGCCAGCGGCTTCCTGCACACGGTTTTCTCCGAAACACCGGTGGCCCTGCTTCAATACGGCTTCGACCCGGTCGTTAGGTTGCACCTTGGAAACCGCGATTAATTGCACCGAGCCTTCGGCGCGTCCTGCCGCAGATTCAGCTTTGGCTATTCGATCGGTGATTTCTTGCAGCGACATGGGTCCCTCATTCTGCGTTTGCAGCAGCAAAACACCATGTGGCGGCAAAAGAAAAGGGCAGGTCCGAAGACCTGCCCTTGAACCTTGTGGTTCAGACCAACTTAGAAGTTGAACTGAGCACCAAAGTCGGCACGCAGCTGGCTGTCGCCGTCGCCACGCTTCTGGTTGCCGATACCACCGCGCAGCGATGCACCGCCACCCAGGTCGTAGATGGCACCGATGCCGTACTGCTGCAGATCGTCGTCTGCCGAACCGTCACCGTAAGCGAAGGTCAGAGTGGTTGCCGCGCCCAGGTTGTAGGCTGCCGACAGACCGTATGCGGTGCCGTTGCGGTCATCGTTTGCAACGTCATCGTCTGCGACGAACAGAGTACCGGAGAAGTCACCGAATTCTGCACCCAGGGTCAGAACGGTCAGGCTCTGCTTGTCGGCGTCGCCCAGACCGCTGGTCTGACCGTAGGCCAGAGCGGCAGTCACGTTACCGAAGGTGTAGGTCGCGCTGATGTCCCAGCGGTCTGCATCATCAGTGTCCGCACCCGCAACAGCTTCGTCAGCAAATGTGCGCTGGTCATACGACGCGCCGAAGGCGAAGTCGCCAACTGCGTACTGGAAGAACACAGCGTTTGCGCCCGAACCGGTCGACGAGTACGCCAGGAAGTCATAGTCGACGCCCGAGTACTGACCAATGAAGCTTTCCAGGCCAGGCTCGTTACCGTAGTAGTTTGCCAAGTTGTCGAACGAACCGGCTACGTTACCGGCGTCAACACGCAGACCACCGAAGATGACCGAGAAGCGTGCGCCGTTCAGGCCAGCGGAGTTTGCTTCGCCGTTGCCGGCATCTTCGTCTGCCTGCAGACGAACACGGCCTTCAAAGCGAACGCCACCGTCAGTTTCAACGATTCCGTCGATGTTCAGACGGAAGCGCGAGACCAGGATGGTTTCGTCGGTTTCTACGCCGGTCGCTTCACCACCACCAATTGCGTCAACGGTACCTGTACGGTCTTCCAGGTATCCCAGACCAAAGCGGCCGTAACCGCTGAACTTTACTTCGGCCGCTGCAACACTTGCGGTTGCAATCAGTGCGGTCGTTGCGAAGAGAACTTTTTTCATCTTGTTTCCCTCGGTTTCAAAGATTTTCTACTCGACACATGCAAAGCACGCGTCTCAGCACGGACACCGTTTCGCTTTTTTTGCCCCCGTTGCGCAAGCTTGGCATAAACGCAAAGACGTCATTCGGCCCAAATTGGTGCAAGGATGCCACAGTCGAATTCAACGGATCGCGCGGTTCGCGCGAGTCGATCATAAAAGAATAGGGTTGTTGCTGTACGGGTCCTTGTCTAGGAGTATCACTCGACAGAGCAAAACAAGTGACACGGGACCTTCCAACGATGCGCCGTATTACGATTCCAGGTTTGATCATGGTAACGGCTGCCTTATCAGCCTGCGGAGGGCCACCGCCTGGCGATGCAAGTGTGTTGACCGCTGATGGCAGCTCGACAGAGGAACGCGAACTGAATGACCCGAATCGTTCGACGATCTGGGACGTATTCGGCCCGAACACCTCAGAGCAGGTCACTCAGGTAAATCGCTATCTGTGGGCCGCATCGCTGGATGTACTGAATTTCTTGCCGATCCAAGAGGTCGATCCGTTTACCGGAGTGATCGTAACGGGTTATGGCACACCGCCCGGCGGCGGGCGTTCCTATCGCGCGACAGTTCACATCAGTGATCCCGCTTTGGAAGCGCGTTCTTTGTCCGTAGCTCTTCAGACCAGTGGCGGTTCTCCGGTCAGCGCTGCAACGTCGCGCGCCGTCGAAGATGCGATCCTGTCTCGCGCGCGTCAGCTACGCATTGCGGACAACAAGTTCTAGAAACCCGACAAAAATCACACTATTACCACGCCGGGTTCCTACCCGGCGTTTTCATTCACGAAGGACCGCATGATGTCGCGCTACTCGGCCAACGAAATCGAAGCAAAATGGCAGGAGGCCTGGGACAAGGCCGGAATCTTCACCGCCAATCACAAGGCGGACAAGCCGAAATACTATGTGCTTGAGATGTTCCCCTACCCGTCTGGCCGTATCCACATGGGGCATGTACGCAACTACACGATGGGTGATGTGATCGCCCGCCACAAGCTCGCAACCGGTCATAACGTGCTGCACCCGATGGGCTGGGACGCGTTCGGGATGCCTGCGGAAAACGCCGCAATGGCCAGTGGTGGCCACCCCAAAGATTGGACCTACGGCAATATCGCCGACATGCGCGGACAGATGAAGCCGCTGGGCCTGTCGATCGACTGGTCTCGTGAATTCGCCACCTGTGATCCGGAATACTACGGCCAGCAGCAGGCTTTGTTCCTGGATATGCTCGAGGCCGGTCTGGTCTATCGCAAGAACGCCGTGGTGAACTGGGACCCGGTCGATATGACCGTTTTGGCCAATGAACAGGTAGAAAACGGCCGTGGCTGGCGTTCAGGCGCCTTGGTTGAGCGTCGCGAGTTGACTCAGTGGTTTTTCAAGATTTCCGATTATTCCGAGGAACTGCTCGACGCGCTGGATACGCTGGATAACTGGCCCGCCAAGGTACGCCTGATGCAAGAGAACTGGATCGGCAAGTCCCGTGGCCTGCAATTCGGGTTCGAACGCACCGATGGAGGTGAGCCGATCACCGTCTACACGACACGGCCCGATACGCTGATGGGCGCGTCGTTTGTTGGCATCTCGCCCGATCATCCGATTGCCAAGCAGCTTGAGGCAGAAAACCCGAAAGTCGCTGAATTCGTTGCCGAATGCCGCAAGGGCGGCACCACCGAAGAGGCGATCGAAACCGCCGAAAAGCTGGGTTATGACACCGGCATACGTGTTAAACATCCACTCGACCCCAGCTGGGAGCTGCCGGTCTGGATCGCCAACTTTATCCTGATGGACTATGGCACCGGCGCCATCTTTGCCTGCCCAGCTCATGATCAACGTGACCTCGATTTCTGTCGCAAATACGGCCTGCCTGTGGTCGACACATTCTTTGCACTGGATGATGACACTCCAGTCGACAAGATCGCGTTTGTTCCACCGAAAACCGAGAAAGTCCGCTGGGTGAATCATTTTGCGGGTCTCACCGAGGCAACGGGTGACGAGGCCATCAATGCCACCGTTGATTTCGCCGAAAAGGCCGGTTGGGGTGAAGGTGTTACCAAATACCGCCTGCGCGATTGGGGGCTCAGCCGCCAGCGCTATTGGGGCTGCCCGATTCCTGTTGTGCATTGTGATCAATGCGGCACGGTCCCCGAGAAGAAAGATAATCTGCCGATCGAGCTGCCTTATGATGACGGCAACGGCAAACCCATAGATTTTTCGATCCCCGGCAACCCGCTGGACCGCCACCCCAGCTGGCGCGACACCCCTTGCCCTTCCTGCGGCGCTCCAGCCAAGCGGGAAACTGACACGATGGACACATTTGTCGATTCGTCGTGGTACTTCGCCCGTTTCACCGCCCCGCGCGCTGAAACACCCACCGATCTTGCCGAAGCCGAGTATTGGATGAATGTCGACCAATATATCGGTGGGATCGAGCATGCGATTCTGCACCTGCTCTATTCGCGCTTCTTCGCGCGGGCGATGAACATCACTGGTCATTTGCCAAAGAAAGCGATTGAGCCGTTCAACGCGCTGTTCACTCAAGGCATGGTGACTCATGAAATTTATCAGACACGCGACGCCAACGGTCGCCCGGTCTATCACCTGCCCGAGGACGTGACCGACGGCAAACTGACCGACGGCACCGTGGTTGAAATCATCCCCTCAGCCAAAATGTCCAAGTCGAAAAAGAACGTCGTCGATCCGGTCAGCATCATCTCGGCCTTTGGTGCGGATACTGCGCGCTGGTTTGTTCTGTCCGACTCCCCACCTGAGCGCGACGTGGAATGGACCGCGTCGGGCGCCGAAGCCGCGTTCAAACATCTCAGCCGCGTGCACCGCATCGCCGCAGAAATCGCAGAATCAGATCTGCCGGCCACTGCAGATGACGAAACGCTGCTACGTGAGATGCACAAAGCCATTCATGACGTATCGGGCGGGGTCGAATCCTTTGGCTTTAACGCATCTATCGCAAAGCTTTATGCATTCACTAACACGCTTGCCAAATCCAAAGCGGGCTCTGCAGTCAAGCGCGAGGCAGCCAAGACATTGGCGCAGCTGATGTCGCCGATGACGCCACACTTGTCCGAAGAACTTTGGCAGATGCTGGGCGGAGAAGGCCTGGTTGCAACCGCGCCCTGGCCCATCGCGGATGAGACGATGCTGATCGATGACACCATAACCCTGCCGATTCAGATCAACGGCAAGCGTCGGGCCGAGATCAGCGTAGCCAAAGATCTGGATAAAGCAGAGGTTGAAAAAATCGCCCTCAGCACCGAAGCTGTGCAAAAGGCGCTGGATGGCGCTGCACCGAAGAAAGTGATCGTTGTTCCGGGCCGGATCGTTAATGTCGTCGTTTGATCGTAGAACCCTGTTATTGATGCCGCTGGCGCTCGCCGCTTGCGGGTTCGAGCCGGTTTATGCGCCCGGAGGATCAGGCTCGGCCTTGGATGGCAAGGTCGAGGTGTCCGCACCAAATACGGTCGAAAGCTTTCTGCTGGTCCAAAACCTGGAACGTAAATTAGGTCGAAGCGCGACCTCGGGCAACGAATACAAGCTGGATGTCGGGGTATCGACGGTAACCCGCAGGGCCTCGATTACCACAGCGAATGAAACTAATCGCTATACGATCGACGGGAATGCGACTTACGCGCTGAAATCCAATGCGACCGGGCAAATCATCGCCTCGGGCAACGTTACCGAATTTGTCGGTTATTCTGCTGCGGGCTCAACTGTGTCGACGCTGGCCGATGAGCGTGATGCGACCGAGCGGCTGATGGTGATTCTAGCCGATCAGATCGTGAACCGCCTCTACGCCACACCGGGCCTGTCCACATGAAGTTGAGCCCGCGTGAGGCTGAAGGGTATTTTTCCAAGCCGGACGCGGACAAAGCCGGATTGCTGATCTACGGGGCGGACGCGATGCGCGTTGCGTTGAAGCGTCAACAGGTGCTGGCGGCTTTGCTGGGGCCTGGCGCCGAAGAGGAAATGCGCCTGACCCGCATTCCCGGAAGCGATCTACGCAGCGATCCGGCCCTGTTGCTGGACGCGGTCAAGACTGTCGGATTTTTCCCCGGTCCCCGCGCGGTGTTTGTTGAAGACGCCACCGATGTCGCAGCGCCTGCGATTCTCACAGCCCTTGAAGACTGGGATCATGGCGATGCACAGATCATCGTGACGGCCGGGCAGCTCAAACCCAGCTCGAAAATCCGCAAAGCATTCGAAGCGAACCCTGCCGCATACGCTGTTGGCATCTACGATGACCCGCCCTCGCGCGCCGAGGTGGAGCGCATTCTGGCGCAAGCCGGATTGAAGAATATTCCGCGCGATTCGATGTCGGCGCTTAGCGAACTTGCAATGGCGCTCAGCCCTGGTGATTTCACTCAATCAGTTGAGAAACTGTCGCTTTACAAACGCGGTGACGCCGGTGAACTGACGATTGAAGACATTGAAGCCTGTGCGCCGCGGTCGACCGAGGCGGCGCTGGATGATGTATTGAACGTCGTTGCCGAGGGCCGGGCACAGGAAATCGGCCCCCTTATCCGACGCCTGCAGGCGCAGGGCACCAACGGGGTCACCTTGTGTATTGGGGCGACGCGGCATTTCCGAACGCTCTATGCCTGCGCATCCGACCCTGGAGGCGCGGCGCAGGGAATCGGCAAGCTGCGTCCTCCGGTCTATGGCAAACGACGTGACCGGATCCTGAGGCAGGCTCAGGGATGGGGGGCGCCCAAGCTGCAGACCGCTTTAACCGTCCTTACAGATACGGACCTATCCTTGCGCTCGGCAGGTCAAACCGCACCTGCGATGGCACTGGTCGAGCGTGCCATGATCCGTCTGGCGATGCTGGCCCGATCGGGTTAAGGCCTAGCGCGCCAACCACGTTGCCGCCGACTGACCGGCCCAACGTCCCGTCGCCAGACAGGCGGTCAGAAGATAACCACCGGTCGGGGCTTCCCAATCCAGCATCTCGCCCGCGCAAAAAACGCCCGGACATGCAGTCAGCATCAAACCGCTGTCCACGGCACCCGATGCTACCCCGCCAGCGGTTGAGATCGCCTCTTCCATCGGGCGTAGCCCAGCATACCTGATGGGCAGGTTTTTCAGCGCACCGATCCATTGCGTTTGCTTCAATGCGCGGCCCTTAGTCATTTCGTGGAACAAAGCTATCTTTTGCGGAGACAGACGCAAACCATTCTTCAACCAATGCGAAAGCGTTGCCTTTGATTTCTTCGCGTCCAATCGCGCCTGCATCCCTTCAGCCGTCACATCCGGGACGAGATCCACAAACAGTGGCGTCCCCGCCCGCAGCGCAGGAGTCAGGGCATACATACCACCACCTTCCAAGCCTTTTGCGGAAATAGTGGCCTCACCACGGCTATCCAGATCGCCCGCCATCCACCGCACCGACTTGAGCGCCGCGCCAAAATGTGGCTGCATATAGGGGCTCCAATCGACTGACAGAGCGGCGTTAGCCGGTGCAAACGGTGTTAGATCAACTCCGCTGTCTGCAAGCCATTGGGCCCAAGCCCCATCCGAACCCAACCGCGCCCAGCTGGCACCTCCCAATGCCAAAACCGTCGCGCCGGGCGAGCAAAACTGCATGCCATCTGGCGTCTCAAAAGCCAACGCGCCACCTTGCCATCCCTGCCAGCGCCAGCGTGTCCTGATCTGAACACCGGCCTGATCCAATCTGGCCAGCCAGGCCCGCAGCAAGGGTGAGGCCTTCATGACTTTCGGAAACACCCGCCCGGTAGAGCCCGTGAACATCTCTTGCCCAAGATCACCGGCCCAAGCCTTCACCGCCTGTGCGTCAAACGCTTGTATCATCGGATGCAACCAATCCTTTGCATCCCCGTATGCGCCCATAAGCATGTCAAAAGGCTCATCCTTGGTCAGGTTCAGGCCGGACTTACCCGCCATCAGGAATTTACGCGCGACAGACGGCTTGGCTTCGGCCACTACAACCTCGTGCCCGGCGGCGGCAAGCTGTTCGGCGGCCATTAGCCCCGCTGGCCCTGCTCCGATGACCATGGTTTGCGCCATTGTGTCCCTCTTGCCCTGTACACGCATCAGCGCGAAGTTAGGTCATGGCAAATTCCGATCCGATCTGCCCGCTCTGCAACCGTCCGATCCCCGAAGGTGGTGGAAGCCTGCACCATCTGATCCCAAAACTTAAGGGAGGCAAGGGCGGGCCCACGGTTTTATTGCATCAGATATGCCACAAAGAGATTCACGCGACACTGACCGAGGCCGAACTGGCGCGTGACTTCCACACTGTCGATGCACTGCGCAAACATCCGAGGCTTGAGAAGTTCCTGAATTGGGTGAGCAAACGCCCGCCGGGGTTTCGCTCAAAAGTGCCGGGCAAACGGCGCAGACGTTGATCAGGCCGGAAGCCAGGGATCACCGAACACATCCTTTTTCGGGTCGGTCAGCCCTTCAACCTCGATCCCAAGATAATCCGGCACCGGAGCAAACCGAGCGTTCGGAATATGCTGGTATTCCAACGTGGTATATGGGCGCTTCCACAGCCATTCGCGATTCTCAACCGCCCAGAGATCGGGGTTGGGAGGCTCCTCTGCGGTGAACGCATAGAAATGCAAATCGAACCCGTGAGGTTCGACATCCTGCAGAGACAGCAAAGACAGTCCCATGGATCGGCAAAACGCATCTTCGGTTGCAATATCGCCGGTTCGCAAAGTGATCTGGCCGATACAGGCCTTCGCGAAGGGGGCGTCCGGGCTTGTAGCATCAACCGGTCGGTTGCCCTCGAAATCCTGCTGCAGCAGTTCAATGGCAAACCCTTCGGGGTCATTCAGATGGCACATATAGCCGATATCCAGAAACTGCCGCGGCGCGCTGACCGGGATACCCTTCTGGCGCAGGTGTTCTGCGGCAAGATCAACATCCGGCAACGTGATCCCGATCTTCCAATACCGCTGCCCCGGATCATGACGGTAGCCCCCGCCGCCCGGCATCAGCAACAGATCGGCATCCTGACCGGAATATCCAAGACGACGATTGGCGCCTTCAACCCTGACAGACATGCCAAGCGCATCACGATAAAACGCCGCCAAAGCATCCGGGTCCGCCACCCGCAATCGGAGCGCGGCCAACCTCATGGGCACAATCCGGCTATGCCCGCAGCAACCGACGGATCTGCGGACAGGCTGTCGGCTACAAGTTCTTGTGCAGTTGGTATCAAATGTTCGGGCTCAACCACCCGATCAACCAGCCCAAAGCTATAAGCTTCTTCTGCAGAAATCTTCTGTCCAGCCATCAGCATAAGCCGGGTTCTGGCCGGACCGATCAACTCTGCCATCCGCTTGGGATCCGAGGGCTGCGGCAAGAATCCCAGCTTCATGACCGGGTAAAAGAACTTGGCCGAGGGCACTGCGATACGCAGGTCACAGGCCAGCACCATACCGTTCGCTCCACCGGCCAAAGTGCCGTTGAGCGCGGCCACCGTCAGACAGGGCAAGGCGGCAATGGCACCCGACAACCTCTCCCAAAGATCGGAGGTCGCAAGGCCCGCCCGCGCTTCTTCAAGATCGGCGCCCGCACTGAAGACCCGGCCCGCCCCCGTCAGGATCAATGCACGTGCCTCGGTCGCCGCCTCTGCGATGCGAACCAATTCGCTTAGCATCGCTGAGGTCAGCGCATTGGCCTTGTCCGGATTGTTCAACGTGACGGTCCACAACCCATCATCCTGTGTCAGTTCGATCACGTCAGCCCGACCCTTTTTCGGATGTCTTCGTTGCGAAGCGATATTTCGGTCCCCAAGAACTCATCCGCATCTGCCGAGCACATCCACATCAACGCCCGCGCGGGCCAGTCTGCGGGGATGTGATCGTCCCAATCCAGCTGACTTACTGGATTGATTCCGCTGGCCTTGATCACCCGCTGCATATCTGTGGCCACAGTTCCCGGGGACAGGCCCATTGCGCGAATACCGTGATGCGCCTCTTCCAGATGCAGGCATTCGGTCAGCATCTTGGCCCCGGCTTTTGATGCGCAATAGTGGCTCCAGGCTTCGACCGGGTTCGACGCGGCACCGGACGAGACTGTCAGAACGGTCCCGCCGCCTGCTGCCCGCATGATGGGCAGGACGGCACGCATTCCATGAAAGACACCCTTCAAGTTGATGTCGATTGCTTGGCTCCAGGCCCGGGTGTCGGCATTCGAAAGATGAAAGATCGGATCAATGACGCCCGCGTTCCCGATTAGCACATCCAGCTTGCCGAACCGGTCGATGCAATCGGCAACTGTCTGTTCGACCTGGGAAAAATCGCTGACGTCGCAGGCCAGCGCCATGGCATTTTCACCCAATGCCGCAGCCAGAGCGTCAATCTGATCGCGGCTGCGTGCGACCAAGGCCACATTGGCCCCAGCTGCGGCAAAAACGCGCCCGGCTTCCGCTCCGATGCCTCGGCTTGCCCCTGTGATCAGTACCGTTTTCCCTTGCATATGCATCGTTTAAATCCCTGCATTTGAAATTGTCTTAACTCGTACCCTGCAAATGGGGAATTGGTCCACCCCTTCCCCCTTGACGCTGGCCGCTACAGGCACGACCATGCCGGCAAATTGATCAAGAAGGGTTCTCTTATGACTGTTTTCCTTCGCCGTAGCTGCGGTGCAGCTTTGGCCTATGCTGTTGCAACCAACGGCGCCTTTGCAGATGTTACCGCCAATGATGTCTGGGCCGATTGGCAGGCTTATCTGGGCGGCATGGGCTATGACGTCACTGGCGATCAGAGCGTTTCCGGCAACGTCACCACCATCGCGAACATGACGATGGCCATGGCCATTCCGGACACCGAAGGCACCTTCGACATGGTCATCCCCGAGATGACGTTGACCGAAAATGGCGACGGTACAGTCAATATCGGCTTTCCTGCCAGCTTCCCGATGACAATTTCGGGTGAAGCCGAGGGCGAGACATTTTCGGCTGATCTGATGTACGCTCACGACGCCTTGGAAATGGTCGTTTCGGGTACCCCCGAAAACATGACATATGACTATACGGCGAACAGCCTGACACTGTCGATGGACTCGATGGAGTTTGATGGCGAAACCGTATCCAGCGACATGTTTGCCTTGAACGTTCAGATGAACGAAATCGCAGGCACATCGCAGATGCAGATCGGCGAGATGCGCGATATCGCGCAGCAGTTCACGGCCAGCAGCCTGTCCTATGATGTGGCCTTCAACGAGCCCGAAAGTGAAGACACGGGCCGGATCAGCGGTAAATTAGATGGTTTGAAATTTGATGGCGATACAATCATTCCACCCGGTATGGATGTCGCCAACATTGAAGACATCTACAAGGCCGGGTTCGCCGCTTCAGGTACATTCACATACGCCTCGGGCAGCACCGAAATGGCAGGCACTGCCGAGGGTGAGCCATTCTCGCTCAGCAGCAGTTCCGAAGGAGGCAGCTTTACCGGCAGCATCGATGCACAGCGCCTTGTCTACGATCTTGCGCAGAACAGCACCAAACTAGCCGTCACCACGTCGGATCTGCCTTTTCCAATCGAAATCGCGATGGCAAATGCAGGACTGAAATTCGAGCTTCCGGTGCAGGCCTCGGAAGAAATCCAGCCATTTGGGTTTGGCATGAACCTGACGGATTTCACCATGTCCGACGTATTGTGGAGCATGTTCGACCCTGCTAGTGCGCTGCCGCGCGATCCGGCGACCATCGCGTTGGATGCAACCGGCACCGCCAAAGTTCTGGTCGATTTCATGGACCCGGAAGCCGTCGAAGAGCTTGAGACATCTGATATCGTTCCGGGCGAACTGCATTCGCTGAAGATCAACAAGCTTCTCGTATCATTGGTCGGAGCCCAATTGAGCGGTGATGGCGACTTTGCGTTCGACAACTCCAACACGGAAGAGTTTGATGGCCTGCCTGCCCCGTCAGGTGTTGCCAACTTGAAACTTGTTGGGGCCAACGCTCTGCTGGACAAGCTGATCGGCATGGGCTTTGTGTCGGAAAACGACGCGCTGGGCGCGCGTATGATGATGGGTCTGATGGCTGTTCCGGGTGAAGAACCGGACACGTTGAACTCGAAAATCGAGTTTACCGAGGATGGACAGATCCTGGCCAACGGTCAGCGTATCAAGTGACAAACAAATTGGGAAAGGCCGCTGCGCTGGCCTTTCCCGCCCGAGGCACATAAAGCCAGTGGGCTGCAGGCCTTGCGGGACAGACTATCCGAGGCTAGGTCCAGAACAACAAGACCGGAGGCCTCATGACGCGAACACCTCAAACAATCAGTGAAGAGCTGCTGAATGCAGCCCGCAAGGCAGGTGCCGAGGCAGCGGATGCCATAGTAATTGATGGCTCATCCGTTTCTGTGGAAGTACGTAGTGGTGCATTGGAACATGCCGAACGCTCGGAAGCGACCGATCTAGGGCTGCGGGTCTTCCTTGGCAAACAGCAGGCAATCGTATCCAGTTCGGATAGTCGCCCCGATACGCTTGCCGCGATGGCCGAGCGCGCCGTGGCCATGGCACGGGAAGCGCCCGAAGATCCGTTCACCGGCTTGGCCGCGCCTGACCAATTGGTCGCCGACTGTAATATCGACGCGCTGGAGCTGTTTGACCCAGCCCCTGAACCCGGCGCTGAAGCTCTGATGCAGGATGCGCTGGCGGCAGAGGCAGCAGCGCTGGACGTTGCGGGAGTCTCACAGGTGTCCGACGCTGCGGCCGCCTATGGTACCCACCGGGTCCATCTTGCCGCAACAAACGGCTTTTCGGATGGCTACATGCGCAGCAGCCGTTCAACCTCATGCGTCGCCATTTCCGGCGAAGGGACGGGAATGGAGCGTGACTATGACGGTGACAGCCGGACTTTTCAGTCTGACCTGCGCAGCCCCGCCGAGATTGGTCGCACGGCTGGTGAACGTGCGGTTCAGATCGTGGGAGCACGCAAGCCCCAGACCGGCAGTTTTCCGGTGGTGTTCGACGAACGGATTTCATCATCCCTGATCGGCCATCTGCTGGCCGCCAGCAATGGCGCGGCGATAGCCCGCGGGGCCTCGTGGCTGAAGGAAAGCCTTGGGCAACAGGTTCTACCGGCACATTTGTCTTTGATTGAAGACCCGCATCGCCCGCGCATTTCGGGCTCGCGCCCGTTCGATGCCGAAGGGCTGGCAACACGGCGCAGGGCGATCGTTGAAGATGGCGTACTGACCGGCTGGACGTTAGACCTGTCCAGCGCCCGCAAATTGGGAATGACCTCGACCGGCAACGCAGCGCGCGGCGTATCCGGGCCGCCGTCGCCCAGCAACTGGAACCTGAGCCTGACGCAAGGCGAGAAGACCCGCGCCGAGTTGTTGCGCGACATGGGTACCGGGCTTTTGGTCACTTCGATGATCGGATCGACCATCAATCCGAATACCGGCGACTATTCACGCGGCGCTTCGGGATTTTGGGTTGAGAACGGCGAGATCACCCATCCCGTCAACGAGTGTACCATCGCTGGCAATCTTCGCGACATGCTGATGCGAATCATTCCGGCAAACGATGCGCGGCCTTACCTATCGCGCGTTGTACCCTCGCTGTTGATCGAAGGGATGACACTTGCCGGCAACTGACCTGCCCCTGCTGATCGACGCTGCGCTTGAGGCCGGAAAGATCGCCACGCGCTATTCGGGTCCTGATGCCCAGCGCTGGGATAAACCCGAAGGCGCAGGCCCGGTGACCGAGGCCGATCTGGCCGTCAACGCGATGCTAGAACGTGATCTGCAGGCGGCCCGCCCGGATTATGGCTGGCTGAGTGAAGAGACCGAGGATTCCCCCGACCGTCTGGCCCGTGATCGAGTCTTTGTCATTGATCCTATCGACGGCACCCGCAGTTTTGCCGAGGGGTCGCGCACATGGGCCCATTCGCTGGCCGTAACCGAGAACGGTGAGGTCACGGCAGCCGTCATCTACCTGCCCTTACGTGATCTGCTTTATGCGGCTGCAAAAGGGCAAGGTGCAACGTTGAATGGCACTGCCATCCAAGTTTCAGGTCAAGCACACCTGCCCGAAGCCGAGATTTTGGCGGCAAAACCCAATCTAGATCCGCGCCACTGGCAATCCGGTGCTGCCCCTGACTTTCGCCGTGTATACCGCCCGTCCCTGGCTTACCGGATGGCGCTGGTTGCGCAGGGACGGTTTGACGGGATGCTGACGTTGCGACCCAGTTGGGAATGGGATATCGCCGCCGGAGATCTGATCCTGCGCGAGGCAGGCGGGCTCTGTACCGATCGTTTGGGGCAACCTCTGCGCTTCAACAATACCCACCCGCGCCTGAACGGCGTGGTGGCGGCAGGTTCAGCGGTGCATTCGGACCTTCAGGCCCGGCTTGACCCGAATGGGGCCGGAATTCCGGCATGAGCAAGCCGCGATCTCTGAGCCTTGCGGCCTATCGGGTCCTGTCCTGGGGCGTCCCGCAAAGCACGGGCCACCCCGAGATTGCGCGCCCGGAAGGTGAACTTCTGTGGGTCCATGTCAGTACACCCGATCGGTTGCGGGCCGTCGACAATATTTGCCGTCGGCTGCTGTCTGTGCGACCGGGACTTTCGCTGTTGCTGACCGCCCCACCCGATGTTGATCTGAAGGACTGGGAAGATTGCGATACCCCGATCACAATGCTGCCCGCCGAACATACCGGCGCGGCGCGCACGTTCTTGGATCACTGGCGCCCTGATATGGGGCTGTGGTTTGGCGGTGGGCTGATGCCCAATGTCATAACACGCGCACAGGAGCGGGGCATTCCGCTAATTTTGCTTGAGGCTGTGGTCGACGTGAAAACCGCAAGGGGTGGACGTTGGCTACCTGATATCACGCGATACACGCTGGATTGCTTTTCAGCGATACTTGCGCCCAATGATGACAGCGCACGCCAAATCCGACGCCTGGGAGTGAACTCGGCAAAAATCTCGGTCGCGCCACCACTTCATATCAGCCCCAACCCAGAGCCCTGGCCCGAAGATGAATTGATCGAAACCACTCACACAATGGCCGGGCGCCCGGTTTGGCTGGCCGCATGGGTTCAGGACAAGGAATTCATCTCGGTTCTGACGGCCCATCGTCAGGCCTTGCGGATGCTGCCACGTCTGGCTTTGGTCCTGCATGTGGCGGATATGTCCGAGTCAGCGCCCTTGTTTAAACGCCTCGAAGCGATGGACCTTCGATGCGCCAACTGGGATGAAGGCCATCCAATCGAAGACACCACACAAGTGATTCTAACAGCCGAGCCCGAGGATCTGGGCCTTTGGCATCGTGTATCCGCAGTTACCTTCATGGGAAGTTCACTGGAACGCGGGGCGCGGGGGCACGACCCTCTGACCGCAGTCGCCTTGGGATCTGCGGTAATCCATGGGCCTCATGTCAGCAAGCATCGCAGTCTCTATGACAGATTGGGGCAGGCAAAAGCCGCGTTGAAGATACGAACCGCAACAGAGTTGGGCGATGGCGTTGTCGAATTGTTGGCACCTGACCGCACAGCAGACATGGCATTGGCCGGATGGCGGATTGTCACCGAAGGGGCTCCACAGGCGGACCAACTGATCGATATGGTACAGGATACACTGGACCGGCGAGGGCGTGACGATGCGGGCACCTGACTTCTGGAACTCAGCCCCTGATCGGTTGGATCTGCGCGCCAGGCTGTTGGCGCCACTTGGTCGCCTCTATGCCGCTGCAACCGCCCGTCGCGTGGCGAGCGGGCAAGGCATCTCGCCGGGCGTACCGGTTATCTGCGTTGGCAACCTGAATGCCGGTGGCACAGGGAAGACACCGACGGTGATCTGGGTTTTGGAATATTTGAGGGATACCTGGCATCAACCTCATGTCGTGACCAAAGGCCATGGTGGCTCGCTGGAAGGCCCGGTGCAGGTCGACCCGCGCAAACACACAGCGGCTCAGGTCGGGGACGAACCCCTGTTGCTCGCCGCGTTTGCCGAGGTCTGGGTCGCCAAAGATCGTGCAGCGGGCGCGCAGGCAGCCGCAGCGGCAGGGGCAACCGCGATCGTGCTGGACGACGGTTTTCAGAACCCCGCAGTTGCCAAGGATTTTTCGATCATCGTAGTGGATGCGCAGCGCGGATTTGGCAATGGCCTTTGCCTGCCTGCCGGTCCACTGCGAGAGCCCGTGGCCGTTGGATTGAAACGTGCCGATCTCGTGTTGTCGCTTGGGGACGCCGCAGCGCAGTCAACATTTTCAGAAAGATGGGAACCTGCCCTGACGGTCCCACACGCCACCGGCGAGGTGTGTCCGCTCCAAACCGGAATGGACTGGAACAATACACCCGTTCTGGCCTTTGCGGGCATAGGCTATCCGGACAAGTTCTTTGGAACTCTGCGACAGCAAGGCGCTAAACTGCTGCGGGCCGAGGCACTGGATGATCACCAACTACTGACTTCAGCACTGATGGCGCGGCTTGAGAACGAGGCCAAAGCACTGGGCGCGCAACTGGTGACAACCGAGAAAGACGCCGTGCGCCTGCCCGCCACTTTCCGCAGCAAAGTTCTGACCCTACCGGTTCGGTTGCAAATCAATCAGGATGACAAAGTCAAAGAGTTGTTGGCGAAGGCCGCGCCTTCACCTTAGGCAGATGGCCAGCCCAAAACAGGCTGACCATTCAGGATTTAGCTGCCAAGCTCGGCTTCGATCAGCGTCTTGAAGTCGTCATAAGGCTGATTTTCAACCTTCTTCCCATTCACGACGAAAGTAGGCGTCGCCTGAATTCCATCGCGTTCGGCATTTTCCTGATACCAGGCCACCAGTGTCTGCGCGCGGGTACCGTCCTGCAGGCAAGCCTCAAGCTGATCATTGTCTATGCCAGCGAGACGCCCGATCTTGCGCAGTTCATCAACGATTTCGGCAGGACCTCCGGCACGGGTCCATTCCGACTGGCCTTCATACAGCAGGTCGGTGATGCCAAAGAACTTGTCAGGTCCTGCACAGCGCGCGACCATCGAGGCCCACAGGCCATAGCGGTCGAAATACACCTCGCGGTAAGTGAACTTTACCTTGCCGGTATCGATGAAGTCCTTTTTGAGCTGCTTGTACGCGCCCTGATGGAAATTCGCGCAGTGCGGGCAGGTGTACGATGCATATTCGATGATCTCGACTGGCGCGTCTTCGGCCCCCTGCACCATCTCGACGATAGTCGAGGTGTCCAAATCCGCCTCTTGCGCCTCAGCAGCACCAACAAGCGGGTTCGAAGGGATCGTGTTACTCGACGTTGTCAGCCAATAGCCGCCAGCGGCCACGGCGACAGCCGCACATATTACGGTTGCAATCCGGCTCATTCATCAGCCCTTTCTTAGCGTTTCTGTCTGGATAAAACGTTGCGGCCCAAACGTTCAAGGGCCGCGCGCAAATCTTCATCATCAACCGCGCGCGACACATTGTCGGCCTCAGCTGCGATTTCTGGTGAAACAACCGGTTTCGTCTGTTTCGGTTTGTGATCGAAACTCGCCTGCCCCTCAGCAAATCCGGTAGGCGCGGTCTGGGTGATACGCACCCGATTGATCGCGTTGTAACCATAGACCGCATTCACTTTGTCGCGCAGCTGTTCTTTCTGCATCTCCAGCATTGGCGCCTGCGGCCCGGTGGTCAGCACCGTCAGTGTCGCGCCAAAGCCACCCTTGGCGTATCCCACATTCACCGGCCGGGCGATCGACGCGATGTCCTGGCCCACAATCTCGGCCCAATGGGTCAAAAGGCGCGAGACGGCAAATCCCCGGCTTTCCCCGGCCTGCCTGATCCGGTCGTTCAGCAAAGTGGCGGTGCGCTTGAACCCGCGGGTCGAGGAACGTCTGCGTTGCATCTGGTTTCCAACTCCTGCGCCGCTATTGTAATAGGCTGATACCCGGACGCCAGTGAAACCCGACAGAGAGTTACATAAAACTTGCGTGACTGCACCGAATCTGACCTGAGCAATACGCTGCTGGATTGGTACGACCGCCACGCACGTGAAATGCCTTGGCGTATTGGCCCGGCAGCGCGTGCCGCAGGCGTAGCACCAGACCCCTACCGCGTCTGGCTATCCGAAGTGATGCTGCAACAAACGACCGTTGCCGCTGTTCGCGACTATTTTGTTCGTTTCACCACGCGCTGGCCAACCGTCGAAGCCCTTGCCAATGCGCAAGATGATCAGGTCATGGGGGAATGGGCTGGCCTGGGCTATTACGCCCGCGCCCGCAACCTTCTGAAATGCGCGCGGGTGGTTGCGTCCGCGCATGACGGGCAGTTTCCCAACAATTACGATGCACTACTGGAACTGCCGGGCATTGGCCCCTATACGGCGGCGGCCATAGCAGCCATCGCATTTGATCGACCCGAAACTGTCCTGGACGGCAATGTCGAACGGGTCATGGCAAGGCTCTATGATATTCACGAACCCCTGCCCGCCTCAAAACCCCTGTTAAAGAAAAAAGCCGCGGCATTGACCCCGCAGCACCGGCCTGGAGATTACGCGCAGGCTGTCATGGATTTGGGTGCAACGATCTGTACTCCAAAATCTCCGACTTGCGGTATTTGCCCCCTACATGCGGCCTGTCTGGCGCGGAAGGCGGGGACGCAGGTGGAACTGCCGCAAAAAACGCCCAAGAAGCCCAAACCCACCCGGCTGGGCCACATCTACATCGCCCAACGCGGAGATGGTGCCCTGCTGTTGGAACGCCGCCCCGATAAGGGTTTGCTGGGCGGAATGTTGGGCTGGCCTGGCTCGGACTGGTCCGAAACACCGCTGGAAAGCCCTCCGTTCCCGGCGCGATGGCACGAAATCCCCGGTGAAGTGAGACACACCTTCACCCACTTTCACCTGATCCTGCGTATTTGGACAACCGAATTGCCAGACGGTTGCGATCCGAACGGTCTGACTGTCATGGACAAACACCAATTCAGGCCCAGCGACCTGCCCACGGTTATGCGCAAGGCTTTTGACCTCTGGCGCGGCCAATAGACTGCTGGGCAAAGCCCAGTGCGCGGTCTACGGTGCCGCCAACGTTTCGGAGCCTCAACATGATCGCATCTGACACCCTGTCCCGCTGGCAATCCGCCCTTCCCTTTTGGGTCTCATACCTCCTGATCCCACTGATCTGGATGACCACCACTGCAGGCGGATGGTGGGTCCTGCTGGTACCGCTTTCGACATGGTGGGTCTTTGCGGTGCTTGACCGGCTGACCGGCCTAAACCTTGAAAACGCCGACCCGGATACGCCAGATGCGGGGCTGCAATGGTATATCTGGCTGACCAAAGCCTGGGCACCGGTGCAATTCCTCACGCTCTATGGGCTGATCTGGTACACTACCCGAGCCGTAGATATGAGCTCGGTCGAAAAAATCGGCGTGTTCTTCGGCATGGGCGTCCTTTCCGGAACGATCGGGATCAACTACAGCCACGAGCTGATGCATCAGAAAGGCAAACTGGAACGCTGGCTGGGCGATTTCCTGTTGTCGATGGTCCTTTATTCCCATTTCCGGTCCGAGCACCTGCTGGTTCACCACCGCTACGTCGGAACTCCGCGCGATCCGGTAACCGCGCGCTACAACGAAGGTTTCCACCGGTTCTATCCGCGCGTTCTGCGCCAAAGCCTCATCTCAGCCTTTCGCGCCGAGCGGGAAAAACTGGCCCGCAAAGACCGCCCGTGGACCGACCCGGCAAACCCGTTCTGGCGCTATTGGGGCCTGCAAGGAGCCATGCTGTTGCTAGCATTTCTGATCGGCGGATGGGCAGGGCTAGGCCTGTTTTTGGTACAGGCCGGCACCGCGATCTGGCAGCTTGAACTCGTCAACTATGTCGAACATTACGGGCTGACGCGCAAATATCTGGGCGATGGCAAGTACGAGCATGTGCACCCGCGCCATTCCTGGAACGCGTCACAAAAGGCTTCAAACTGGCTGTTGATCAACCTGCAACGCCACTCGGATCACCACTACAAGCCCAACCGCCGCTTCCCATTGCTGCAACACCATACGCAGGACGCAGCGCCGCAACTGCCTCATGGATATCCGGTCATGACCCTTGCCGCGATGATTCCGCCCTTGTGGCGGCGTATCATGAATCCGAGGGTCCGCGCTTGGCGGCGTCAATACTATCCCGAAATCACCAACTGGAAGCCTTACAACAAAGCGCACAACCCTGCCCCTCGCACCTGACTGCAGCGCGCTGCCCGGCCCAACGGGAAGGATCGCATCTTAGATGCGGTGCTGACAGGCGGGAGCCCTGGTTGCTACAGCACCCAGACATCCATCGGGGCTGTAACACCGCGAACAGGCTGGTCCGAGTACTGTGCAAACCCGGTCATCATGTCTTGCGCATTTGGCGTCTCGCTTAGGGCCTGAGACCGCAATGCATCACTGACAATGATGCGCGCTTGAAAATCGCGCGTCAGGGCCTCTAGCTTCGCGGCAACATTCACCGCATCGCCGATCACTGCAAATTCCAGCCGGTTTGCACCGATATCCCCCAGTACGACCGAGCCATAATGAACCCCGACCCCGATCTGAATCTCTGGCTCACCCGCGCGCTTGCGCTCCAAATTCCAACGGTCGATCATCTCGACCATGGACCGCGCGCACGCCAGTGCATTGCTTGCATCCAGCTCTCCGGGTACGGGGGTTCCAAACGTGGCCATCAGCCCATCGCCCAAGTATTTGTCGAGTGTTCCGTGATGGCGAAACACCTCGGTCTCCATTCGGGCGTGGAAACCACGCAAAACTTCAATAACCTCATATGGATCACGGCCAGCCGAAAACTTGGTGAAGCCAACGATGTCGATAAATAGAACCGCGATATCCTCTTTGCGGACCTGCTTCAGAGGTTCGTCGTTCTGGCTCAGCTCATCCACCACATTCGGCGAAAAGTATCGAGACAGATTAGCACGTTCACGTTCAAGCCCAGCATTGGACATCAGCAAGCGATTGAGGCGGCGCATCGACACCCCAAGCGTCACTGCGACCATGACAAAAACGATCACCTGCTGGATGCGTAGGGTTGGCATGAAACTGTTGGGATCCATGAACTCGGCCACATCCGGGTAGCCTGACAAAGCCTCGGCCACACGCTCGCTAATCCCGGGGATCGGGGTGGCGACCCACCAAGCGATCACCCATCCAGCCGTCCACATCATCGCCGTCCACGAACCGATCGCAATGACAGTGCGCCAAGAATAGGCAAGCGTCCCTGCTGCTAGGATAATGAAGAAATATTGAAAATTGTCGAACCGATACTGCATCGCCAGTGGTCGCACATCGTCGCTGAACGGGTTGGGCACAATCATCCCCAGCGTCATGATCAGCAGATCGACGAAGATCAAAAGCAACTCGGTCCGGGATTGCCCCACACGACCCGCGCGTTGGATCAGCCAACCATTGGCGCAGATCAGAAGCAGGATGAAATGGTACCATAGGACCTCCCACTGGGGATTCAGATAGATCAGCAAAAGCCCGGTCAACGCCATCGCGATCCAGCGTGCACGAACGGCCAGTTCAAGCCCCTCTCGCTTGTGTCGTTCCAGTGCTGCCTCAGTATATTTGTTGTCCAGATCGAAGTTGTCCGGTTGCGTAACAAAGAACCGGCTAAGGCGGGATTGACTGGCGGTGGTCTCGGTCATTGCCTTTATCTCCCAAAAGGGCTGTCAGGGGCTGCCCTATGCAATCATCTCACAGGCAAAAACAAAAGACCCCGCCGGTAACGGCGGGGCAAGGCGTAGTGCCTTGTGTCAGGCCACAGGCACCGGCGGTATTCAGTTATGCAATTCGGCCCTAATCTGCTGACGCAACACGTCGATGGGCACGGTTTTGCCATCGCGTTTGAAGCACCAATAGGTCCAGCCGTTACAAGACGGTGCATTTTCCAGATGCGCGCCAACCTGATGGATCGAACCTTTGACGTTCTGCCCTACCAGAGTCCCGTCGGCGCGGACCTTGGCCTTGTGGCGTTGGTTCATCGAATACAGTTCCTCACCCGGGCGCAGCATGCCGCGTTCGACCAATTGGCCGAAGGGCACGCGCGGCTCAGCGCGCTTGCTAGCGCTGACTTCCAACGCTTCGCGGTCAAACTTACGGACCTTTGAAATACGCTTTTCAGCCACCTTGCGATAACTTTCTTCGCGCTCAATCCCAATGAACTCACGCCCCAGCATTTTCGCTACAGCACCTGTGGTGCCCGTGCCAAAGAACGGATCCAGCACCACGTCACCGGGATTGGTCGAACCAATCAACACGCGATGCAGCAGTGATTCCGGTTTCTGCGTCGGATGCGCCTTATCGCCGTTTTCATCCTTGAGCCGTTCATGCCCGGTGCAGATCGGCAGAACCCAGTCGCTGCGCATCTGCACACCTTCGTTAAGGGCCTTCAGCGCCTCATAGTTGAAGGTGTATTTCGCGCCTTCGCGCTTGGAGGCCCAGATCATCGTCTCATGCGCGTTGGTAAATCGCTTGCCGCGGAAATTCGGCATCGGGTTCGACTTGCGCCAGACAACGTCGTTCAGAATCCAATAACCCGCGTCCTGCAGGGCCGACCCCACACGGAAGATATTGTGATACGAGCCAATCACCCAGATCGCGCCATTGGGTTTCAGCAAACGATGCGCCGCTTTCAGCCAGTCGCGGGTAAACTGGTCATACGCCCCAAAACTGGAAAACTGATCCCAATGGTCATCGACCGCATCCACCTGCGAGTTATCAGGCCGGTGCAACTGACCTTTCAGCTGCAAGTTATATGGGGGGTCCGCAAAAATCAGGTCAACCGACGCCTCGGGCAGACTGTTCATCGCCTCGATGCAGTCGCCGGATAGAATCGTGTTTAAAGGGAGCGCGGCTGCGCCCTTTGTCTTGATTGTGGTCATATCACTGCCTCAGTTCCACGGCGCTTTTGCGCTCATTTGGTTGAGACAAGGATGAGTCAAAGATGATTCGCCGTCAATTTCTTTTTTGAATCAGCGACTTACGATTTACTCTTGATACAAGATATTGTGGACTGGTTTGAACGAACGTCTATGGTGTGGGGTCACGCCAAGATTTTGCAACGCCTCGCGGTGCCGTTTTGTCGGATATCCGGCATTCGCCTCCCACCCATAGCCGGGATGCTGTTGCGCCAAATCCACCATCAGCTGATCACGCCAGATTTTTGCAATGATCGACGCTGCCGAAATCGACACCGACCGTGCGTCGCCCTTCACCACCGCCTGCGAGGGTAATTTCATACCGCGCGGGATCATGTTGCCATCAATCAGCAAGAAATCCGGAGCCGGGTCCAGCGCAGCTACCGCGCGTACCATCGCCAGATGCGAGGCGCGCAGGATGTTATGCTCATCGATCTCTGCAACCGTGGCTTCGGCCACCGCGACCTCTGCCCGGTCGCGCAATATCTCATCCAAACCGCCGCGACGCTTGGCCGTCAGTTTTTTTGAATCGTTCAACCCAGCGGGAATGTCATCCGGGTTCAAAATAACCGCTGCGGCTACAACCGGGCCGGCCAGCGGACCGCGCCCAACCTCATCCACCCCGGCAATTCGGGTATATCCGCGTGCCAGCAAAGCCCGTTCGAGTTCATAATCAGGTGTCATCATACCCTTGGCAAATCGCGTTTCGTAGCGCTTCGCAAGAAAAAAGAGAGGGCAGCTTGCGCCACCCTCTCCCGCGCGGCGCTTCTATGGCGCCACTCCTGCTCGAAACCTGTTACTGGTAAACGACACGGTATCCTTTCTGGCGCAGGCAGGCGGGTTCGTATGCCCGTTTTACCTTTTTACCATTCCAGAAACCAACCTTGCATTGGTGTGGCAGGCTATCGGCATGTTTATAGTACTTCTTCAGGCAATTCGGCCCAAGCAGCGGACGCTTGTTCGAATAGGCATTGAACGTGCGCAGGCAACGCTGTGGTAGGTCATAACGGGCCACGCGCTTTGGCAACGGGCGTACAGCATGTTTTTTCTTGGCCTTCTTCGCCTTGGCTGCGGCCTGCTTGTGACGCTTGCGGCGCTCTGCCTCTTCGTCGCGCTTTTTCTCCTGATGATAGTGGTTGACCGCAGCACCTATGAGCGCGATCGCAGCCAATCCGCCGAGAATATCTCGGGTATCTGCCGCCCGTGCCTGCGACGCTGAGATCCCCGTAATGGCGACGGCGGTTGCTATGATCAGAGCGATAAATTTCCGGTGCATGATGCGTGTCCTTTCGGATAATGGGCAGGCCGGTTACCGACCGCGAATTTGATAACCTGACACTGCGACCACCCCGTTCAGACAAGCAATAACGGCATACTGTTATTCAATATCAGCACCACAAACCCCCTGAGGTTATTGAATATCCACCCAACCCATGCGCAGGATGCAGCCCATGAAACAGATCCTCTCTTCTCTGGCTCTGACGGCCCTGATATCGGTTGGGTCGCAAGCCATCGCGGCAGATTGCTATGCCGACTACAAGGCCAAGCAGGACAATCCCTTACGCCTGCACTATGGCGTCATGCAGGTCTCAAGCTGCGATAAAGGCTCGGCCCGGAAAGAAGTCGCCAAGCGGCTGAAATCAAACGGCTGGACCCTGCTGAACGTGATGACCGTTTTCGAGGCGGGTGGATTGGATCAAAGGAAGGCCAATGCCGGAAAATACTATCTCCGTTACTGAGGCGCGTCGTTCGGGGGTTCGGCTGGTTGGTCTGGGGATTGCGGCAATCGTCGCGATCCTGGTGACTGCAGCGGTTTTCCTGTTCTGGACGCTACCGGACGCAAATGCCTTCAACGCGCGGGTTGAACGGCTGTTTGTCGAGGCTGACCTGACCTCGCAATCGGAAATCCGTCTGCTCGAGATTCTGGCGCAATCGGGCACCGCCTTTGCCGATACGCTATCCAGCTATCGAATGGTCATCTTCGTGCTGTTGGTCTTTGCCAGCGCCATGCTGATCACCGCACTTGTTTTTCTGGTCATGCTGGTTCTACTGAACCGCCGCATGGCCCAGATTGAACGGACGGGGATCCAGGTAACATCCCTGCTGATCAGCCGTGAAGAGAATACCGTTTATCTCAACAACATGGATTTTAAGTTGACCCCCGCCGCGATGGAAACGCTTTCAGTTCTGGCTGAATCCCGGCTTGATGACGAGGTCCTGTCGGGTGCCCAGATCGAAGCGATGATCTCGGGCAGAAACGCTGCAGATTGCGATGAGGCCGCTGGGGCAACCCGGATCAAACGCCTGCGCGACGCCTTGGGAAATCAGATGGTCAGTGAGCTGCTGGTGAAGAACATCGCCAAGAAGGGCTATATGCTGTCGATTGAGAAAGACGTCATTCAAATGGTCTGAGGATGCCATTGCGGTAAAATCTACGTGCGCATCTTGGAATTCTCGCCCTCAAGACCCATGATATAAGGGCTTGGCCAAGGGAGGTTGCAGATGAACGTCCATGCCACACCGAATGTCAAAGGCTATGGGATATCCGTTGAGCCGCTGCAGGGACGGATCGCGATCTACCGTGGTGATATACTCCTGGCCGAAAGCCACAACGCCAAAGTCATGTACGAAACGCGGCTACCTCCCGCGATCTATGTTCCGCGCGAAGACCTGTGCGTCGAACTCGGCCCTGAGACCGAATTGCAGACGTTCTGCCCCTTCAAGGGTACCGCAACCTATCACGACATTAGCCTACCGGAAGAGCGCCTTACGAACTCGATTTGGGCTTATGAAGACGCCTTCCCTGAAAGCGCGGCCATTCAGGGCCATATTGGATTCATGCCGGATACCGCGACGCGGATCGACCTCGGCGACAACCAACTGCGTCAACCCGACGATGGCAATATCAGCGGCCCCCTGATCGATTGGCTGATGCGCGGTGCGTCCGAAATTAACACTCCTGATGCCTTTACAAAAACGCTGGCTGAGAAAATGCTGGAACATGGCATCGCTATTCAACGCCTAAGCATTCTGGTCTGGTCGCTGCATCCGCTGATCGCAGGCAAACACTATATCTGGGAGAAAGACTCGGCTGAGATTTCGACCCACACTCCGACCTATGAAATTCATGATCACCCTGCCTTTACCAACAGCCCCCTGCGTCACGTTTCAAACGGGTTGGGTGGTGTCCGGCAGCGCCTGAACAACGACAATCCGCATAACAGCTTTCCGATCATCGAAGACCTGCGCGCAAAAGGGGCCACCGATTACGTTGCCATGCCACTGCCTTTCTCGGATGGGCGAACGAATGTCCTGACACTGACTTGCGATCATCCCGATGGGTTCACGACTGAGAATCTGGGCCTGGTTTTTGAATGCTCTACCGTCATCGCGCGGTTCTACGAGGTCTTCATGCAGCGCGAAAACGCGCAGGTTCTGCTGGAAACCTATGTAGGCAAGCGCAGCGGTGCGCGCGTTCTGGGGGGCGAGATTCGCCGCGGTGATGGCGATGACATAGATGCGGCGATCATGTTTTGCGATCTTCGAAATTCAACCGCATTGGAAGAAAAACTGGGGCGTGATGACTATATCGAGCTACTGAATGCGTTTTTTGAGACAGTTTCAGGGATCGTGCACGACCATGACGGAGAAGTTCTGAAATTCATCGGCGACGCTGTTCTTGCCGTCTTCCCGGCGGGTGACGATGCCGCCAAAGCCCGATCCAGCGCGCAGCTTTCGGCAACTGAGATCGTCGAAAAACTGGGTGAATTGCGCAGTGACGGAAGTGATCATGATTTCGACTGCTCGATTGGTGTCGCCTATGGCCGCGTCACCTATGGCAATGTGGGCTCACGCGAACGGTTGGACTTTACCGTGATCGGTCAGGCCGCCAATGTCGCTGCCAGATTGGGCGAATATGGCAAAACCGTCGGACATAGAATTGTTGTCTCGCAAGATATCGAACCTGTTTGCAAACAGGCGATCCCTTTAGGGGCGATCAAGCTGCACAACGTCTCGCAACCGATCAAATCATTTGCCCTGCAAACCTCAGCCGATGCCTGATTTGACAGTTTACTTCGCAAGAGTTGAACCTCAAATTGTGCCACTCACTATCTCGGATCGGTCAACCTATGGCCTTGCGCGAGAAACCGTACACACCGTGTCTGGTTGACATCAATGGTTCAAAAACCACCGCCCAGCAGGATCAGAGCCGTCTGCGCAGGTGAGATCGTCTGTTGGATTTGATTGATCTGATTGCGGGCCAGATACGTGTCGGTCAGTTTGTCGATTGCCTCACCTTCAGTGAACTGCGCCAAATCGGATGACCCTGTAACGCGCTGCAATCGATCTTTGAACACCTCAAGCTGCTTGTCGATATCCAGTTGCGCAAATGCTGAAGGCAGCCCCAATGCCGTTTCCATCATGCGGCGCAAGGGAGGCAGCCCCATCAGATCAAACCACCTTCTGTCCTCACTGCCACCCTGGCCAGCCAGATCGCGCAAAGCATGCTGGGTGTACAACGCGATACGCATCGATTCATCTGCTTCACCAACCGAGATTTCAAATCGCGCAATCAAGTTGTCGTCAGCGATCTTTTCCATGGCGTCCACCAATCCGGTCTTGCGCACATCGCCGGGACCAAGTCCAAAGGCATTGGCAAAATCACGGTACCTGCCGTCGGCCAGCCTGTTCGCAAGCGCATCGTCAGCCTGCGTTCCATCGGACAAGATTTTTTGGACAAAATACCGATTGTCGAGATCACTTTCCAAGCCAAACGCACCCAATGCCACCCGCAACAACCGTCGGTCCGAAACCAGATCCTCGGCCGTCTGGACCTTGCCGATATTGTCTAGAAAATACCTTGAGTCCCGTTCATTGATCCCCGAGGCAGAATAGCTTTGAAGCTGCGCATCATAGGTACGCTGCAAAAAGCGCCAGCCAACCAGACCACCTGAAGGTATGACCGGCTGGAAGGTCACTGCTGATACGCCATCAGACGTTCTTCGCGCGGCAACAGTGAACGCAAGGCCTTTAAACACTTATAGTATTGCTCTGCCACCAATGCTTCAGTTGCGTTGGCAAGGACCCGGCGACTGTCGGCATCCGTGAAAACCTGGCTCAGCTCTTCCACGCGCCGCAGAAGTTGCTGGCGCGCCTGCTCAGGTTCGGTATCGCCTGACAGAACCAACTGCGCGGCATAGCAGACACGGCGTACCGGCGTGTTGACCTCTTCCGGGTGAATGGCATCGCGCAGGCGCAGGACATTTGCCTGAGGTGTCATGATCGAAAACCGACTGCGTCGATCCCCGTTTTCGATTACAACACCATTGATCAGAACCCGTTCCTTTGGGGCAAGTTTCAGGACCAGACCCCCCATCAGTTGCCCCTCATTTGACGTAGCCCGCGCAACACGGCCATGTTGATCTCAAGCAGCGGCTCAACGGTCGCCTTGTTCGCCAGCACCTGGCTGCTGTGTTGTTCGATAAACTCAGCCAAATAGAAAATCCGCGCCCGCAGATTGCTCGGCAGCCCGTTATCCGCATCCGCCACATCGGTTGCCAGCACAGTCCACAGCCGGCGATTTTCGTGCAAGGCTTGAACGAACCCTCCGAAATCAGCCGCTTTCCGCGTGGAAGCAGCCTTCAACCGATGTGTAATCCTGGAAATCGCCTCATACTCTGTATCCCGAGGTGTTCGCGTCGGTGCAGCAGATTGCGCATAAGCGCGGTGAGCAAGCGTTTGCGGTGTCACTTGAAATCCTTCCAATTGTCCTTCAGCGGGCGATTAAGTCCGGGGCACAGCGTGCGTGCCCCGGATCAGTTCCAAAGTTAGCGGAACAGCGACAGGATGGACTGTGGCGCCTGGTTCGCGATCGATAGCGATTGGGTTGCCAGCTGTTGCTGGACCTGTAACGCTTGCAGTCGCGCCGAGGTTTCTTCCATGTCAGCGTCAACCAACGAGCCGATACCGGATTTAAACGAGTCAGACAGGTTCGAGATGAACTCTTTCTGGGTCTCGATCCGACCCTGCGCCGAACCAAAGGCCGCCGAGGCATCAATCGCAGTATCGATGAGGCCTTCGATCGCACCAAGCGCTGCGGATGCGCCGGCAGAAGTCGACACATCAATCGAGGCCAGAGCGCCTAGACCGCCAGAGTTGGCGTTGGCATATTGACCGCTGATCTGCAGCGAATCTGACCCTTCGTTGGTGATATCGAGCTGTGCAGCATTCGTACCCGGATCATAGACGACCGAAACATTGGCATCCGAAGCTTCGATGGCAGCTTTCAGCCCCGCAGCGATGATCTCTTCGGGCGCGTTGCCTGCGGCGATATCCTCAGCCCGGACTGTATAAGACGCGACATCGTCGCCCAGTCGGACCGTGAAAGTATCACCAGCGGACAATGTGCCCGGATCAGCGATCACGATGCTTCCATCATCATCGCTTCCGCCGTTTCCATCCAACGAAAATCCGAATGCGTCGGCCGTATCCGCAGTGACCCCGTCAGTTCCAGTGAACACGTCGGCAGCAGTGTAACCACCTGTCGACAGGTTTTGCGCCGATACGCTAATGGAAGACGCTGTCACGTTGCCTGCATTGTCTCGATCCAAAGAGGACAGAATGCTTGCGCCAGCCCCACCGTTCACCAGATTGAGGCCATTGAACTGGGCAGCGCCGACAACCGATTCGATCTGATCCCTAAGCGCGGCCACATCGGTGTTGATCTTAGCACGATCAACGTTGTCTTCTTGCGCCGCAACGATCTTGCCTTTCATCTGGTTCAGCAGATCCGTCACAGTTTCTGAGGCGTTTCGAGCAACTGCGACAGTGGATTCACCCAAGGCCAGGCTGTCCTTGATCGCATTGAAGCCGTTGACGTCTGATTCCATCACCTTTGAGATGGCCCAGACAGCCGAGTTATCCTTGGCTGTAGCCACATCCTTGCCGGTCGAGATCGCGTTTTGCGTCTGTGCGAGGTTCTTGTTGACCGATTTGAGAGTTTGCAGCGCAACCATTGCGCCATTGTTCGTCAGAATGCTGGACATATTTGTCATCCTCTTAGCGTTCGGGCGCGTTTGACGCCCATGTTGGACCCACCAAACCGGCAGGCATTCTGTCGTTCTGACCTGTGCGTCGTGCCTTGTGGCCTTCGCGCCACCCGTTGTTTCAGGTGCATCGCCACATTTGCCCCCGATCTCCTAACGGAGTGCTAAGACGGGCAAATCCGAAATCTCGAATTTGAATCAAACCTGATGCTATGCCCGTTTTTCCAGCTTTGCCCGCGATCGCAAGGCAAACCCACTACGCTGCCCCGAGGCGTCATAAGTACTGAACTCCTGCCGGACCTGTTTCAGTTCCGCCATTCGGTCCGCCACAGCCCGAATACCCTCGGCCGCACTATTCAATAGGGCTTGATTGCGCACGACCTTCGTCTGGATCCGGATCAGATCATCGCTTTCCAACACCTGCAGATCATTTATTGCATCGATCAGATTCTCTTTTTCAGGCACCAATCGATCCAGATCGGTCAAATCCCCCTGAACCAGGGCTGTGCGCTCCAGATCCAAAAGGTCTTCCAGTGCCTGAATCAGATCTTTATCCATCGGACTTCTCCATCATTGCATTGAACAAAATTTCCGAAAGGCCGATTCCACCCGCCTTTGCCATTTGCTGTGCCTGCTGTTGCACCAGAAACGAAGCAAACTGATCTTCGCCTGCGCCACCGCCAAAGGAACTTCGTGCTTGGCCGAGTCCTGCTGACTTGAGCATTTCAGCCAGAAAAGCGGCTTCCAGCTCAACAGAGGCGGCTTTCAGCTTCTGTGGAATCTGGGCGGAGTGCATGGTCGCACTGGTAGATGTAATCGTCATCGGATTCTCCGAAAATTGCTATGAACTTTCTCGATCAAAGGGGAAAGCGGTTAAAATAAACGTAACTTCCTGTGGGCACAGTGCCGGCCAGATCAAAGAAACCCCGGAGCGAAAAATGACCAACCCGCTGACGATCATGTCGCCTGCATCTGCCACGGGTGACAAACCGGGGGCATCTCAGGGTAAAGAGCGTGATACCAAAGGTGGGTTTGCCTTTGAGGAAGTGCTCAATGAGGATGTCGAACAAATCGAGTTGAAGGATGTAGATCCGTTTGTGGCTGATTCAAACCTGCCATCCGAACAATCAGAAATTCCATCTGTTTCTACGGCAGATTCAACTGAGACAATCAAAACCGACGAACTAGAGCCCGCCCAACTGCAGGTGGCTGCGCAAGAGGTCGCAGATGCGCCGAAACACCACGCAGATTTTGCCGTCGGTGAGACGAACCATGTTGCCGCTCCGCCCAGCCCGGTACAGCAAATTTCGCAGTTGGCCTCTGAAAACTCAACGCTAAGACAAAATACAGGCTTGCCCGAAGCGGCTGCCCCAAGGCCTGACGCAAACGTTCTTCGAGCGCCAACCCAAGTTCCGATCCATGATGTTAGCGGAAATGGATATCTACACCAAATGCCGGCCTCAGACGCGCTAAATGCTAGCTTTGTGGGGGATACGTTTTCGAAACTGGAACCGCCAAGTCCTGAAACAGAGGTGCCACTCGTCGCACGCGCAGTTGAGCCTGTAGAGGCTCGAATAACCCAGCAAACTGTCATTTCTGCCGCCTTGAAACCGCAGGCAACAGCTTGGAATCTCGACCGGGCTCCGGGCGATGCTATTGCGGAAACGGCGATCAGCGCGGAAGTTGATGACCTTTTTGCTGTCAAAGACACAGCGGTGGGCCACACGATACGCGACACGACGCAAGCGATGCCCGTCGCCGCAGCCCGCGCGGAAACGGCACGCACGATTGCGGGGCAACTGGCCGCTTCGATTTTGACCCGACCAAATACCGGTGGCGTTGAAATAGCCCTGAACCCCGAAGAGCTTGGGCGCGTATCAATCACGCTCAACGGTCGAGAAGACGGGTTTCATCTATCGATCGCGGCCGAACGGCCCGAAACACTGGACCTGATGCGGCGACACATTGCGATTCTGTCGGCTGAGTTCGAAAAGCTGGGTTATGGGGATCTGTCGCTTGATCTTAGCATGTCCGGGGACTCGTCCCGGCATGGTGATCCATCAGAGCCTGACCCTTCCTCAGAAACGGTCGAAATGGTTCGTGACGCGGACCATAAGGCACCCACACTTTCGGCCGGCCCTGAAAGGGGCCTTGATATGAGGCTTTAATTGATGATTTCAGCGACCAATTCAGTGACCGCAACGGGTGCAAATCCCGGCGCAAACAACAATTCGGAACGCTCGGCACTGACGTCAGATTTCGAGACCTTTCTGCGCATGCTGACCGTGCAGGCGCGCAATCAGGATCCGCTTGAACCTCTGGATTCCTCCGAATATGCCTCTCAGCTGGCGCAGTTCTCGATGGTCGAACAACAAGTCAAAGCCAATGAGCTTCTGTCTGGTCTCGCGCTGACAATGGGGGCAGTCGATCTTAATCAGCTCACCGGGTGGGTTGGGATGAATGTCAAAACCGATGCACCGTTTCGCTTTGTAGATCAGCCTGTTCTGATTTTTGCTCAGGCCGAACCCACTGCCGACCGGGCCGAGCTGGTCATCCGCAATGACCAGGGCACCATTGTCGATCGTATCCCTGTGCCTACTGATAAGGCCGAATTCGAGTGGGCCGGGGTCAGCAGTGCCGGTGATCCCTTTCCCGCTGGCAGTTACTCAGCCACATTGGAGAGCTTCAAAAGAGGTGAGTTACTAACCAGCACGCCCGCATCTGCCTTCGGTCGGGTGGTAGAGGCACAGGTCAGTGAAGGTGGCATCATCCTGAAACTGGAGAGCGGTGCAGAGGTGTCCGCCGAAATGGTCACGCAAATCCGCACGGGTGCTTGATCTAGAAGGCAAGGCGGGCCAAAGCTTGGTGCATCGCGACTCGCCCCCTAAACCGGTATCTCTCCTGTCTAATCATCACCAACCTCCCCCGGGTCTTGTTGCCCAGCTCAGCACCCAAGGTTTGATCCGCCACGACGTGACCTTCGAGGTGTTGTACGGTGGGCGGACCAATCATGTCTGGAAGGTTTTGTCCGGCAATAGTGATGCCGTTCTGAAGTTATTCAGCACCGGGTTTCAGAACCCCTTGTTTCGCAACGATGCCCGGCTTGAGTCAGAATGTCTGCGCACGCTCAACAGCTTTGGCTTCGTGCCCAATTTACGTGCCACGGGTTCCTTTGGAGACGACAGCTGGGTCTACTATGACCACGCACCGGGCGTCCCTTGGCAAGACGATGTTTCGGGCGTGGCCCATCTGCTTGGAAGGTTGCACCAAATTCCGGTCAATCTGGACCTCCCTAACGGCTGCAATGGCAGCGAAGATCTGGAACAGCACGCGTGTCAAATTCTGGCTGATTGCCACGCGGAAGAGCGGCGATCGTTGCTTGCAAAAAAACCTCAGGCCCAAGTACCGCCATTATCCGCGCGGTGCTTGATCCATGGCGATCCGGTCGCGGGAAACATCCTGCAATCGAAAAATGGGCTGACGCTGATCGATTGGCAATGCCCGGCCTTCGGTGACCCATGTGAAGACTTGGCGATATTCCTTTCACCTGCGATGCAGCAACTCTATCGAGGCGCGCCCTTGTCCGAGGCCGAAGAGACGCTGTTTCTTAAGGCCTACGACCAACCCGATATCACCGAACGCTATCTGTCATTGAGGCCTTGGTTTGCCTGGCGCATGGCCGCTTATTGTCTTTGGCGGGCCGAAAACGGTGCGGCTGATTATGCCATTGGGTATGAGTTGGAAGTTGAGGCCTTATAGGTCCGCCAGACCCAGATACGCATAGGCTGGCGGCATGACAGCGCGACGCCAACGGCCAAAGGGAAACCGCCCCGGCGCACCCGCAATAGGGGACGGAATGTCTGCGGATTGCCCCAGCACCAGTCGCGCCAAAGCACGTCCACAATAGGTTCCCATCGCCACACCATTGCCGTGGTAAGCAAACCCTGCATACATCCCCGGATGCTCAGGAACCGGGCCCACAAAGGGCACAAGGTTCCGGGCAAGGCAAACCATGCCGGACCACTTATGTGTGACATCGATCGTGTCCCAGGCGGGGAACATCCGCCTGAAATCCCCGAAGGCCTTTTGCCGAATGCGCGCCTCAGCCCCAGGGGATGAAAGCAGCCCCCCTCGTGTCCCAAACAGAAATCGTCGATTGGGCATCAATCGGAAATAGTGCAGCAAATTACGCGTGTCATAGGCCATCTGATCCGACGTCCAGCCTTGCGCCTGCAGCTCGACATCAGTCAGAGGCCGCGTCACAAGAACCGTTGACTGTGCAGGCATATAACGCGCGGCCAACCAGGGCGGCAGATCCTCGCTTGAGTAGCCATTTGTGCACACCAGAACGTTCGAAGCACGAACGTGACCCGCAGGCGAGGTCAGCACGAATCCCGAGGTGGCCTGTTTGATCTGCGTGATCGGGCTGTTCTGGAACAGAGTTGCGCCCTTTGCCTGGGCAGCGCCTGCCAAGCCGAACAGATACTTTCGGGGGTTCAGGGCAAAACCAATCGGAGTTGTATAGCCGCCGAAAAACGCACCGCCCAACCCAAGGCTCCTCAGTTCGCCGATTTCGTGCAATTGTCCGGCCGGATCGGCCGACCGGCGCAATCGTTCCATCGCGCGCCGTGAATGGGCCAGTTGAGTTTCACCCTTGGAATGCGTTTCGGCGTCGATTTGGTTATCACGCAGAAGGTCAGCAACCAGTGAAACGGCGTCTTCTTCCGCTTGGTAATAGGCCTGCGTTGCCATCTGACCATAGCGACGTGTCAGACCAGCCTTGCTGAGCTTTGACCCGCCCAGACAACAAAAGCCCCCGTTTCGACCGGACGCCCCCCAGCCCGGTGTTTCCGCCTCGAACACAGCGACCGAAACCCCTGCCTCGGACAGATGCAATGCGGCGGACAAGCCGGTAAACCCGCCCCCGATGACGGCGACGTCAACGCTGATATCGTCTTCGAGCTTTGGCCAAGCAGGGGTCGCGATCGTCTCATCCCACCAACACCCCGCGCGTGGCGCGGGGCCGTAGGCATAATCAGGAAATATACGCCTCATTCAGCGCTTGCCGCGGCCAACTCATCCTGTTTCTGCCGAACCATCGCCCGCTTGGTCACCAGGGACGCGGTAATAACGCCCACCGTGACAACGGCGATCATTAACGTCGACAGCGCGTTGATCTCTGGACTGACCCCCAGACGCACGGCCGAGAAAATCTTGATCGGCAACGTGGTGGCAGAAGGTCCAGATGTAAACGAGGCAATCACAAGGTCATCCAGCGATAGGGTGAAAGCCAGCAGCCATCCCGAAATCACTGCAGGCGCGATGATTGGCAGTGTGACCAGACGAAACGCCTGCGCCGGAGAGCAGCCCAGGTCCAGCGCCGCCTCTTCCAACGACCGATCAAAGGTCACAAGACGCGAGGATACGACGACCGAGACAAAACACATCGAAAACGTCGTGTGCGCCAGAACGATGGTCAAGATCCCCCGGTCCAATCCGATGCCAATGAACAACAACAGCAGCGACAGACCCGTGATCACTTCGGGCATCACGAGCGGGGCATAGATCATCCCGGAAAACAGCGTGCGCCCAAAGAACCGTCCGCCGCGCACCAGAACGTAAGCTGCTGCGGTGCCCAGAATCGTGGCCAACGTTGACGAGAACACAGCCACACGCAGCGTGACCCAGGCTGCATCAAGAAAGGCTTGGTTCTGCATCAACTCGCCGTACCATTTGGTCGAAAAACCGGCCCAAACAGTGACTAGCTTGCTTTCGTTGAAGCTGAAGATGATCAGGATGATCATCGGGATATACAGAAAGGCAAATCCCAGCGTCAGTGAGACAGTGTTGAACCAGCTCAGCCTGTTCATTGTTCTGCCTCCGTCTGCTTTTGCTGGTTGCGCTGGAACAGCACAATCGGGATCACGAGGATGAGCAACAGAACCACGGCCACCGCGCTGGCGACGGGCCAATCGCGGTTCGAGAAGAACTCTTCCCACAGCACCTTACCGATCATCAAGGTCCCCGATCCGCCCAGTAGCGAGGGGATTACGAATTCCCCAATCACCGGAATCATCACGAGGAAGCAGCCCGCGATAATACCGGGGCGCGACAAGGGGATTGTGATCAACCAGAATGCCTGCAGTCGCGAACACCCAAGGTCTTCGGCGGCTTCGATCAGCGACCCGTCCATCCGTTCAAGCGACGAATAAATCGGCAGGATCATAAAAGGTAGGTAGGTATAAACGATACCGATATAAACTGCGGTATTCGTGTTCAGAATGGTCAACGGGGTCGAGATGATGCCCGTCCACAGCAACAATTGGTTCAGATAGCCTTCGTTGCTGAGGATACCCATCCATGCGTAGACCCGGATCAGAAACGAAGTCCAGAACGGCAGGATGACCAGCATCATGAATGTAGGTCGCCACTCTTCAGGTGCGCGCGCCATCGCATATGCGATCGGATACCCGACAATCAGCGTCAACACCGTTGAGATCAGCGCGATCTTCACGCTGGACAGATAGGCCTTCCAATAAAGATCATCTTCAGTCAGCCAGACAAAGTTTTCCAGATCAAGCTGGCTGAAGAAATCCCTGATACCCGCCCAACCTGCGGACAGGTCCAGCGTCGGAGTGTAGGGCGGAATGGCAAGTGCGGTGTCTGAAAGCGATATCTTTAGGACGATAAAGAACGGCACCAAGAACAGTGCCAGCAACCAGACATACGGGACAGCGATAAGAACAGCGCGGCGCATCAGTTTTCCAGCAGAACTGCGGCAGTCGCTGTCCAGGACAGCCAAACCGGGTCTTCCCAGGTGAACGAGCGGCGCGAGATGCGGCGGGTATTCGCTGTTTGCGCTTTGATAATCGTGCCGTTTGGCAGTTCGACATGATAGGTCGACAAGTTGCCCAGATAGGCGATGTCATGCACCTTGCCTTGAATGGCGTTGATCGCATCGACCGGGCGCTCGGCAGATATCGCGACCTTTTCAGGCCGGATCGCCAGATGACAGCTCTGACCATTGGACAGTTGGGTCGCGGAAGACGCCGCTAACGGGGGTTGCCCTTCTGCCCACTCGATCTGATAGCTTTCGTCGCCTGCTGCGGTAGCGCGTCCCTCAATGATATTCACATCCCCAATGAAATCAGCAACATAAACCGAGTTTGGCGTCTCATAGATGCGATCTGGAGTTGCCACTTGCATCAGTTTGCCCTGATCCATCACGGCCACTCGGCTGGCAACGGTCATCGCCTCTTCCTGATCGTGCGTCACGATGACAAAGGTCGTGCCGGTTTTTTCCTGAATGTCCATCAACTCGAACTGAGTATCCTGACGGAGTTTCTTATCCAAAGCGCCCAAAGGTTCGTCGAGCAATAGCAGTTTTGGTGCTTTGGCCAATGACCGGGCCAGCGCAACGCGTTGGCGTTGACCACCCGAGATCTGGTGCGGCTTGCGGCGTGCGAACTGTTCCAGCCGGGTTAGGCGCAGCATCTCATCGACCCGCTCTTCCAGATCACGTTTGGGCATGTTGTCCCGGCGCAGGCCAAAGGCGATGTTGTCCCAGATGCTGAGATGAGGAAACAGCGCATACGACTGAAACATCATGTTTACCGCCCGTTTGTTGGGCGGGATCGGGTCGATATCCTGTCCACCCAGAAGGATGTGACCATCGGTAGGGGTTTCGAATCCGGCCAGCATCCGCATCATCGTGGTCTTGCCGCAGCCCGACGGGCCGAGCAGCGCAAAGAACTCACGCTCGTAGATATCCAATGAAAGATTGTCGATTGCGGTGAATGCGCCAAAACGCTTGGTGACGTTCTGGAACTGGATCAAGGGTTTCGCCTGCGGGTCATCCCACGGCGCAAAGACTTCAGAATTCAAGGCGGCCCCCGTTTATCGGTCAGGATAAAAATGGCGCAAGGCAGTGGGCCCGCCTTGCGCTATGATCAGATCAGGTGCCTGATTTCACTTTGGTCCAGAGACGTGTCACCACCCGCTGGGTCTTTGCCGGATAAGGTGTGGTGATGTAGAGGTTCTGCATGGTCGCATCATCCGGATAGATCGCCGGATCACCGATCACGTCCTCTTCAAGAAACTCCTGCGAGGCCTTGTTGCCGTTGGCGTAGTACACATAGTTCGACGCCGCAGCCATGTTGTTGGCATCCAGGATAAAGTTCAGGAACTGGTGCGCGCCTTCGGGGTTTGGTGCGTCGACCGGAATAGCCATCTGGTCAAACCACATCAGCGAGCCTTCCGCAAAGGGATGGTATTCAATGTCCACGCCGTTATCCGCTTCCGCCGCACGGTCGCGTGCCTGCAAGATGTCGCCCGACCAGCCGACAGCAACGCAGATATCACCATTGGCGAGCGCATTGATGTATTCCGAACTATGGAATTTCTGAACATACGGGCGCACACTGGTCAGAATTTCTTCGGTTTTCCCAATTACATCCGTGTCGTGGCTGTCAGGGTCTTCGCCGATATACTGCAGCACCATCGGAATGATCTCAGACGGTGCGTCGAGGAAATGCACCCCACACGAGGCCAGCTTTTCCATGTTCTCGGGCTTGAGCACCAGATCCATGCTGTTAAGCGCAACATCGTCGCCCAGCACTTCTTTGACCTTGCCGACATTCAACCCGATACCTGTCGTGCCCCACATATAGTTGATCGAGTAGGCGTTGTTGGGGTCATACCCTGCGGTTCGTTCCTGGATCACATCCCATAGGTTGCCTGCATTCGACAGCTTGGCGGCATCCAGTTCCTGGAATGCGCCGGCCTGGATCTGGCGTTGTAGGAACGTGCCTGAAGGCACAACCACATCATAGCCTGACCCACCGGCCAGCATTTTTGTTTCCAGAACCTCGTTGCTGTCGAACACATCGTAGATCAGGGTCAGCCCTGTTTCTTCTTCGAATTTGCTCAGCAGATCTTCGTCGATGTAGTCGGACCAGTTATAGACGCGCACTTCTTCAGCAAACGCGGCCGAAGTCCCCAATGCGACGATCGCTGTCATCCCCAGCGTTTTCAGTTTCATATTTTTCTCCCTGCAACTGTGCGGCCATTTTGACCTTTTTTTGGATTTGATCAAGTTTTGCGTTTCATGGCGGTTTCACCTATGGTCGGAATAGGTGAAGATTCTGGCAAGACAGAAACACTTGGATTGGGGCAAACCTTTTGGATTTGATCAAAAATAAAGCAGATACACCTCCGGTAGATGAAGAAAAACGCCCAGCGCACGAACAGGTCTATCGGACACTGAAATCCCAGATTCTGTTTGGCGATCTTGTGCCCGGGCAGCCGGTCACGATCCAGGGCCTGACTGATTCGCTTGGTGTCGGCATGACTCCGGTGCGCGAGGCAATACGCCGTCTGATTTCCGACGGCGCGCTCATTTTTCAGGGCAATCGTCGCGTGAGCGTCCCGCTGCTTTCAGCCAACGACATCGAGCAGATGATTTTTGCAAGAATTTCAATAGAAACAGAGCTTTCCAGGCGATCCACAAAGAACATATCTATAACCGAGATCGACTATCTTGAGCAGCTGGATCAACGATTGGACAATATGATCGCGGATGGAGATGTAGGGGGTTACCTGCGTTTGAACCACGCCTTTCACCAATCTCTGTATTCCCATGCGGACGCTCCGATACTTGTTGATCTAGCCGAACGGCTATGGCTGCGATTCGGCCCTTCGTTGCGCATCGTTTGCGGTCGCTTCGGCACTCAAAGCCTGCCCGACAGACACAAAGACATTATTGCCGCGCTACGTGAGCGAGATGCAGAAAAGGCCGCGTTAGCAACAGCGCAGGACATTGAGCAGGGTATGGGAATGATGGGCGATGCTTTGCCAAGCACCTAGAAACCAGCGATTCGATTGACAGCATAAAATTTGATCATATTCTATCTGGCAACGACGCTTGCTGGAGAATCCGAGATGTCCACCATCACCAATCACATGCCCACTGCCGAATTGCAGGCGCTGGACGCAGCACACCATCTGCATCCTTTTTCAACCAATGAGTCGCTGGCAGACGAAGGTGTCAGGGTCATCACCCGTGCCAAGGGCGTCTATCTGACCGATAGCGAAGGTCATGAAATTCTGGATGGTATGGCCGGATTGTGGTGCGTGAATATCGGATATGGCCGCGACGAGCTGGCCGATGCAGCCGCACGTCAAATGCGCGAGCTGCCGTACTATAATACTTTCTTCAAGACGACCCATACGCCCGCCATTGCGCTGGCTGCAAAACTGGCTGAGCTTGCGCCAGGTGATCTGAACCATGTCTTCTTTGCCGGAAGCGGGTCCGAGGCCAACGACACCAACATCCGTCTAGTGCGCACCTATTGGGCCGAAAAAGGTCAGCCGGACAAGAACATCATCATCAGCCGCAAGAATGCCTATCACGGTTCCTCTGTTGGATCGGCGTCGTTGGGTGGCATGGCAGGAATGCATGCGCAGGGCGGCATTCCAATCCCGAATATCCACCATATCAACCAGCCGAACTGGTGGGCGGAAGGCGGCGATATGAGCCCCGAGGAATTCGGCCTTGCCCGCGCGCGCGAGCTGGAAGAAGCCATTCAGGAACTGGGCGAAGATCGCGTCGCTGCTTTCATCGCCGAACCTGTGCAGGGCGCAGGCGGCGTGATAATCGCACCCGACACATATTGGCCTGAAATTCAGCGCATCTGCGACAAGTACGATATACTGCTGATCGCGGATGAGGTGATCTGCGGGTTTGGCCGAACCGGCAACTGGTTCGGCTCGCAAACCGTCGGGATCAAACCGCATATCATGACAATCGCCAAGGGCCTTAGCTCAGGCTATGCACCTATTGGCGGATCGATCGTCTGCGACGAAGTCGCCCGTGTCATCAGCGCCACCGAGTTCAACCATGGCTACACCTATTCCGGCCACCCGGTTGCCGCAGCAGTTGCGCTCGAAAATCTGCGCATCCTCGAAGAAGAAAACGTCGTCGATCACGTGCGCAACGTGGTCGCGCCCTATATGAAAAAGAAATGGGACGCATTGGTCGAGCATCCGCTGGTCGGAGAGGCAAAGATCGCAGGCTTGATGGGGTCCATCGCATTGACGCCTGAAAAGGCAAGCCGAGCCAAGTTCGCATCAGATCCCGGCACGATCGGATATATCTGCCGCGAACATTGCTTCAAAAACAATCTGATCATGCGTCATGTGGACGACCGCTTGGTCATCTCTCCGCCGTTGGTCATTACCCCGGCCGAAATCGATGAGATGTTCGTGCGCATTCAAAAATCGTTGGATGATGCGTTGGTTGAAATCAACGAAAAAGGTCTGATGAAGCCTGCGTCTTGATCATTAGATCATGGGCGACCCAATTGGGTCGCCCTGATTATCAGCGCATCCTTTCCAAGAGGCCGAGCGACGGGTATCCATCCGGGATCAACCCCTGAGCAACCTGAAACGCGCGCACCGCGTTAATCGTATTTGGCCCGGTGCGCCCATCGATCCCTTGTGTATCGAAGCCCGCCTGAGTCAGCCGACGCTGTAGTTCTTTCTTTTCAGTAAAGCTCAATACGCGATCGCCACGCGGCCAATCGGCCTCAAACGGAGAGCCTCCTGCAAGCCGGTCGGACAGATGCCCGATGCCGATCACATAGGCATCGGCGCCGTTGTAGGCCTCGATCACTCTGAAATTATTGAAGATCATCAGGGCGACACCCCGACCACCCGCCGGTAACAAGATTGCTGCTTGCCCGTGATCGGGCACTGCCTTGCCCGAGTAAGCAAGAACCCCTCGGGCCGCCCATTCCGACGGCATCAGAGTGAAATCTCGCCGCGCGTTGGCGTAGTCAAAGTCGGATGGTAGTTGCACTTCGACCCCCCAAGGTTGGCCTTTGGTCCATCCATGTTTTGCCAAATAGGAAGCGGCTGATGCTAAGGCATCAGTTGGATTATCGGACCAGATCTCGCGACGCCCATCTCCATCGAAATCAACCGCGTAATCAAGAAACGAGGTCGGCATGAACTGTGTATGCCCCATCGCCCCAGCCCAACTGCCAACCATATTCTTAGGGTCGACATCCCCTGCCTGCAGTATCTGCAACGCGGCGATCAGCTGTTCCTCAAAAAAGCTTGCTCGTCGAGCATCAAAGGCCAAAGTCGCCAGCGACCGAATGGTTTGCTTGCTTCCTCGGTAGGTGCCGAACGAAGTCTCAAGACCCCAGATCGCGGTCACGACCTCTTTTTCGACGCCGTACTGGGCTTCGATCCGGGTCAAAGTCTCGCGGTGCTTGTCTAGTCCAACGCGACCGTTGGAAATCCGCGTTTTTGAAACCGCTCCATCCAGATATTCCCAGATCGGTTTGGAAAACTCCGCCTGATTGCGATCGCGTTTGATGATGTCACTGTCATAGGTCACCCCAGCCAACGCCCGATCCAGCGTATTGACCGAGATGCCCTGCTCTTGCGCCCGCTTGCGAAATGCCCCCAGCCAAGCCTGAAATCGGGCATTCCCGTCTGCCGATACACGTTGCACCTCGACCTTAGGCCGCAGCACGGGCCGTACCGAGACCGTCACATCCGCCGAGGCCAGTTGCACATTGTCGACCATAGGTCGGGCCAGAGGCCGTATCGAATTTTCTGTTGTATCCGCCTGCACGATGGATGCCCATAATGCGGCGGTCATAACGCCACCTACACACTTACGCATTCCGTTTTATCCTGATTACTGCTCAGAGCCGATGATAGCGCACAATCGGGATTTCTCAAAACGCAGAACGTCAGGTTTCCTGATCCTGTTCCTCACGTTCCGCGCGAATACGGGCAATGGCGTCACGCAATAGCGATACGCGATTGGGTCGGAAGCTATCCTCGGTCACATCCATGCCCTGCATACGATCCAGCCGAAACACTCGGAAATCCTGACGCAGGTGGCACCAACTCAGCAATACGCTGGCACGGTCCATATAGACGATGCTCAGCGGATTGACCCGACGACGGGTGTCTGCGCCTTTGGCATCGGTATAGGCGAACTCGATCACGCGTTCATCCCACGCGGCTTGGCGTAAAATGGCGACGTCAATTGTTGGCACGGCTGGCCTGTCAAATCGCGTGGCGGTCAGAACAGCATGGCTCAGCCGATGCGACTGGCGCTGCGGCAACCGGCCCTGCAGCTTGCGTAGGGCCGCGCTTGCAGCATCCGACAGCGCCGGGTCTCCGATCAATTGCACCTCGCGCAAGCCCAACACCAGCGCTTCGAGCTCGTCATTGGTGAAACCCAACGGCGGTAGGGTCGCATCCTCGATTAGGGTGAACCCGAACCCGGCCTCTCCGTCGATTATCGCCCCGAGACCACGCAATGCATCGATATCCCGGTGCACTGTGCGCGGCGAAACGCCTAAATCCTGCGCCAATTGAACCGACGTTCTGGGCGAGGGGCCAGATCGTAGGGCCTGCATCAACTGAAAAAGACGGGCGGTGCGGGACATAGTATAGTCTACTCTAAGCCTAATGTCAGAATCTGTCATCAGTCCGGCGTATCCATCAGGCGTCCCAACTATGGAGCTGATGATGCTGACCCTTCTCACCTTCCCCTCTGCCTTTGGCCTGTTCAGCGCCAGCCCATTCTGTGTGAAAACGGCCCTGATGCTTCAAAACGCGGGCCTGCGCTGGCAACGGTCCGATCTGCTGGATCCACGCAAGATGCCACACCAGAAGCTGCCGGTTCTGCGCACGCCTGAACGTCTGATTCCGGACAGCGACCTGATCCGCGACTGGCTTGAGGCTCAGGGGGCCGATTTCGATGCTGGCCTGACCGACCTGCAAAAAGCCCAGTCCCGCGCACTGGTCCGCATGGCCGAGGAACACCTTTACTTTCATGTCGTGCAGGACCGTTGGGCCAATGATGAGGTTTGGCCAATCCTGCGCGATACATTCTTTACCGTCATTCCCGCACTGATCCGCAAGCCGGTTTCGAATTCGATCCGGAAATCCGTTCTCAAGGGGCTCGCGTTTCAAGGTGTATCCCGCTTTTCGCCCGTCGAACGACAAGACCGGCTGGAGCGCGACTTTGAGGCGATCTCGGCCTATCTTTGGCAATCGCCTTATCTGATGGGAGAGAAACCTACCTCGGCGGACATGAGCGTCGGTCCAATGCTGGCGGCGATGCGCGCGACACCATCAAACACCCCCCTGACCCGTCGGATTAAACAAGATAAACTGCTCAACAGCTATATCGACCGAATGGAGCAGGCGATCCCGCTATCATGACAGCCTTTGAGGACAAAAAAGTCGCTGCAGCCTATGAGGCGCTACCGGAAGAGACGCGCAATGGGGCACTAGCGCTGCGCGAGTTGATCTTCGAAACTGCGGCCTCGCTGCCAAGCGCTCAGCCTCTGGAAGAAGCGTTGCGGTGGGGCCAGCCCGCCTATCTGGCGCCCAAAGGCTCGACGATTCGTTTGGGCGGACACAAGGCGGCTTGCTTTGCGTTGTTCGTACACTGCCAAAGCCGACTGATGGGGGATTTTACTTCCGCCTTTCCTGGAGAGGATCGGATCGACGGCAATCGCGCGATTCTGTTCGACCGGCCCGATCAGATTGATCCTACGCGCCATGGCTGGCTGATTGCGCGCGCGCTTACTTATCATCTCTGACGGCGTTTGCGTTCGACCTTGCGCTTGATCTTGTCCTTCTTGCGCTTGGTGCTGGCGGCCTTGCGCCGCGTTCCGCGCTTGGCGGGGCCACGGCCGCGCGGCAGCGCCTGATCATCGATGGACAACAACTCCAATTCCAATCCGCCCGTCACCGGCGTCGCCTCGGTCAACCGCACCGTGACACGCTGGCCAATGGCGATGATCAGCCCGGTGTCCGAGCCCATCAGCGTCCCGGCCTCTCGGTCGAAATGGAAAAACTCTCGCCCCAGCGAACGCACTGGAACCAGACCGTCCGCTCCGGTCTCGTCCATCTTCACGAAGGCACCGAACCGGGCAATACCGCTGATCCGGCCAGAAAACTCATTGCCGACCCGCTCGCTGAGATAGGCCGCCAGATAGCGATCAGTCGTATCGCGCTCGGCCATCATCGAGCGGCGCTCGGTATCCGAAATATGGGTCGCCGTTTCTTCCAACCGTGCAATCTCATCCTCGGTCAATCCGTCCTTGCCCCAGCCATGGGCTGAGATCAGCGCGCGATGCACGATCAGATCAGCATAGCGCCGGATGGGAGAAGTGAAATGCGCATAGTTCCGCAGAGCCAGCCCAAAATGGCCGAAATTTTCGGGGTTGTAATAGGCCTGCGCCATCGACCGCAGGGTCGTCAGATTGATCAGCTCCGCATCCTCGTTACCAGCGGCGGCGTTTAGCAGCGCGTTCAGATGTCGGGTCTGCAATACCTGCCCTTTGGCGAGATTTAATCCCGCCGCCTGCGCCGTCTCTCTCAGGCTTTCCAGCTTTTCGGGCGCGGGCTCTTCGTGGACGCGGAACAGTAGCGGGCGGCGTTTGGTGATCAGGGTCTCGGCAGCGGCGACATTGGCGAGGATCATGAATTCCTCGATCAGCTTATGCGCATCCAGCCGGTCACGGAACGCGACGCTGGTCACCTCACCCGTATCGCTGAGTACGATTTTGCGCTCAGGCAGGTCCAGTTCCAGCGGCTGCCGCACGGAACGTGCCTTTTTCAGCGCAGCATAGGCGGCGTAAAGCGGATTCAGCACCGTATCCAACAGCGGCCCGGTGCGGTCGTTCGGGTTGCCGTCGATGGCCTCCTGCACCTCGGTATAATTCAGCGAGGCGGCAGAGCGCATCAGGCCGCGCACGAACCGGTGGCCGATCTTGTTGCCTTCGGCATCAATCTGCATCCGAACCGCGATACAAGCGCGCGGCACGCCTTCGTGCAGGGAGCATAGATCGCCGGACAGGCGATCCGGCAGCATCGGCACTACGCGGTCCGGGAAGTAACTGGAGTTGCCCCGCTTGCGTGCCTCGCGATCCAGAGCCGTACTGGGTTTCACATAGGCGGCGACGTCAGCGATGGCGACCCAGATCACATGGCCACCCGGGTTCTTGGGATCGTCATCGGCATGGGCATAGCAGGCGTCGTCGTGGTCCCGTGCATCCGCAGGATCGATGGTCAGCAACGGCATATCCCGCAGGTCTTCACGACCTTTCAGTCCAACGGGTTTGGCCTTGTCGGCTTCTTCGATTACCTTGTCCGGGAAGTCGTCGGGAATACCGTGTTGGTGGATGGCGATCAATGAGACAGCCTTGGGCGCGGTCGGATCGCCGAGCCGTTCAACAATACGCGCACGCGGCAGACCCATGCGGTTCTTGGGTCCGGCCTGTTCGGCCTCAACCAACTCACCATCCTTGGCCCCCAGAACGGCCCCGTCCGCGACCAGCCATTCTGTCTGACCAGCCTTGTCGATGGGCACGATCCGCCCGCCTTCGGCCCCTTTGCGGAAAATGCCGACGATCTTGCGCGGGTTGGTGCCGATGCGGCGGATCAAGCGGGCTTCGTAATTGTGATCTTCCTCATGCACCACGGTCAGGCGGGCCAGAATGCGGTCACCCTCACCCAGCGCCGGATCGCTGGCACGCGTTACGAGCAGAACGATGGGCTCGACCCCCTCACCGTGCCACTCCAACGGGCGCGCAAACAGGTCGCCATCTACGTTCGGGGCCTTCACCTGCAACACGCTGACCGGCGGCAGACGATCCGGATCGCGATAGCTGCGGTTGCGTTTTTCCAGATGGCCGTCGGCCTCAAGTTCTTTCAGGATACGCTTCAGATCGATCCGATCCGCGCCCTTGATGCCAAAAGCCTTGGCAATATCACGTTTCGAGGTCAGGGTAGGGTTCGCCGAGATCCAGTCGAGGACCTCTTGCTTGGTCGGAATGCGTGTCATGAGTTTGGCCTAGCACGAGCATGCAACCGCGTCATGGTCAAAAAGCGGTGCCTCATGTCAGCCGTGCAGATCGGCCACGGTATCCACATCGCGCAGATGATCCAGCAACGCCACCCGACGCCCGGGAATCGAAGCCAACGTGTCGGCCAACGCATGTCTCGTCGACCAACGCACGTCTTGGAACAGCCCCGAAGGCAGCGCCCCATAGCGCTGCGCACCGACCAGCCAATAGCCACCATCCGGGGCGGGCCCGAACACCATCTCAGCCCGGCCCAACGCGCGAAAAGCCCGCGCAATGTGACCCCGTGTAATGCCCGGAATATCCGCACCGATCAGGCACACCGGACCATCGGGAGCACCGCGCAACATCCGCCCCATGCGGTCGCCCAGATCTCCGCGCCCCTGAGGCTTCCGGGGTAAATCAACAGGCCAGACCCGACTGTTCATTCCCTCCCTATCCGGAGAGACCGCCAGTACAATCTGCCAGCGCGGATCACGCAGACGCCGGATCAGAGATCGCGTTTGATGCCGAAACCACCAAGCAGCCCTAACCAGGCCGATATCACGCCCCAAACGGGTCTTGACCCGCCCTGGACGTGGCTCTTTCACCATAATGACCAGCGTTTTCTGCATGGATCAGGCGAAGTAATCCGTCAGAATACGGGAATAGATCGCCTTGAGTTGATGAATTCGCGCCACTTCGACACATTCATCGACCTGATGCATGGTGCGCCCGACCAGACCAAACTCGACCACCGGGCAATGATCTTTGATGAAGCGGGCATCCGAGGTCCCGCCGGTGGTCGAAAGCGCGGGGCGGATATTGGTTTCTGCCTTAACAGCATGAGCTACCAGATCAGACAATGCCCCCGGAGGGGTCAGAAAGCTTTCACCCGAAATCTTGATCCGGGTCTCGACATCGACGCCGAACGCCTCGGCAACGGCGGCTGCCTCGGATTGCAACCAATCGCTCAAACTGGCCCCTGAATGCAGGTCATTGAACCGGATGTTCACTGTCCCAGAACATTGCGCCGGGATCACATTTGTCGCCGGATTACCGGTGTCGATCGTGACAACCGCCAAGGTCGAGGCGTCAAAGTGGTCGGTCCCCTGATCCAATTCGTGGCTGGCCAGCCGATCCATCAGCCGTGCCATCGCGGGCACCGGGTTCTTCGCCCGATGCGGATAGGCCGAATGCCCCTGCACTCCGGTCACAGTGAACCACGCAGTCATCGAACCGCGCCGGCCGATCTTCATCATTTCGCCCATCGTGTTCGGGCAAGTGGGTTCGCCCACCAGACAAACCGACATCCGCTCATCCGTTGCGGCCATATGATCCAGCAAAGCGACCGTGCCATCCAGCGCGTCGCCTTCTTCATCACCTGTGATCGTCAGGATCACTGCCCCATCCGGGGGCGTGTCACGCACAAAATCGATAGCCGCTGCCGCAAATGCTGCCACGCCCGATTTCATATCCGTCGCGCCCCGGCCGTACATCACCCCGTCCCGGACCTCGGCGCCGAAAGGAGGCATGGTCCAGGCTGCTTCATCCCCTACCGGAACCACATCCGTATGACCATTAAAGCCAAAGCTGCGCGCGTGACCCTTCTGCCCCCACCGGGCGAAGAGGTTGCAGGTTCCACCTCGATCTACGCGAGTGCAATAAAATCCGGCCTCCTCCAGCACTTGCTGCAGCAAGACCAAAGCCCCGCCTTCATCGGGTGTGACCGATGGGCAACGGATCAGATTTGCTGTCAGCTCAACTGGATCGGTCATATTGGGCCTCTTGTCCTTAGGGGTGCCTGTGTTCGTGCACAGATTCAACGAATTGCCCGGATTGCCAACCCCGAATAGTCGAATTCCGAGACCGAATGCCCAAGCGGCTTGATTTTGCACCCCAACAAAACATGAGCGTTGACCCAGCGGCTGCCTTGCCGCGCTGCCCTTAAGTGCGTTAGAGGGCCGCGAAACAGGTGATTCCACATGAAGCGTGTCTTCTTCGCATTGATCTGCCTGACTTTCGCGACTCTTGCGCAGCAAAGCCAGGCCCAGTCTCTTACGGTTACAACAGTAACCCGTCCTCCGTTCTCATTTGTCGAGGACGGTGCCCAGACCGGTTTCTCAATGGATCTTCTGGCGGCACTGTCTGAATCGCTCGGCTGGGAATACTCGATCAACCGCGTCGAGACATTTGGAGAAATGTTGGGCGCGGTTCAGGATGGCTCTGCCGATCTGGCGATCGCTAATATATCGATCACCGCCTTGCGCGAAACCCGAATGGATTTCACACAACCGATATTTGAGGCCGGATTACAGATCATGGTCCCGTCAGAGGCCGCTCGCCAGCCATCGCTGTTGCACGCTTTGCTGTCTCGGGAATTGTTCATCGCCATCGGGCTGGCCTTTGCGATCCTGCTTGGTGGCGGCATGCTGATGTGGAGTTTTGAGAAACGCGCGCAGCCCTACTTTGATCGCAAATTGAATGAGGCGTGGTTCCCGTCGTTCTGGTGGGCCCTCAACCTGGTGGTGAATGGTGGCTTTGAAGAGCGGATGCCGCGCACCCCGTTTGGCCGCCTGTTGGGTGTAGTACTGGTGGTGTCATCCCTATTCATCGTCTCCGTTTTCACGGCCCGGATCACCTCGGTGATGACGGTGGACGCAATCACCGGCAGCGTCAATTCGGTCAACGACCTTTACGGCAAACAGGTCGGGACGATTTCCGATTCAACCGCCGCCAGTTTCCTGAACCGGCGCGAGATCGACTATACCGGCTATGGCGATCTGCAGGACATGCTGAACGCGTTTGAGAATAAGGATTTGGATGCGGTCGTTTTCGACGCTCCGATCCTGTCCTATTATGCCAGCCACGAAGGGCGCAGAATGGCGACAATGACCGGGGGCATCTTCCTGCGTGAAAACTATGGGATCGCATTTCCAACCGGATCGCCATTGGTCGAAGACGTCAATCAGGCGCTGCTGTCCCTGCGCGAAGACGGCACCTATGACGAAATCTATCGCAAGTGGTTCGGGGTGAGAAACTAAGCAGTTTCCTCGTCGCCGAAGAATGGTGTCATCTGTGCCACGATAACCGCGTTTTCATCCAGCGCCCGTTGCATCAATGCCCGCTCATCCGGATCGATATCATGCCCTTGCGCCTCACGCTCGGCCAGCGTGCCATAGCCGGTGACATCCAGAGGTGCAGTATCGGCCTGCTTCAGGATCGCTACTGTCTCACGCACGGCTTCGGCCTCGTCCACGCCGCTGGCAAAACACATCAACGCCGCCCCGGTCGCGCCTTCGGGCAGGCCGTCGCCATCTTTGCGACCGATCTGAACCAACAACGTATAGACTTGCTGGCGCGAAGGTTTTTTCTGCTTTTCCATAGTGCCCGCAATACGCTGGCCCGATGGCACGGTCAACTCAGTCGCAGGTGCTGTCGTATAGGTGGTCCAACAGCATCTGCGCTGCCACGCGCTGCGTGTCGCGCCATTCCGCCCGGGGTCGCAATGGCATCACAGCATCCGTATTGAAATAAATTGCGGACATACCCGCTGCCACGGCTTGGACGCCTTGCATATTGGCGGCAGGCAGTTCGTTCATGATTTCAGCAGCGATCCTTGCCTCGAAGTCATAGACAAACCCAAGCAAGGGTTCTCGCAAATCCGCGTGTCTTTCTGAGGCTGCGACCAAAGCGGCAAACACTGCAGCACTTTCCGAAGAATAGGTGCCGTGTCCGAACAAAGCGTCCAGCATCGCTGCAACCCGATCAGTGCACGGCAGAGTGTCGAAGAGCGCCTCAACCTGATCCGCGAAGACTTTCAGGACGTGATCTAGCAGCTTGCGAACCATCTCATCCCGGTTGCCCAGATAGTGGCGCAGCAATGGCCGCCCGACGCCCGCCTCTTCTGATATGCGCGCCAAGGTCGAGCCATCCAGCCCGTACCGCGCGACACAACGCATAAATGCGTTCAGGATTTGCTCGGATCTGGCGTCTTTCATACTGGGACGGGGCATCAGAATCCGTTCGCAACTGGTGGAAAAACATCCGCCAGAACGTAGAGAACGCCCAAACCGATCCACAAACCCGTCAGCGACCAGAACAGTGCCGGATCTGTCGCGCGGTTTATCGGTTCGATCAAGAAGGCCTGCCCCGAGCGCACCGCCAAGAGCCCCCAAAATATGAACAACAGACCCCAAAGGCCGTAATACCCGGCGAAGGTCGAGACAAGAAGCGCCGCCAGAATTAGCAGTGTCATCCACCTTTGATTCCTCAGGGTTTGAATAAAAGTCATCCTGCCTCCAAGCGGGTTCAGAAAAATCTTAAGGTGAAATCTGGACATTCGAAGGTTTATTGTCAATATTGATGATTATCATTTTTGACAATAAACGGACTCAACAATGCCGCCTGACGCACTTCCGGATCAACCCAAGCAACAACTGCCGCGTGAGGCATATGTCTCGGACAGTTGGTATGAGGCCGAACAGAAAACCCTGTTCAGCAAGTGCTGGAGTTTTGCCGGCGTGACTATGGATTTCACCGAACCCGGCGATTTCAGGACGATTCAGGCCGGGGCCTACGCTCTGATCGTCATACGGGACGCAAATGGCGACTTGCGCGCCTTCCACAACCAATGCCGCCATCGCGGAACCGAGTTGTTGGAAGGTTGCGGCAACGCAGGCAAAACCATTGTCTGCCCTTATCACAACTGGGTCTACAATCTGGATGGCGCTTTGCGCGGCGTACCAGCCCAGCGCGAGTGCTTTCCGGATCTGGACAAGAAGGCAACCGCGTTGTTCGGTGCCTCAGTCGGTGTCTTCCGCAACCTTGTTTTTGTTCACCCAGAACCGGATCAAAGCTTTGACGCGTGGCTTGGCGATCTGGCTCAAATACCTTGGCCTCATGATCTGGCATCAAGCGAGCTACAAGAGAACCCCGACGACGTGGTCTATGAGATCAACTGCAATTGGAAGGTCTTCTTTGAAAATGCAATAGACGGCTATCACCTGGCCTATCTGCACAAAGACACGTTGGGCGGGCCAACCCATGACAAGAATCTTTGGGAGGTTTTTGGCCACAACATGGTCTGGTGGTCGACCGAGCGCGAAGGCGTCAAACATCGTATCCCTCAGTTTGTTGAAAGCTCGGCCAAAGGGTCCGGCCTGAAAACGGTACGGAATGCCGAAACGCCGGGCTATGGCGGGGTCTACATGCTGTTTCCGACCACGATCCTGACGCCAAACCCCTGGGGGTTTTCGATATCGACCATGGAACCAGTGGATGCCAACACAACACTTCTGCGGGTCAGAAACTGGTCGCCTAAAGGCTGGTTCACCTATACGCATCGCGCGGCGGACATACCCGGATACGACCCGGAATCCGGTCGGATCAAATCCTCTCACTGGACCCAGCACCCACTGGAGACGGGGGATTTTCAGACCGAGGATGTCTGGGTGTGCGAAAAGATGCAGCGCGCCCTCCAATCGCCCCGATATCAAGTCGGCCCTCTGGCCAAAGGGGCCGGAGGTGAGGCGGCGATTGATTTCTTTCAGCAAACAGTGCTGGAGTTCATGCCAAAATAAGAAAGGCCGCAGAGCATGCACTCTGCGGCCTATTCAAACTGAAACGACGGGATCAGTCGCGCAGTAGCTCATTGATCCCGGTTTTCGAACGGGTCTTTTCATCGACGCGTTTCACGATGACCGCGCAATACAGGCTTACATTGTTCTTGGACGGCATCGAGCCCGCAACAACCACCGAATAGGGCGGAACCTCGCCATACATGACTTCACCGGTTTCGCGGTCCACGATCTTGGTGGATTTACCGATGAATACGCCCATGCCCAGAACCGAACCCTCGCGGACGATGCAGCCTTCGACCACTTCCGAACGCGCACCGATAAAGCAGTTGTCTTCGATAATGGTCGGACCGGCCTGCATCGGCTCCAGTACGCCTCCAATGCCTACGCCGCCCGACAAGTGCACGTTCTTGCCGATCTGCGCGCAGGAACCAACGGTGGCCCAGGTATCAACCATCGTGCCTTCATCGACATAAGCGCCAAGGTTCACGAACGAGGGCATCAGCACCACACCCGGTGCGACATAGGCCGACTTGCGGACCACACAGTTTGGCACGGCGCGGAACCCTGCCGCGCGCCACTGGTTCTCTCCCCAGCCGGCGAACTTGCTGTCGACCTTATCCCACCAGCCGCCGTCTTGCGGGCCTCCGGTCTGGATTTCCATGTCCTTGATGCGGAACCCCAGCAGAACTGCTTTTTTCGCCCACTGGTTCACGTGCCAATCACCACTGTCGAGCTTTTCAGCCACCCGCAGCGAACCGCTGTCCAGCGCGCTCAGCGTGTCTTCGATTGCTTCTCGTTGCTTGCCGGTGGTCGCAGGGGTGATTGTGTCACGTACTTCCCAGGCGGCTTCGATGGCGGCTTCCAGTTGCGCATTGGACATGGGGCGTCTCCCTAGAGAATCTGTTCACGTTGATGTGGCCTATACGCAAGCGAGACCCATGGCGCAATGCGACGCGGATACCTCGGTTTGCGTCAATCATCGGTAAGTGCGCTGAGTGCGGCAAACATATCCCGGTCATTTTGGGTTCCGGCATTGGGTGCAGTCAGCAACACATCGCCGTAGAAAACCGAATTTGCGCCAGCCAGAAAGCACAAAGCCTGCTCGGCAGTTGAAAAGTCCGACCGTCCTGCCGACAAGCGCACCCGTGTTTGCGGCATGGCGATCCGCGCGGTCGCAACCATGCGCACCAGATCAAAAATGCCCACCTTTTCTAGATGCGCCAGCGGCGTGCCTTTGATCGGGATCAGCGCGTTTATCGGTACGCTTTCGGGATGCGGGTCAAAATTCGCAAGGACCTGCAACAGCGAGGCACGATCCCGCAGGCTTTCACCCATACCGATAATGCCGCCGCAGCACAGATCAATACCTTCGTCCCGGCAATAGCTGAGGGTCTCAAGACGATCCTGATAGGTACGAGTTCCAATAATCTCGCCATAGAATTCCGGCGAAGTATCCAGGTTATGATTGTACGCCGTAAGTCCTGCCTCGGCCAATCGTTTGGCCTGATGTGGCTTGAGCATGCCCAGGGTGACGCAAGCCTCCATGCCCAGATCACGCACGCCCCGCACCATGACCAGCACATTGTCGAATTCTTCGCCGTCGCGCACCTGACGCCATGCAGCACCCATGCAAAACCGTTCAGCCCCCGCATCGCGCGCCCGTTTGGCAAGCGAGATGACATGCGCAGGGTTCATGAGCTTTTCCTTGGTCAGCTCGACCTCGCGATGATGGGCGGATTGCGGGCAATAGGCGCAATCCTCGGGACAGCTTCCGGTTTTTATCGACAGCAGGCTGGCTTTTTGGATGTCGTTTGGATCGTGATACGTCCGGTGAATTACATTTGCGCGACCTACCAGATCCAACAGTGGAAGGCGCATCAGCGCCTCCACTTCATCCACGGTCCAATCGCTGCGGATATCTTGCCCGGTATCAAGCATCTGGCTGCGGCCCACGGATTTTCTGCATCAGACCCGTCGGCAGGCCAATCACGAGAACGGCTGCCAATGCAATCTTCACGAGATCACCCAGAATGAAAGGGCTGAAACCGTAAACCAGAACCTTGTCTGCAGGCACGAACTGAGCCAACCAACCCAGACCCAGCGCATAGATCACCGCAAGTCCAGCCAGCATCGCCGGAACCAGAAACAGTTTACGCAGATTGTCCGCGGCCCATCCAACCATGACCGAGGCGACCACGAAACCCAGCAAATAACCTCCGGTTCCGCCCATCATATAGGCCAGCCCGATGCCTTTTTCGGGCGTTCCGGCAAACACCGGCAAACCCACTGCCCCGGCAACCATGTAACCGATCACGGTTGCAGAACCGAGACGCAGCCCAAATGCCGCGGCGATAGCCATGACAGCGGCGACTTGAAGGGTCATGGGCACAGGCCAAAATGGCACCTGGACTTTTGCACTGGCGGTCAAAAGAAGAATACCCATCACGATACGAAGGATCTGACCCGCTGGGGTTATTGCTCCGGCGGCCGGAAGGGTGGATTGCAGAGTGGCTTTCATCGTCTTTCTCTTTTTATAGATAATATTTGATAGATTCGAAATTCATCATCATTTTTATCTATTAAAAATCAAGCCAAATCTTCTGAGGAGGCACAGATTGTCGTTTCAAAGGCAGAAAGTATCAGCTTGCACGACGGATATGGCGCACAAGTATCGAAGTTGCGGCGGAAACGTCTTTACTCTTCAGCGCCTGAATGATCGCAGCGTGATCCGTATCGACGCGCTGCACCCATTTGGGCCGCCAATGTGCAAACAAGTGCCTGGCACTGGCAATGTGCAGGTCATCGACAGCATGCAAAAGACGGGGCAACCCGCAAGGTGTCAGGATGGCACGATGAAACACCCTGTTCCGCGCCTCCCATTGAGGCATGTTTTCAGCCTGATCACATGCCTTTCGCGCATCATCAGCCACTTTCAGAGCAGCTGGCGTCATATTTTGCACGGAATGCTGCATCGCCAGCGTTTCCAGCGCGACACGCATTTCGATCACTTCACGCACTTCGGCAGGGTCCAACGCGGTGACGCGCATGCCCTTTCGCGGTTCGCTTTTGGCCAATCCATGCGCCTCAAGCCGCAGCAGTGCTTCGCGCACCGGAACATGGCTGGTCTCAAAGTCGCGCGCGATATGGTCCTGACGCAGCTTTTCACCGGCAGGAAGATCGCCGGTGATGATTTTCTGGCTCAGGGCATTATAGATTGTGTCGGCAATGGTCGCGGTCATGAATTATAGATAAAATCCATGAACAACATCTACAAGCCGTATTCTCAACCTGTTAGCGGATCTGGCGCGATGTTCCCGCCGCAAATCAGCACTGCGACACGCTCACCCGGCTCCGGCTGGTAAGCGCCCGAAATCAGTGCGGCAAGCGCAGCAGCCCCTGCTGGTTCAACCAGTATTCGATGCGTCTGCCACAGAGCATTCTGGGCTTGCGCTATCGCATCGTCAGAAACCAGAACCGAACTCATACCTTGGGCCAGCCCAAAGCAAATCTCACCAATTCTCCGTGCGCCCAGTGCGTTCGCTGCGATGCCCGAAACGGAAACATCAACCGGTTCGCCCGCAGCCAACGCCGCATTCAGCGCGCAAGAGGTTTCCGGTTCGACCGCCACGACTTTGCGCGCACCCTGAAACCATGCCAAAGCTCCGGCAATCAGCCCACCGCCGCCCACGGCCACCAATACTGTGTCCGCCTGCAAGCCCTGCGCGTCCCATTCAGCAAAACATGTCCCCTGCCCTACCACCGTCGCTGGCGCATCATAGGCATGGATTTGCATGGCGCCGGTGCTTTCCTCATGCGCCTGCGCCATGGTCAGTGCATTGGCGTATTCACCCGAAACAACACTCAGATCAGCCCCGATCCGCTTGATCAGCGCAATCTTGGAGGGACCTGCAAGTTCGGGCACAAAAATCTTCGCTGGATAGCCCAGTGATTGCGCGGCATAAGCCGCTGCCGCACCGTGGTTGCCACCGGAAGCCGCCACGACGCCTGCCGCAGGCACATCCATGCTGAGCAGGGTATTGAACGCCCCGCGCGCTTTGAAGCTGCCGGTGTGCTGCATATGTTCAAGCTTCATTTCAATCGGATAGCCCGGAATATGGCTTTCCATCACCGGTGTGACCTGCGCGTGTCCGGCAATGCGGTCCCGCGCTGCCAATATTTCACTTTTCCAATCCATTCTTGTCTTTCCGTGACTGGCACTCTGCCCGCGAACCCTATAGCTGTTTTGGAAACACGCAAGCAGGGAACCCCGCATATGAGAGAAGATCGCCTCAGCCCCTTTCGCGACGCACAGACCGACCGCTCGACCGCAAGCGAGGTACCAGATACCCCGCAGACGCGGTCTTCGGCCTATCGCCTTGCCTTCGCTGATGATGACTTCCTGTGCCGGGATGAGCTGCGCCCCGTGCGGCTGCAACTGGAGCTGTTGAAGCCCGAGATGATCATGACCGAGCGTGAGATCACCTCGACCATCGTCATGTTCGGTGGCGCGCGCATTCCGGAGCCGACCCAGAAACACACGGCGCGGACCGAGACCTTGGCCGGGCTGTCGAAATACTACGATGAAGCGCGTGAGTTTGCGCGTCTGATGACCGAGAAGTCAAATCGGACAGGTTGCCGCGAGAACGTGATCGTCACGGGTGGCGGCCCCGGCGTGATGGAAGCGGGCAACCGTGGTGCACAGGATGCAGGCGGGTGTTCGATCGGCCTGAACATCGTGCTTCCGCACGAGCAGGCTCCGAACCTATACGTGACGCCTGATCTCAGCTTCAATTTCCACTATTTCGCCATCCGCAAGATGCACTTCCTTATGCGCGCTCGCGCCATCACCATCTTCCCCGGCGGCTTCGGCACCATGGATGAGCTCTTCGAATCCCTGACTTTGATCCAGACCGGCCGCATGGACCGCGTCCCTTTCCTGCTGTTCGGGCGTGAGTTCTGGGAAAAGGTTATCAACTGGGAAGCGCTGGCCGATGCGGGCACGATCTCGGACGAGGATCTTGACCTGTTCCGTTTTGTCGACACTGCGCAAGAGGCAGTCGAGATCATCGAGAACTGGGAACCCGCGCCCCCACGCGATGAAATACCGGGGCGCTGAGCCATGAGCCCGAAGACCGGAGAAATGTTGCACCTGCGCGGGAATGCGCTGAACAAGGGCGAGCCTGTGGCCCTGCCGTTGACCCAAAGCAGCATGTACCATCTGCCCGGCGCGCCGGATGGGCATGCCAGCTATGGCCGGGTCGATAACCCGACCTGGGTGCATCTGGAACACGTTCTGTCGCATCTCGAAGATGCACCCTGCCTCAGCTTTCCTTCGGGTATGGGTGCGATTTCGGCGGCCTTGTTTGCGACGGTCCAAGCCGGGTCGCGGCTGCTGATCCCGTCCGACGGGTATTATGTGACGCGCCTTTTGGCTGATCGGTTCCTGTCAAATCTGGGCGTCTCGGTTATCGAACGCCCAACCACCGACTTTGCCGAAGGTGGCTTTGATGAATTCGATGTGGTGTTTCTAGAAAGCCCCTCGAACCCCGGTCTGGACATGCTTGATCTGCCAGTAATCGCCGAGGCCGTGCGCGAGGCCGGCGGCATCACCATCGCCGACAACACAACGATGACCCCATTGGGCCAGCGCCCACTGGACCTTGGCGTCGATGTGGTTGTGAGTTCAGACACCAAAGCGATGGGTGGGCATTCGGACCTGTTGATGGGTCATTTAGCCAGCCGCAATCCGCAAATCATGGAGCGAGTTGAGGAATGGCGCCGCGTCTCCGGTGCGATCCCGGGGCCACATGAAGCGTGGTTGCTACATCGGGGTTTGGAGACTCTGGATGTGCGGTTTGATCGGATGTGTAGCTCAGCACAAATACTGGCTGAACGGCTGGCGGCGCACCCGGCCGTGAAACAGATCCGCTATCCCGGACTGACCGATGATCCGGCGCACACATTGGCGACGGCTCAAACCACGCGCTTCGGGTTTCTGCTAAGCATCACGCTTGAGTCCGAGACCAAAGCCGAACAGTTCATCAATAGCTGCCCACTGCTGCGTCCGGCTACATCCTTCGGCGGCGTCCACAGTTCAGCCGAGCGGCGCGCCCGTTGGGGGGATGCTGTCGATCCTGCTTTCATCCGCCTGTCCGTGGGGTGCGAACCGGTGGACGAGTTGTGGCAGGCCATCGAGGCCAGTTTAGACGCGATATGACTATTTCTTAGGGTCGCGCAGTTCGGGAAACACGTAGATCGGCAGCACAATACTGCCGATCAGAGCGCCCAACCATACCAGCAAGGTTGCGGCCAATAGATTTGAGATACCGCCAATGGTCAGACCCGATGTGATCAGATCGGTGACCAGAAGGCCAACAAAGGTTACGATCAAGGCAATTCCGCCCTTCAGCGCCGGTGCCTTCTTTTCCCCCAGCTTCAGGATCAGCGGTTCGGCTATCACCTGGACCAGGGTGAACACGACTACCACCACGATGAAGGAAATCGGTCGGATCGCAAACTCTGACAGCAGCAAACTGGCCAATAGCAGCCCGATGGCGTTCCCAGCCAGCAATGCCAGCACCGATTTGAGCCTGCGCGTCATGGGGTGATCTCCGTCAATGATCAATCTGAAACATCTTGATGTTAGCAGAACTTAACAGATTTACGAGACAATTCAGCCGCCTCTACTTTTTGACCTGTTGAAATCAATTGATAAAATACATTCATCAAGGGCAAACCCCACATCGACGAGAGGCAAGATGAGCGACGATCCCTATTCCGTACTTGGCGTCGCCAAAGACGCTAGCGATGCCGAGATCAAGAAAGCCTATCGGAAGATCGCCAAAGAATGCCACCCGGACCTCAAGCCGGGCGATGCCGAGGCAGAGGCCAAGTTCAAAGCCGCTGCTGCTGCTTATGACCTGCTGAAAGACCCCGAGACGCGCAAACGCTACGACAATGGCGAAATTGATGCGTCGGGTCAGGAACGTCCGCAGCAGCAGTATTATCGCGAATATGCCGAGGCTGCTGGCAACCCTTATCGCGGTCACGCGGCTGAACAGGACGATATGTCCGACATCTTTGCCGAATTCATGCGCGGGCGGGGTGGATATGGACAGCGCACGCAGGAATTCCATGCACCGGGCCACAACCTGAACTACTCGCTGCAGATCAGCTTTCTTGACGCCGTTTTCGGAGCCAGCCAGAAATTGACCCTGCCAGATGGGAACCGGATTGAAGTGAAGATACCTGCGGGCATCACGACCGGGCAAACCATCCGCCTGCGTGGCAAAGGGGCCCCGGGGTACGGCGATGGGCCTCCCGGCGATGCGCTTGTGACGATCTCGGTTGCCGATCACCCGGTGTTCGACCGTCAAGGCGATGACATCCACATCACGCTGCCCATCACCATTGATGAGGCCGTTCTGGGTGGCAAGGTTCCCGCCCCTACCATCGACGGTGGCGTCAATGTCAGTGTCCCAGCGGGGACCAGCAGCGGCAAAACCCTGCGCCTGCGTGGCAAAGGGGTCAAGAAACGCGGCTCGTCCGAGCGGGGCGATCAGTTCATAGAACTGACCGTCGCAATGCCAGACAAGGTAGACGATGAATTGAAGCACTTCATGGAGACATGGCGCGAAACCCACGGCTATGATCCGCGCAAAGGAATGCCGTCATGAGCCGCACATTGACCGAAGCCGAACTGATCGACGCCATCGCCCGCCTGACTTCGGATCGCCTGACCGAATATCTGGCCGCTGAGATCGTGATCCCCGAGCAATCGGAGCAAGGGCTGCGATATCAGCGTATCGACGTTGCTCGTCTGGAACTGGCATGCGAACTGCATGACCAGTACGACATGGAGGCCGATGCACTGTCGATGATGATCTCTCTGATCGACCAGATGCATGGGCTGCGCGCCGAACTGCGCGAGGTTTTGAACGCAGTCGAGGCGCAACCGGAACCGGTTCGCCAACAACTGATCGAAGTGATCGGAACAGCGCGATTCCGTCGCAGTTAACGGGGTTTTGGGAGCCGGGATTTTGGCGTAGAAGGCGCCCTTGATCCTTAGCCCGGTATCCCCATGACCCAGTCCAGATCCGAATTGCTGATGCCTGCGGGCAATCTGCGTAAGTTGAAACTCGCCATCCTCTATGGCGCGGATGCGGTCTATCTGGGCACACCGGATATGTCGCTGCGGACAAAGTCCGAGTTCTCGCTGGAAGAGGTGATAGAGGGGGTCGAGTTCTGCCACAACCATGGCCGGCGCGCGTACCTGACACTGAACCTGTTCTCGCACAATAAGGACATTCCGAAGCTGGACGAATACATCGACACTGTCCGCAAGGTGAAACCTGACGGGCTGATCATCGCCGACCCCGGAGTGTTCCAATACGTCCGCGAACGCGCGCCGGAACTGCCGCTGCATATCTCGACGCAAGCCAATATCTGTTCGTGGTTGTCGGTGAAGTTCTGGCAGGATCAGGGGGCCGAGCTTGTGGTTCTGGCCCGCGAAGTCTCCTATCCCGAACTGGTCGAGATTCGCGAAAAATGCCCGGACATCAAGCTTGAGGCGTTTGTGCACGGGGCCATGTGCATGACCTATTCGGGCCGCTGCCTACTGTCGAACTTCATGGCCGAACGCGGGGCCAATCAGGGCAACTGCGCCAATTCCTGCCGCTGGAACTATGGTTTGAAACTGCGTCTGAAAGACGGAACGCATCAGGAGCTGCGCATTACCGATGAAAACGCCGACCTATTCGAATTCCTGCTGGAAGAAGGCTGTCGCCCCGGTGATTTGATGCCCATCGAAGAGGATGATCGGGGATCCTACATCCTCAATTCCCGCGACCTGTGCATCATGCCCAAGCTGGATGAATACTTGAAGATCGGTGTCGACAGTCTGAAAGTCGAAGGGCGCGGCAAATCGGAGTATTATGCCGCCATCGTCGCGCGCGCCTATCGTATGGCCATCGACGACTATCACGCCGACCCCGAGAACTGGGACCCGAAGCCCTATATGCGTGAACTCGAAACAATCGGGAACCGCGGCTACACGCTGGCTTTCCACGAAGGCCGCCTGACCAATTATGCACATGATTACGAACACACAGCCTCGATTGCGCAGTGGGAATATGCCGGGATCGTCACCGAGGTGACCGAGGATGCCTTTCTGGTCGAGGTGAAAAACAAGCTGGAACCGGGGGATGTATTGGATTTCGTCTCTCCGATTTCGCGCGAGACGGTTCTGCTGCGGGTCTATGACTTTGAACGCGCTCATGATGGGGCGCGGCTGAACGTTGTGCATGGCAGTACCAAAACCATGATCCGCCTTCCCTTCACCCTGTTCGATCACGAGGATATCGACGATCTGCGCGCCCGTTTCCCGGTCTACTCCGTCCTGCGCAAAGAACGTGCCCTGACCGACGAACACTGGAGTCGCATTCGGTTTGACAAGCTGGTGCAGGGGCTGGAAACCTCAGGTCGCGACAACCCTAAGGCCTATACCCGCCGTCGTGACGAGCTGGTCGAGAAAATCGGCGAAGACGGCAATGAGCGCCGCTTCAAAACCAATCGTATCGGAACCGAGGGATGTTGCGGCAAAGGCTGCAACGGCTGTTTGATCTTCTGGCAGGATGAGAAATACGCGCTCGCCCGCGAGGTCCTATCCAAACGCAAACAGGGTGAGCAACTCAGTCGTCAGGAAGCGACTGAGCTGAAGCTGCCTGACCCGGCGGCCTGAAGATCACTCTGCGACACGATACTCTTCGGGTACGTAAAACGTATAGTCCCGGTCCGCGACGGCCTCGTGGCAGACATGGCAGTAATCGACCTCTGACGCGCGAAAGCCCATCGTATCACCGAACAGCGAACCGTCCGGCATCACCATGATATAACGCCAGTCGGCTGTTTCCGGGTTGGTGCCTTCTGGCAGTTTCTCCATCACGAACAGGGCACCGGGATGGATATTGCCCTCATCTGTGACAGTCATACTGTCTTTGGCCAGGACCGAGCCCGCAGGCAGCTCTTCGCCTTCTTGCAATGTGCCGTAATTGTGGGCCATGCGGTTCGCATAGCTGTTGACATAGCGCTGCCCATGCGTGGCCGAGATGTAGGGCGCATCGTTGAACAACGGCCAGTTCTGATAGTTTCGGATCAAGTCCATCTGTGCCGCCGCATAACCCCGCGACATGCGTCGTATCAATGACTGATAGTGTTTCTGCGCTTGCTCCTTGGTCAGATCGGCTGGGTTTTCAATCGCCAAATGCGCATCCTGATCTTTGGTCTGAGCAGATGCCGCGTGGAGAACAAATCCCGAGATCGCCAGAACAGCCGCGATACCCAAGACTTGCCGGTGACTTACAATCATATTGTGGCCTCCCTGACTGATCAGTTCGCCTAAATGCCGCTTTGCTTCAGAAAAATGGTAGCGGCCTTAATTGGTGTTACCAGCACCGCCCCGGCAATCTCACCACCTTGTGTCTGTCGGTGAGTTCCCCATCCAGAGCGGGTCTGCGCCGAAGATACCAAATTTTGAACAAGGAAACAGCACTCAATTCATTAAGTTTTTCGCGTGAAGCCACGGCGCATGCCCTTAGCGGTTTAGCCCGGCTTCAGCCTCGATCTGCTTTCGCGATTTCCGGGCCCGTTCGGTGGCCGATTTTAACTGGCCACAGGCCGCCATGATATCCTCACCCCGCGTTTTGCGGATGGGTGAGGCATAGCCCGCCTGATAGATGATGTTCGCAAAGGCGCGGATACGATTGTTCGAGCTGCGCTTGTAGGGCGCGCCCGGCCATTCGTTGAACGGGATCAGGTTGATCTTGGCCGGGATGTTATGGCGCTTGATATGTGCGATCAGGCGATGTGCGTCTTCGTCGCTGTCGTTCACGCCATCCAGCATCACGTATTCGAACGTGATCCGTTCAGAATTCGACGCGTTGGGATAGCTGGCCAACGCCTGCAGCAGTTCCTCGATATTCCAGCGCTTGTTGATCGGAACAAGTACGTCGCGAGTTTCATCAGTGGTAGCGTGGAACGAGATCGCCAACAGGCATCCAATTTCTTCAGCCGTGCGCGCGATCTCGGGTACCACACCCGAGGTCGACAGCGTGATGCGGCGACGGGACAGAGAAATCCCTTCGGGGTCCATCGCGATCTTCATTGCGTCACGGACGTTTTCAAAGTTGTAAAGCGGCTCGCCCATACCCATCAGCACGATATTTGACAGCAGGCGTGTTTCATCTTTGGGCGCACCCGGTGTTGGCCATTCCTCAAGATCGTCACGCGCCATCATGACCTGCCCGACAATTTCGGCCGCTGTCAGGTTGCGCACCAATTTCTGCGTGCCCGTGTGGCAGAAGGAACAAGTCAGCGTACAGCCCACCTGAGATGAGATGCATAGCGTTCCGCGATCATCTTCAGGGATATAGACAACCTCAACCTCGTGCCCGCCCGCGATACGGCACAGATATTTGCGGGTGCCGTCCTCAGAGACCTGACGGGTCACGACTTCGGGGATTTCAATTACGAACTGCTCGGCCAGTTGCGTGCGATAGGCCTTGGCCAGATTGGTCATCTCACCAAAATCACGCACACCCCATTGGTAGATCCATTGCCAAATCTGCCCCGTGCGCATCTTCGCCTGCTTTTCGGGCGTGCCGTGTTCAATTAGCGCCTCACGCAATTGATCGCGGGTCAAACCGACAAGGTTCATCTTCCCCTCGGGCAGTTTGCGGGGGATGGTCATGACGTCTTGAGTGATCGGCGCTTTGGGCGACATTGGCGTATCTCGGTGGATTCTGGCTTGGGATGCGCCTCTATATAGGAACACACGTAAAGATCAAAAGAATTCGTGCTTCAATTTGCGTAACGCAACAATTCGTCAACCCGCGCCCGGCCAAGGTCAACCCGACAGGCTGTGATGGCGATCCCCGTGCCCGATCCTCCGCCGAACGAAGCACCTACCGCTTCGCACTGCGCATCGCGATAGGCCACCCACGCGTTTTGCGAGGCCTCCAGCGCAGGCACAGCGACGACCCGTCCGGTGACCTCGTCCAGTTCTTGTGCGGAGCCGAGCGCCAGCGAATAGCTGGAGTCTATCGCTGTGTTTACCCGCAATTCCATATCCGAAACACAAGATCCAATTTCCACCTGCGAACCGGCGTCAATACACTCCATAGTTGGATCCGCAATTGCGGATATCGGAAACATCAAAAAAACAAACGCCCATCGCATCCATCAATCCTCCAGACAGAGATATCTGTCTATCACAGATCAAGATGCGCGCCCAATCAAGATGGGCCACTAAAGTAGAAACTTAAGCGGCCCATTGTTGTTAGTTTACTGCTGGCGGGATGTAGCAATCTTCTGCATCCAGGGTCTTTACGGGATCTTCCGGACCACATTGCTCACCCGTTATCGGATAGGTTTCCGATCCTTTCTCACAACCTGCAAGGATCACCGCAGACGCCATCAAGAGCACTGCCAAGTTTTTGCTTAAGTTCATTGCCGACTCCTCAACAAATTCTGAACTAATTAGTTCAGAAAACGGGGAAGCAGGCTTTGACACGGATCAAGAAACACCGCTCTACGTGGCGTAAATTTCTGAAAACACACAGGATCAGACCAAACAAATAAAACCCCGCCGGAAAGCGGGGTTTCGGAATTTGATCTGCTTGTGGCTTAGTTCGTGCAGCGCGTTTCCGCGTCTTCAATCGCGGCCGTAAAGCCCAGCAACGAGAAGGTGTCTTTGGTCTGCGTACCACGTTCCGAACGGGCGGTCAGCACCGCCTCACTTCCGCGCTTCATCGCTGTGACGATCTTGGCATCGTCCGAAGCGGTCGCAGGCCATGCCCACTCACCATCGGTGAACAGCTCGAACTCGCTGCCATCGACAACCAGATTGACAGTAGAACCAGACGCAAACGGATAGCCGCCGGTAAAGGTCACCTGCCCTTTAACCTCGGCATTCGGGCGATAGAACACAAACAGCAGGATATCGCTGCGCCGAACGGAAACGACCCGGCCACCGCGTGTGTTCACGGTCTCTTTCGGGGCAGAAACGCTCCAGCATTCGGTTGGGTCGTCCTCGACAAACACGCTCCAGTCCGTTTTTGCAGCGACGCGATTGGTACTGGTCGCCTGCTGCGCAATTGCCGTTGTCGCCATTCCTGCCATGCACAGGCCCGCGATTACGCGGACGAGCTTTAATCCCATCGGTTCAGCCTCCTAGCCCGACCTATTACCTCATACCCATCGGAAATACGTGCGAACTCTGCCGGTTCGTCTGTTCAGTTGCGTATTCCGATGATTGTCGACATACACACACTAACGCAGGTTTCGCCACAGGCGAAAGGGCGATTGGCAGATTTTTGCGCATGATTGATGGGGTGGACATGACACAAGCCGTACCAATGACAGAACTCTGGCGCGGGTCACTGTTGGAAAGCCTGCATATGGGCCATGCAGTGATCTGTGACGATAGTGGTCAGATCGTGCGCAGCTGGGGTGATCCAAACGCGGTGATCTATCCCCGTTCCTCGGCCAAAATGATCCAGGCCCTGCCGCTGATCACCTCGGGAGCAGCTGCAAAATACGGTTTGAACAGCGAACATCTGGCCTTGGCCTGTGCTTCACATAACGGGGCGCATATCCATACTGACCGCGTGTCCGCATGGCTCGATCATCTCGGTCTGTCCGAGCCCGATCTGCGCTGCGGCCCGCAGGAACCTGCCGACATGGCGGCCCGCGACGGGTTGATTCTTGCGGACGATACACCCTGCCAGATTCACAACAATTGCTCAGGCAAGCATTGCGGTTTCCTGACTTTGACGCAGCATATGGGGGCCGGGCCGGAATACTTGGAAATCGACCATCCAGTTCAGCAGGCCTGCCTGTCTGCCATCGAAGAAACCACAAGCGAAACCAGTCCCACCTACGGAATCGACGGGTGCTCGGCGCCGAATTTTGCGACATCACTGGTAGGGCTTGCGCGATCAATGGCTTGGTTTGCCTCTGCGGCAGACCGTTCGGACCGTTCCAGCGAAGCAGCGGTACAGCTCACAGAAGCAATGGTGAAACATCCCGAACTTGTCGCAGGTGAAACTCGCGCTTGTACCGAGTTGATGCGAGCGATGAACGGGCGCGTTGCAATCAAGACAGGGGCCGAGGCCGTCTTTGTTGCCATCATCCCTGAAAAGCGCATGGGCGTTGCGCTAAAAATCACTGACGGCACTACCCGCGCCAGCGAATGCGCCATCGCCGCGATTCTAGTGCATTTAGGTGTGCTTGAGGCCGATCACCCGGCCACCCGCAAATTCATGAACGCCACGCAATACAGCCGCCGCGGGCTGGAATGTGGTGTAATCAAACCCTCACCGGGATTCCCCGGCTGAGGCTTACATCTCGATCTCGTGCACCTCGGCCACTTCGACCGAGCCCGAGCCATTCACGACCATCGGGCAGCCTTTGGCCAATTCGGTTGCAGTCTCAATGCTGTCGGCCTTCACCACCGTGAAACCTGAGGCCGGATTTGATCCGCCATTGTCTTCAACCCCTCCGCTGCTGACCGTGTAGGACTGGCCTACAGGATTTCCCGGAATCTCTAATGAGCCGCCGATTTCCTGAAACCAAGCGCCCCAAGCGGCCATGGTCGCCTCGATCTCGGCGGGATCGGTTGGGGTGTGACCCCCGTGATAAACAAACAAATATTGGGGCATATCGCTCCTCCCTGATGAAAACCTATTTGCAAAGTGCTTCGAGTTTGCGCAGCGACGATGTCCAGCCTTCGTTGTGGTTCGTGGCCGATTCGGCATCGACAAGTTCACGGTGATCAACCACCAGCCGTGATCCGCTGTTGGTCGCGGTAACCGAAAAGGTCACATGGCTTTCCGCACCGCGCTGGTCCTGATCGTCATGCCAAGCCCACGTAAATCCAACAGATTTTGGTCGATCGATATGGGTAACGTGACCCGAGACTTTGAACTGCTGACCCTCGCCATTCTGCATAACCGAATACCAGGGACCAATGCGCGAAAAGTCGAGATCATGTTCCGGTACATGCAACCCTTCGGGCCCCCACCACTGCAGAAGTTTCGCACCATCGCTGACCCATGCGAACAGGACCTCGGGACTAACGGGAAAATCTCGTTCCAGTTTCAGGTCGGCCATGAATTTTCCCTTTCAATAAGCTCTTCCAAACGGTCGAGGCTGCTTTCCCAGAAATGTCGTTTCGAAATCGTCCATTCGGCTATCGCGCGCAGACCCTCGGGCTGCACCGAGTACATCCGTTGCGTGCCGTGTACCCGCTGCTGCACCAACCCGGCCTTGCGCAAAACCTTCAAATGGCGCGAGATCGCGGCCCCTGACATGCCCTTGCCTTCTATCAAATTACCGACGGGCAGTTCGCCTTCGTCCATCAGTTGCTCGACAATCGAGAACCGAGTGGCATCAGACAAAGCGGAGAATGTGACCAGAAGCGTATTCATGGCTTTATTTAACACAATAGTTAAATTAAAGGAAGCCCCTTAGAGGCCTTGAAATTCTGACCTGCCATAGCCCTGCAGATACAACAACGCTGTCAGATCGCCGTGATTTATGCGGACATCACATTCGGCAGCGACCGAAGGCTTGGCGTGCAACGCGACACCCGTCCCCGCCCGACCCAACATTCCCAGATCATTCGCTCCATCGCCAACGGCAATCACGTCAACCTCGGAGATACCTAGGCGTGTTGTGATCTGCTCCAATGCCTCTATTTTGGCCTGTCGCCCAAGAATGGGCCGCTTCACGTCGCCGGTAAGCTTGCCATCCTCAGCCAGCAATGTATTCGCCCGGTTCTCATCAAACCCAAGCTCTTCGGCGACCTTAGCCGTAAAAGCCGTGAACCCACCCGAGACCAGCGCTGCATAGACCCCATTCGCGCGCATCGTGGCAAGTAACGCCTTGCCGCCGGGCATCAGCGTGATCCGTTCATTCAGAACCTTGCCGATCACGCTTTCATCCAGCCCTTTCAACAAGCCCACACGCTCAGTCAGCGCACCTTCGAAATCCAGCTCGCCGTTCATTGCACGCGCGGTGATATCCTTGACCCGATCACCGACACCAGCCTCATCAGCCAGTTCATCGATGCATTCCTGTTGGATCATGGTGCTGTCCATATCGGCCAGCAGCATCTTTTTCCGGCGACCGTCAGTTTTTTGCACGACCAGGTCCACGCCCATCTCTTGCAACTCGCCCCAAACGTCCCAGCGATTGTCGGGAATTTCTGGCAGGGAAAACTCGGCCGCCTCATCGAGGCTCAGCCAGTTCGCATCATCCCCGCCCCATGCATTCCGCAACGACTCAACCAGCGTCGCCTCTAAAGAAGGGGCCGCAGGGTTGGTCAGCAGAGTAGCTACATACATGTCAGGCCTCCGATTAGCGCACCTGCGGGATATCGCAGGTGCAGCATTTTCACCAGAGGCAGATTGATCTAACCGAGAATACCAGGCAGGCGCAGCCCATGTTCGCGAGCGCAGTCTTTCGCGATCTCATACCCCGCATCTGCGTGACGCCAGACGCCTGAGGCAGGGTCGTTCCACAGAACACGCTCCAATCGCCGTGCGGCATCTTCGGTACCATCTGCACAGATCACCACACCCGCGTGCTGGCTGAAGCCCATACCAACGCCGCCGCCGTGATGCAGCGAGACCCAGGTCGCACCGCTGGCCGTATTGATCAGAGCGTTCAACAGCGGCCAATCCGACACTGCATCCGAGCCGTCCAGCATCGCCTCGGTCTCGCGGTTCGGGCTGGCGACCGAGCCCGAGTCCAAGTGATCACGCCCAATGACAACAGGCGCTTTCAACTCGCCATTGGCAACCATTTCGTTGAAGGCCAACCCCGCGCGGTGGCGATCTCCAAGGCCGATCCAGCATATACGTGCGGGCAGACCCTGAAACGCAATGCGTTCCTGTGCCATATCCAGCCAACGATGCAGATGCTCGTTCTCGGGGAACAGCTCCTTCATCTTGGCGTCGGTCTTGTAGATATCCTCGGGGTCACCCGACAATGCACACCAGCGGAACGGGCCGATGCCCTTGCAGAACAGCGGCCGGATATAGGCGGGCACAAAGCCGGGGAATGCAAAGGCATTCTCCAAGCCTTCATCCTGCGCCACCTGACGGATGTTGTTGCCGTAATCCAGCGTCGGAACGCCCGCGTTCCAGAAATCGACCATTGCAGCGACATGCTGTTTCATCGAGGCACGGGCGGCCTTTTCAACCGCTTTAGGATCAGTTTCGCGCTTGTCCTTCCACTGCGCCATGCTCCAGCCAATCGGCAGATACCCATTGATCGGGTCATGGGCGCTGGTTTGGTCAGTGACGATATCGGGGCGCATGCCACCGGCCTGCATCCGCGCATAAATTTCGGGGAACACCTCAGCCGCATTGCCTAGCAGACCCACAGATTTCGCCTCGCCCGCCTTGGTCCAGCGGTCGATCATCTCAAGCGCTTCGTCGAGAGTCTCGGCTTTTTCGTCCAGATACTTGGTGCGCAGGCGGAAATCGATAGAATCCGGATTGCACTCGACCGCCAAACAACTGGCCCCGGCGAACACTGCCGCCAGAGGCTGTGCGCCACCCATGCCGCCCAGACCGCCGGTCAGAATCCACTTGCCAGTCAAGTCGCCGCCATAGTGCTGACGGCCAGCCTCGGCAAAGGTTTCGTAGGTGCCCTGTACGATGCCCTGCGTACCGATATAGATCCACGAACCGGCCGTCATCTGGCCGTACATCATCAGCCCCTTCTTATCGAGCTCGTTGAAGTGATCCCAATTGGCCCAATGAGGCACGATGTTTGAGTTGGCGATCAGAACCCGAGGCGCATCCTTATGGGTGCGGATGATCGCCACCGGTTTGCCCGACTGGACGATCAGGGTTTCATCCTCTTCCAGATCTTTCAGCCCTGCGACGATCCGGTCGAAATCGTTCCATGTCCGCGCCGCGCGACCGATGCCGCCATAAACCACCAGCTCGTGCGGGTTTTCGGCCACATCCGGATGCAGGTTATTCATCATCATCCGCAACGGCGCTTCGGTCACCCAGCTTTTTGCGTTCAGTTCGGGGCCGGTGGGCGGATAGATATCGCGGGTATTCTTGCGAGGATCGGTCATGTCAAAGCTCCAATGCAGTGTCTTGGATGGCGTCGAGAATATCCACCAACCAGCGACGCAGGCGCTTGGCTTTTGCCTGGTCAAACGCCCACGGAGGGGTTTCGGTGGACAGATAGGTAGATTGCGCCAGTTCCATCTGGATCGCGTGTTGGCCTTCATCAGGACGGCCATAGTATCGGGTCGTCCAACCCCCTCGGAATCGCCCGTTCAGGACGGTGCTGTAAGGGGAGGAATGCGAAAATTCATAGGCCGCGGCCTCAATGCCGTGGGCACAGGTCGCGCCACCATCGGTGCCGATGTTCATATCCGGCAGGGTGCCTTCAAAGAGGAACGGAATCTTGCTGCGGATCGAGTGGCAGTCAAACAAGATCGCAACGCCGTGTATTGCCCGCACCCTTTCAAGCTCTTGCTCAAGCGCGTTGTGGTAGGGCGCGTGGTAAGCGATGCGTCGCGCTTCAATCTCATCGGTTGAGGGCTCCTGCCCCTCGGCCCAGATCGGCTGACCGTCAAAATCGGTCAACGGCACCAGAGTTGTTGTGTTCTGCCCAGGATACAATGATACGCCCGCAGGGTCTCGATTAGCGTCAGTGACATAGCGGTGGATATGGGATTGCACGACCGTCGCGTTGGCAACGAGCCCATCGTAGAGCTGATTGATATGCCAATCCGTATCCGCCAGCGCCTGCCCATTCGCATTCAGTCGCGCAGCAATGTCGTCGGGCACATACGTGCCGCCATGCGGCTGTCCCAGCACGATGGGCCCATCGCCACGCTGAACACTGAAAACCTGCATCACGACAGCTCCGGCATGGGCATTGCAGCTGCCTGCAAAATAGTTCCGCTTTCGACTAGGGACTTCGCGGTTTCCAATTCAGGCGCCAGATAGCGATCATCGCCAAGCGACGGGATATCGTCGCGCAAACGCCCAACCACGCTGGTCAGCGCTTTGCTGGTCGCAAGAGGTGCGCGGAACTCGATGCCTTGCGCGGCGCAGAGCAGTTCGATCCCCAGAATATAGTTCAAATTATCAACCATCCGGCCTAAACGCCGCGCCCCGTGGGCAGCCATCGAGACGTGGTCTTCTTGATTGGCCGATGTAGGTGTGCTGTCGGTCACACATGGGTTGGCCAGATGTTTGTTCTCGCTCATCAACGCAGCCGTCGTGACCTCGGCGATCATCAGACCCGAGTTCAGCCCCGGCTCGGGCGTCAGGAAGGGCGGCAGATCAAAGCTAAGCGCCGGGTCGACCATTAATGCGATCCGACGCTGTGCGATCGCCCCGATCTCTGACAGGGCCAAAGCAATCATATCGGCGGCAAAGCCTACCGGCTCGGCGTGGAAATTCCCGCCCGAAACAATTGCATCCGGATCGGTCAGAACCAGCGGATTATCAGTGGCCGCGTTGGCCTCAGTTACAAGAGTTGCGGACGCCTGCCGGATCACATCCATCGCTGCGCCGGTCACCTGTGGTTGGCAGCGGATGCAATATGGATCCTGCACTCGCGTATCCCCATCACGGTGACTTTCGCGGATCTCAGATCCCTCCAGAGTGGCCCGCATCGCCGCCGCCGCTTCGATCTGCCCACGATGCCCGCGCAGCGCGTGAATCTCGGGTTGCAGAGGGGCCGTGGATCCCATGATCGCATCTGTTGAAGCCGCTGAAATCACCAGCGCATTTTGTGCTGAACGCCAACCTTCGAACAATCCGGCCAGAGCAAAGGCAGTCGAAAATTGCGTCCCGTTGATGAACGCTAGGCCCTCCTTTGGACCAAGTTGAATCGGCTCTAGCCCAGCTGTTTTCAGAGCCTCTGCACCCGGCATAAAAACACCGTTCACCTCTGCCTCGCCCTCACCGATCACCACAGCGGTCATATGGGCCAGTGGTGCAAGATCGCCAGACGCGCCGACCGAACCCTGTGCCGGGATCACAGGTGTCACACCACACGCCAGCATCTGTTGCAGCAATTCGACAAGTTCCCAGCGAACACCCGAAGCACCTCGGCCGAATGACAGCAACTTCAGTGACATCATCAGCCGCGCCAGACGACGCGGCACGGCCGGACCCACCCCGCAACAATGGCTGAGGATCAGGTTGCGCTGCAGGGTTGAGGTATCTTTGGCCGCAATCTTGTGACTCGCCAGTTTGCCAAAGCCGGTGTTGACGCCATAGACGGGCTCGGTCCCTTCGGCAGCCTGCGCAATGCGGGCAGCAGCGACCTCAACCTTGGGTCGGCAGGCGGCGTCCAGCGAAATGGCGGCTTCAGTCCAGTAGATCTGGGCAAGCTGATCCAGCGAAACCTGACCGGGGACAAGCAACAGAGGTGTCATTCCTGACCTCCAAAAATACGTTTATGCAGAGGGTTGAAACCGATGCGATAGGACAGTTCTGCAGGGTGAGAAGCATCCCAGACGGCCAGATCAGCGCGCAATCCGGACGCGATCACGCCGGTATCATCCAGACCCAAAGCGCGGGCCGCGACGTGGGTAACACCTGCCAATGCTTCCTCAGGCGTCATGCGAAACAAAGTGCACCCCATGTTCATTGTTAGCAGTAGAGAAGTCAGGGGTGAGGACCCCGGATTGCAATCGGTCGCCAGTGCCATGGGAACATTCTTCTGGCGCAACAATTCAATCGGCGGAGCTTGCGTTTCATGCAGCGTATAAAACGCGCCGGGCAGCAAGACCGCGACCATTCCGGCCCTGGCCATGGCGGTAACGCCGTCGGCGTCCAAATATTCGATATGATCAGCGGATAGCGCTCCGTAAGCTGCCGCCAGCTTAGCCCCACCTAGATTTGAAAGTTGCTCAGCATGCAGCTTCACCGGTAGGCCAAGCTCTTGCGCGACAACAAAAACCCGTTCGATCTGTGTGGGATCAAATGCAATGCCTTCGCAGAACCCATCGACCGCGTCCACCAGCCCTTCGGCATGAGCCGCGCGCAGTGTCGGAATGCAGACCTCGTCAATATAGGCGTCATCCCGACCCGCATATTCTGGCGGAACGGCATGTGCGCCAAGAAAACTGGTGTTGACCCGAATAGGGCGCTCCCGCGCAACACGGCGCGCCGCGCGCAACATACGCAGTTCGGTTTCGGTATCGAGCCCATAACCCGACTTCACCTCGATGCAGGACACACCTTCGGCCAGCAATGCGTCCACGCGCGAAAGCGCGCCTGCAAGCAGCTCTTCTTCTGTTGCTGCCCGCGTGCCCTTTACGGTCGACAGGATGCCTCCACCCGCGCGGGCAATTTCTTCGTAGGTCGCGCCCTTCAGGCGCATTTCGAACTCAACCGCACGGTTGCCGCCAAACACAACATGAGTATGAGCATCAATCAGAGCGGGCGTGATCAAGCGGTCACCATAGTCGTTCTGCGGCCACTCGGCATATGACGGCGGCATTGCCGACCGAGCGCCAACCCAAACGATTTCCGACTCATCGATGGCAATCGCACCATCCTCGATCATCCCATAAGGTTGGTCGCCCCCCATGGTGGCTACATGTTTGCTACGAAGAACAGTTTTTTTCGTCATGGCGATTCTTTTGGGCTCCCCCTGCGCTTGATTTTTTCGTATACGGCTAAAAATATAAAGTCTACACAAAATGGAATTACGATGACGGTTCATGCCAAAACGGCCCTGTTAGGCTCTGAGTGGGTGCACAACCTACGAGTCGAAATCGAGGACGGTCGGATCGCTGCGCTGAAATCAGGGACCGAGCCAAAACCCGAAGACACTCGGGTCGACGTGTTGCTGCCCGCTTTGGCGAACCTGCACAGCCATGCCTTTCAACGCGCCATGGCGGGCATGACCGAAACGCGCGTAGCAGGGCGCGAAAGCTTCTGGACCTGGCGTACCTTGATGTACCGATTTCTGGACCGCCTCACTCCTGCACAGATCGAGGCCATTGCTGCATTGGTCTATATGGAGATGCAGGAAGCCGGGTATGCTGCGGTCGGGGAATTCCACTACGTCCACCACCAACCCGGCGGCACGCCTTATGCGCAGTTGTCTGAGCTGAGTCAGCGCATCTTCTCGGCAGCCAGCCAAACCGGGATTGGATTGACACATCTACCGGTGCTCTACACCTATGGCGGCGTCGCGCAAGAGCCTCTGACCGGTGGTCAATTGCGGTTCGGCAATGATGTGGAAAGGTTCCTGCAGCTTGTCGAGGACTGTAAGCCGCTGATGCCTTATGCAGACAGCCAGATCGGCATCGCGCCGCACTCTCTGCGTGCGACCTCGCCTGATGATCTACGGCAAGTGCTGAACGCTACCCCGCGAGACCCGGTGCACATCCACATCTCTGAACAAGAGAAGGAGGTCACGGATGTAGAAGCCGCTCTGGGTCAGCGACCGGTAGATTGGCTGCTGAGCAACGTGGATGTGAACGAACGATGGTGCCTGATCCATGCCACTCATATGACAGACGATGAAACCCGCGCTCTTGCCCGATCCGGGGCTGTGGCCGGTCTGTGCCCGATCACAGAGGCCAATCTGGGGGATGGTATTTTTAATGGTGCCGTCTACATCGAGCAGGGCGGTGCCTTTGGTGTCGGTTCAGACTCGAATGTGCGCATTTCACTGCCCGAGGAATTGCGTACGCTGGAGTATTCTCAACGTCTGCGCGACAAGGCCCGCACTGTGCTGGTACGTGGCGAAGGCTCGGTCGGTCAAACGCTGTATACCGGAGCCGCCCGCGGTGGCGCACAGGCGCTGGGGCGCGACGCCGGAGAGATCGCAATAGGTCATCTGGCCGATCTGGTTGCGATCGATCGAAGTCACCCCACTCTGTGTACTTTGCGCGACGATCAATTGATTGACGGCCTGAGCTTTGCCGCGCCTGACGGAACAGTGACCGACCTTTGGTCTGCCGGGCGACATCAGGTGCGCGGCGGGCGCCATATCGCCCGCGATGCGATCCTGAACAATTATCGTGCCGCGATAAATGACCTTTTGGAAGACATCTGAACTGATATGACCCAAACCAGCGACACAACCAGCTACAAAGACATTAAGCAAACCGTCCTGCGCCGCATCCGCTCGGGCGAGTTGCAGCCCGACGCTCTGCTTCCCAATGAGCAAGAATTAGCGGTCGAGTTTTCGTGCACCCGCACCACAGTCAACAGAGCACTGCGGGAACTGGCGGATGAAGGGTTTCTTGAACGGCGCCGAAAGGCAGGCACCCGGGTTCTTAGCGCACCGCAGCGACAGGCGCGTTTCACAATTCCACTGGTCCGAGATGAAATCGAAGCGGCGGGCGGAACCTATCGCTACGCTCTTGTGTCATGTGAAACGCAGATCGCCCCAGACTGGCTGGCGGCCCGGTTGGCCCTACGTGCTGATCAAAGTGTGATGCACGTGCGATGCATGCATTTCTCCGGCAATTCGCCGTTTCAGTTCGAAGACCGCTGGATCGTGATAGACAGCGTACCTCAGGTCACGCAGGCAGATTTCTCTAGCGTCGGACCTAATGACTGGCTGGTGCAAACTGTCCCGTTCACCAATGTCGAGTTGACCTTTCTGGCCAGCCGCGCCGATACCACTTTGGCCGGTTTTCTGGATGTTCCCGAGGGTGAACCCGTTTTTACTGCCGAGCGTATCACATGGCTGCAGGGTCAGCCGGTAACGTTCGCCAAGATGTATTTTGCGGCCGGATATCGGATGACAACCGAGTTCTGATTGTCCGGGCTTTACGCTTCCCCAATTCCACGACAGATTTGCTGCAGAATGTGCGCGTCTGCTGGAAAGGATATCGGGATGGGCAACCCGCTTTATGATCGTTTGCTGGGCATCCATGCAGGCAAGGATACGCCATTTTTGCACCTTCCGGATGGTCAGACTTTGACCCATGCCACGTTTCTGGACACGGCGGCCCGTCTGGCCAACACCATGACAGGACTGGAAATGGAACCGGGCGACCGCGTGGCGGTGCAGGTGGAGAAATCCGTTGAGGCACTGGCGCTTTATGCCGCCTGTGTCCAAGCGGGGCTGATCTTTCTACCTCTCAATACGGGCTATACGACGCAAGAGCTAAGCTATTTCATCGAAAACAGCGGAGCCTCACTGGTGGTGTGCGATGAGGCAAACGAGGCAGGGCTTGCCGAGATCGTGCAAAAGAACAATGCCCGGCTTGAAACGCTAAACGCCGACGGTTCAGGCAGCCTTATGCGGCGTGCTCTGGGGATGCTTCCGGCCTTTCAGCCGGCCCACCGATCCGAAGATGATCTGGCTGCGTTCCTATATACTTCAGGCACGACGGGGCGTTCGAAAGGGGCAATGCTGACGCAGGCGAATCTGCTGTCGAACGCGGAGACCCTTGTGCAGGAATGGCGTTTCACAGATGATGACGTGCTGTTGCACGCGCTGCCTATCTTTCACACGCATGGACTGTTTGTTGCGACAAATGTCGTCCTCGCATCGGGCGGGTCGATGATATTTCTGCCGAAGTTCGACCTGGAAGATATATTACGCCTGATGCCACAGGCAACGGCGATGATGGGGGTGCCGACGTTTTACACACGCCTGCTAAGCGACGACCGCTTCGCCCAAGATCTGACTCAGGATATGCGGCTGTTCATCTCAGGTTCAGCGCCTTTGCTGGCAGATACCCACGTTCAATTTGAAGACCGTACAGGTCATCGCATTCTGGAACGCTATGGCATGACCGAGACGAACATGAACACTTCTAACCCCTATGACGGCGAACGCCGGGCGGGAACGGTCGGATTTCCCCTGCCGGATGTTGAACTGAAGGTCACAGACCCCAAAACAGGTCAAACCCTAGCAGATGGTGAGATCGGCATCATCGAGGTGCGCGGTCCCAATGTGTTTCAGGGCTACTGGCAAATGCCCGACAAAACCGCCGCAGAACTGCGTGAAGACGGGTTCTTCATCACTGGCGATCTGGGTCGGATCGACGAGGACGGCTATGTCCATATCGTCGGGCGTGAGAAAGACCTGATCATCTCGGGCGGGTATAATATCTATCCCAAAGAGATCGAGCTGCTGCTAGACGAACAACCCGGCGTGCTGGAAAGCGCGGTAATTGGCGTCCCGCATCCGGATTTCGGAGAAACCCCGATTGGCATTCTGGTCCCTGCCCCCGGTCACACGCCAGACATCGAGGCCATCATGGGTGCGGTCCGGGACGCGCTCGCCCGGTTCAAACATCCCCGCCAGTTGATCCTGCTGGACGAGCTCCCCCGCAACACAATGGGCAAGGTGCAAAAGAACATCCTGCGTGACCGCTGCAAAGACCTTTTCACCAAGACCTGATCTTCAAGGCAAAAGCGCAACGCGACCCTTGTCCGTCAACAACCAGCAATCCTGTCCTTCGAACACCGCAACGCCAACCGGGCGGCCATACCCTGCGCCGCTATCCAGGTTGATGCGATTGCCGTAATGCGTTGATTGATCCACCGGCGTATGCCCATGGACGATCAGTTTCGGATGCGGACCTCGGTGGTTGTGAAAGGTTTGCCTGATCCAGACCAGATCATTTTCCCGTTGTTCGCTCAGGGGAATACCGGGCCGAATGCCCGCATGGACAAAAGCAATCTCGCGCGTTTGATGCATGGCGATGAGCCCTTGCAGAAATATCCGATGCGCATCGGGAACCGCACCCCGCGCTGTTGCATGCAGATCCTCGAGCCGTGTCTGCTGATCGAAGAACACGCCATAGCTTTGTAGTGTTTCGACACCACCCAACCGCTCGTGCAGCCAATGATACCCGACCAACATATGCGGATCGTGACGCGGGACATCTTCGAGGAACCATGAAAACATCCGGTCATGGTTGCCCAGCAGAGTAATCCACCGCTTGCCCGCATCGCGACCAGCGATCAGCCGATCCAGAACGCCCCGGCTGTTGGGGCCCCGATCAACGTAATCGCCCAGATACACGATCTCGGCATCGGGGCCGCCATCGCGTTCGATCAGCGCCAAGGAGCGCTCGAACTCATCCACGCGGCCGTGCAAATCTCCAATTGCGTAGATCGGATTGGTCATCAGCTTCCCCTCGGGCAATGGTGATTGCCGCACTTCTGGCGCAAAATCAGCACTTTGAAAAGGCGATGCCCACGCTTTGGACAAGCGCGGGCATCAATCTGTCACAGAAGTTCAACAGCGACCGTCAGGCCACGTCAAACTCCAACGGTTTGATCTGAGTAAACAGACCTGTCTCGGCGAGTTTGGCGCGCGCCTCGGCTGGTACCGGTTCATCAACATAAAGCAACGCAATCGCCTCACCGCCGGCTTCGGATCGTCCAAGAGTAAAGTTCGCGATGTTCACATCGTTCTCGCCCATGGTCTGTCCTAAAGCACCAATGATGCCCGGCACGTCTTCGTTAGTCGTATAGAGCATATGCGCCCCGATCTCGGCATCGATATTGATGCCCTTGATCTGAATAAACCGCGGCTTGCCGTCGCTGAACACCGTGCCACCGATTGAGCGTTCACGCTTTTCAGTCACCACAGTGACCTTGATATAGCCTTCGAACGCACCGGATTTGTCCTGATTGGTGGTCGATATCTGGATGCCACGCTCTCTCGCGACAACCGGGGCCGAGACCATGTTCACCTCGGGATTGAATTTCTTCATGATTCCGGCAACGACCGAACAATTCAACGCAGCCAGGTTCATGTTCGCAGCGACACCGTCATAGAGGATGTTGATTGCCTTGATCGGCTCATCCGTCATCTGACCAATGAAGCTGCCCAGATGCCCGGCCAGCTTGATCCACGGCCCCATGACCTTGGCCTCTTCTGCCGTTACACTGGGCATGTTCAGCGCATTCTCGACCGCTCCGGTCAGCAGGTAATTCGAGATCTGTTCGGCCACTTGCAGCGCAACATTCTCCTGTGCTTCAGTGGTCGCCGCTCCTAAATGCGGGGTGCAGACTACGTTGGGCAAGTTGAACAGTACGTTGTCCTTGGCCGGCTCTTCGCTGAAGACGTCAAATGCCGCCCCGGCCACATGGCCAGATTGCAACGCCTCGGCCAGCGCATCTTCGTCAACCAGGCCACCACGGGCACAGTTGATGATGCGCACGCCTTTTTTGGTCTTGGCCAGGTTCTCACGGCTCAGGATATTGCGGGTCTGTTCCGTGAGAGGCACGTGAAGAGTGATGAAATCCGCCCGCGACAGCAGCTCATCCAATTCGACCTTTTCCACACCCATCTGCGCGGCTTTCTCTTCGCCAAGGTAGGGATCATAGGCGACGACCTTCATCTTCAGACCCAAAGCACGCTCGCATACGATGCCACCAATGTTGCCCGCACCGATCACGCCCAGGGTCTTGTTGGTCAGCTCAATCCCCATGAACTTGGACTTTTCCCACTTGCCCGCATGGGTCGAGGTACTGGCCTCGGGGATTTGCCGCGCCACGGCAAACATCATCGCGATGGCATGCTCGGCGGTGGTGATCATGTTGCCGAAAGGTGTGTTCATCACGATCACGCCTTTTTTCGAGGCCGCATCCTTGTCGATATTGTCGGTGCCGATCCCGGCACGACCAATAACTTTTAACTTGTCTGCCTTCTCCAGAATGGTTGGCGTGACTTTGGTGGCAGAACGGATGGCGAGGCCGTCATACTGACCGATCACCTCGGCCAGTTTGTCTTTGTCCTTTCCCAGATCGGGCATGAAATCCACGTCGATGCCACGGTCGCGGAAGATTTGTACGGCGGTTTCGCTCAGCTTGTCAGAGACGAGTACTTTGGGAGCCATATTTTTGGTCCTTGAACATTGTGGAAGGTCCGGGCCGGATGCGGCCCGGTAGAAAAGGTCAGGCAGCTTCGGTTTGCGCTGCAATCTCGGCTTCAAAAGCCCATGCAAGCCAGGGCAGCATCGCCTCGATATCTGATGTCTCAACCGTGCCGCCGCACCAGATGCGCAGACCCGCAGGCGCGTCGCGATAGGCACCGATATCAAGCGCAATGTTTTCGGCCTCAAGCCGTTTGGCGACGGCTTTGGCAAAAACGGCACCATCTTGAATGCGCGTATCGGTGAACTTCAGACAGACCGACGTATTTGATTGAGTTGTCGAGTCTTCGGCCAGATTGGCGATCCAGTCATTTTGGTCGCAGAACGCATGAACCGCGCCAGCATTGGCATTCGCACGAGCAATCAGCCCCTGCAAGCCTCCGACTGAACGCGCCCAGTCCAACGCGAAAAGGTAATCCTCAACCGCGAGCATTGAGGGTGTGTTGATCGTCGCGCCGGTGAATATCCCATCAATCAGCTTGCCACCTTTGGTCAGGCGGAAGATCTTCGGCAATGGCCATGACGGGGTGTAACTCTCCAAGCGCTCGACCGCGCGCGGAGACAGGATCAGCATCCCATGAGCCGCCTCTCCGCCTAGTACCTTCTGCCAGCTGAACGTTGTCACATCCAACTTGTCCCATGGCAAGTCCATCGCGAACGCAGCGGATGTCGCGTCACAGATCGTCAGACCCTGACGATCATCGGCAATCCAGTCGCCATCTGGGACCCGCACACCCGAAGTCGTTCCGTTCCATGTGAACACCACATCGTTGGCGAAATCGACGGACGCGAGATCAACGATCTGCCCGTACTCGGCGGTTTTCACTTCAGCGTCGATTTTCAGTTGCTTGACCACATCAGTCACCCAACCCGCGCCAAAGCTTTCCCAGGCCAGCATTTCAACTTTGCGCTCACCCAGCAAAGACCAAAGCGCCATCTCAACCGCACCGGTGTCCGAGGCTGGTACAATGCCGATGCGATAATCCGCCGGTATGCCTAGAATCTCTCGCGTGCCTTCAATGGCCGCCTTCAGCTTGTCCTTGCCGACAGCAGCCCGATGCGAGCGGCCCAAGGCGGCATCCGCCAGTTTGGTCAGATCAAATGTGGGGGGTTTGGCACAGGGGCCCGAGGAAAAACGCGGGTTGGCCGGCCGCGTCGCCGGTTGTTCGATAGTCATGTGTATTACCCTTCCAGATACACGCCCCTCGTTGGGGAGGGGTGTCCCACGCACAGAGGTATGGGTCGTTTGCACCTGCAGCAAGCATAAAAGACGCTTCATCAGCGGAAAACGACACTGGAAATGGGCTCAGATCGGAACACAGGTTTCCGATGGGCGAAAACCCCCGCCAGTTGGCGGGGGTTTATTGATTGAGGTTTATTCAGCTGCGTCCATGTATTCGGTCATTGGCGGGCATGTGCAGATTAGGTTTCGGTCGCCGTATGCGTTGTCGACGCGGTTGACGGGGGACCAGTATTTGTCGACGCCCATGGAGCCTGGGGGGAAGCAGGCCTGTTCACGGGTGTAGGGACGGTCCCAGTCGCCGACCAGATCGCGCACCGTGTGGGGAGCGTTTTTCAGCGGGTTGTTTTCCGCGTCGATCTTGCCGTCGATGATGTCCTGTGCCTCGGAGCGGATGGACAGCATGGCGTCGCAGAAGCGGTCCAGCTCGTCCATGGGTTCCGATTCCGTAGGCTCGACCATCAGGGTGCCGGCCACCGGCCAGGACATGGTGGGCGCGTGGAAGCCGCTGTCCACCAGACGCTTAGCGATGTCATCGACGCTGACATGGGCCGCTTCGTCCAGCGGGCGGGTGTCGAGGATGCATTCATGCGCCACGCGACCCGTTTCCGAGGTGTAGAGGATCGGGTAGGCATCCTTGAGCCGCGCCGCGATGTAGTTGGCGTTCAGGATCGCCACTTTCGTGGCCTGCGTCAGACCCGCGCCCCCATCAGCAGCACATAGGCCCAGCTAACCGGCAAGATCGAGGGCGACCCAAAGGGCGCCGCCGAGACCGGACCCACGGCAGTGCCGTATTCCGGGTGGCCGGGCAGATGCTCGGTCAGATGCGCTTTGACGCCGATCGGACCCATGCCGGGGCCGCCGCCGCCATGGGGGATGCAGAAGGTCTTGTGCAGGTTCAGGTGGCTGACGTCACCGCCGATGTCTCCGGGACGCGACAGACCCACCATGGCGTTCATGTTGGCGCCGTCGATATAAACCTGACCGCCATGATCATGGGTGATCTGGCAGACCTCCTGCACGGTGGTCTCGAACACGCCATGGGTCGAGGGGTAGGTGATCATGCAGGCGGCCAGATGATCGGAGTGCTTTTCAGCCTTGGCGCGGAAGTCGGCCAGATCAATGTTGCCCTTGTCATCCGCCTGCACCGTGACCGGTACAACCTGCCAGCCCACCATCTGGGCCGAGGCCGGGTTGGTGCCATGCGCCGAGGTTGGGATCAGGCAGACATTGCGCTGACCCTGCCCGCGGGCAAAGTGATAGTTGCGGATGGTCAAAAGGCCCGCATATTCGCCCTGCGCGCCCGAGTTGGGCTGCTGGGAGATCGCGTCATAGCCGGTGATCTGGCACAACTTGTCGTTCAGATCATCGATCATCTCGTGATAGCCCTGCGCCTGATCTTCGGGGCAGAACGGGTGCAGGTTGCCGAACTCGGGCCAGGTGACCGGGATCATCTCGATCGTGGCGTTCAGCTTCATGGTGCAGGAGCCCAGCGGGATCATCGCCCGGTCCAGCGCCAGGTCGCGGTCGGCCAGACGGCGCATATAAGCGCGTGATCTCGGCCTCGGCCCGGTTCTTGTGGAAGATCGGGTGGGTCAGGTACTCGCTTTCGCGCAGCGCGTAATCCGGCAGGCGATAGGCCACGTTCGAGCTGTCATCCTTGCGGTCGATGCCGAAGGCCCCCCAGACCGCCTCGATGGTCTCGGGCCGGGTCTGTTCGTCCAGGCTGATGCCCACTTTCGTGTCGCCGACCTTACGCAGGTTGACGCCCCGGGCCACAGCGGCCTCCATGACCGTTTTCTGCAGATGGCCAACCTCAACCGTGATCGTGTCGAAGAACACTTCCGGCTCCACAGCAAAGCCTGCCTCTTCCAGACCGGCGGCCAAACGCGAGGTCTTGCGGTGCACCGATTGCGCGATGGCCTTGATGCCGTCGGGGCCGTGATACACGGCATACATCGAGGCAATCACCGCCAGCAGCGCCTGCGCAGTACAAACGTTCGAGTTGGCTTTCTCTCGCCGGATGTGCTGTTCGCGGGTCTGCAGCGCCAGGCGGTAAGCCTTGTTGCCCCGGCTGTCGATGCTGACACCGATGATCCGGCCCGGCATCGAGCGCTTCAGCTTGTCGGTGGTCGCCATATACGCGGCGTGCGGGCCACCATAGCCCATCGGCACACCAAAGCGCTGGGTCGAGCCGATGGCGATATCCGCGCCCATCTCACCGGGCGACTTCAGCAGCGCCAGCGACAGGATATCGGCGGCGACGATGGCAATCGCCTTGTGTTCATGCAGGGCCGCAATCTCGGCGGTGAAGTCGCGCACATGGCCATGGGTGCCGGGGTACTGGAAGATGGCACCAAAGACCGCGCCCGCATCCAGCGTGTCCGGATCAGCCACCTGCACCTCGATGCCCAGAGGCTCGGCGCGCGTTTTAATCACCGCGATGGTCTGCGGGTGGCAGTTCTTGTCGACAAAGAAGGCCGCGTTGTTGGCCTTGGACCGACCGCCGCGCTTGGCCATGGCCATCGCTTCGGCGGCAGCTGTGGCTTCGTCCAGCAAGGACGCGTTGGCCACGTCCAGCCCGGTCAGGTCGCTGACCATGGTCTGGAAGTTCAGGAGCGCCTCAAGTCGGCCCTGGCTGATCTCGGGCTGGTAGGGCGTGTAAGCCGTGTACCAGGCCGGGTTTTCCAGAATGTTGCGCAGGATCGGCGCCGGCGTGGTGGTGCCATAATAGCCCTGACCGATCAGCGAAGTCAGAACCTTGTTCTTGCTCGCCACTTCTTTCATGTGAAAGAGCGCATCGCGCTCAGTCATCGCCGGACCCCAGTCCAGCGGCTCTTTCTGCCGGATCGCCGGCGGGACGGTGGCGTCGATCAGCTCGTCCAGCGTCTTGAAGCCGATCACCTTGAGCATGTCGCGCATCTCGGTCGGGCTGGGCCCGATATGGCGGCGGTTGGCGAAGTCATAGGCTTCGTAATCGGTCAGTTTGAAGGCCATGTGTGCGCTCCTCAAGGATAGGTCAGGCCCGGCGGAGACGGCAGGAGCCTCCGGCGGAAGTATTTGGAAACAGATGAAGGGGCGGGGCCGCGCACGGACCCGCCGCCTGAGTTAACCGATGAAGGCCTTGTAGCCGGCCTCGTCCATCAGGTCTTCGAGCTGCGAGGCGTCCGCGATCTTGATCTTGTAGATCCAGGCCTCGCCTTCGGGGTCTTCGTTCAGCGCGCCGGGATTGTCGGCCAGTGCCTCGTTCACCTCGGTGATCTCGCCGTCGACCGGTGCGTAAAGCTCGGACGCCGCCTTGACGGATTCAATCACGCCGATCTCGCCGCCTTTTTCGAACTCGTCGCCTGCTTCCTGCTGTTCCACGAACACCACGTCACCCAATTGCTCGGCGGCGTGTTTGGTGATGCCCAGCGTGGCGGTGTCGCCGTCAACGCTCAGCCATTCATGCTCTTCGGAATAATAGGTTGCCATGTCTCTCTCTCCTGACTTCAACGCTTGTAATTCTGTTTGACGAAGGGCAGCGCCACGATCTCAGCCGGTTGCGGCTTGCCCCGGATGATCAGGTTCACCTTCTCGCCCGGCTCGCCATGGCCTTTGCTCACATAGCCCATCGCCACCGGTCCACCCACCGTGGGGCCAAACACGCCCGAGGTGATCTGGCCGATGCTGTTGCCCTCAAGGCACTGCACTTCCACACCCTGACGCGCAGGCGCACGGCCTTCGGGCTTGATGCCCACCAGCTTTTTGGCGGGACCTTCGGCCAGTTCCTTCTGCACGCGGTCCGCGCCCGGGAAACCGCCCTCTTCCTTGCGGCGCTTTTGCATCGCCCAGCCCAGCGAGGCCTCGACCGGCGAGGTGCTCTGGTCGATGTCATTGCCATAAAGGCACAGACCTGCCTCAAGCCGCAGGCTGTCGCGCGCGCCCAGACCGGCCGCTTCGCAATCCTCATGCGCCAGGAAGGCTTTGGTGATCTCGATCGCCTTGTCCTCGGGGATCGAGATCTCGTAGCCATCCTCGCCGGTATAGCCCAGCCGCGAGATACGGCACTCAACACCGTTGATATCGGCAACCGTGGTTTCCATGAACTTTAGATCACGCGCGGCGGGGCACAGTTCGCCCACAACGTTTTCCGCCGCAGGGCCCTGAACCGCCACCAGCGCGCGGTCGAAAATCTCGATCACTTCGACGCCTTCAAGGTGCTCACGCATATGCGGAATGTCCTGATGCCGCAGCGCCGCGTTCACCACCACAAAGTAATGATCGCCCGCATTCGACACGATCAGGTCATCCATGATCCCGCCTTCTGCGTTCGTAAAGAACCCGTACCGCGCCTTGCCTTCCTTCAGCGTCGCATAGGCCTGCGGGCAAAGCGCTTCCAGCTTCTCACCCACATTCTCGCCCCGCAAAATCACCTGACCCATATGAGACACATCAAACACCGCCGCCTTCTCACGACACTGCTTATGCTCCCCCATAATCCCCAAAGGATACTGAACAGGCATCTCCCATCCCGCAAAATCAACCAACTTACCCCCCAACTCAACATGCAAAGCGTGAAGAGGCGTGCGTTTTAAGGACGAAGTCATGGTGGCCACCTGCTTTGTATCAGTTACCCAGAAACGTTCCTGTCAGTCTGACCCAAGCTGCACAGATTGCAACGATTCAGCCCAGGATTTCAGCGGATCGCCTCGATCACGTCAGAACAGTATACGGGTGCATGCATCAATAATGTTCCTATAGGAAACTTTTTTCCGTTAGGCAACACTCCTTGTTCGGAGTCAATAAAACTGTGCCGAGCACCCGCCCATAGCTGGTGGACATCCCCGATAGTAACTTGGTTTCGCGTGGAAAATCATGAAATGGTCTTCAACTTACCTTCATTCCTCAAGGGAATGAACTGCGCGATCAAGCACCCTGAGACCCGCAACCAAATCCTCTTCGGCTGTGTCTTCGGCAAAATCGTGGCTGATTCCGTCAATCGACGGGACAAAGAGCATCGCAACCGGCATCAGGCGCGAGACATTGGTGGCATCGTGGAGCGCTCCGGATGGCATATTGCGCCAACGCCCAGGCGCAATGGCCTGCGCGCCGCTTTCCAGCGCACCGCGCAAAACCGGGTCCATGCTGACGGGCTCTAACCCCAGCATCGGGCCGTAGGTTAGTGTTACGCCCTGCTCTTCGGCAATCTGCTGTGCGGTCGCGCGAATGATGTCTTCCATACGCACCAGACGCTCAGGATCGCCGTCGCGCCATTGCATCGAAAACCGCACCCGTCCCGGCACGATAGAGGACGCATTGGGGTGAACATCAACACGCCCGATGGTCCAGACGGTTTGCGGCATGACCACATTACGGAACCGGTCATTGAGGCGCGTGTTGAACAGCGACAGGGCCTGAAACGCGTCACGTCGCAAATGCATTGGCGTGGTTCCAGCATGGTTTTGCTGGCCTTGGAAGGTGATGACCATATCGCGGATGCCGACGATATCGGTGACAACGCCGATCTGTTCACCGGCTGCATCCAGTGCCGGGCCCTGTTCGATGTGCATTTCGATGAAGCCGCTGAACCGGACAGGATCAACAAAGCCTTGCGACTTCTTTGCCATTTCAGCCCGCGCGCTGCCAAAGGTGACGCCTGAGCCATCAATCAGCACGTCCGCCTGTTCCAAAGATAATCCACCTGACCAGACCGCCGATCCGGTGGTGACGCCGAACCGCCCTTCTTCGTCCTGAAAACTGACGACCGAGATGGGTCGATCACTGGAACGCGCGATTTCCAGTGCCGCAATGACGCCCAGGGCTCCGTCCAGCCAACCGCCCTCGGGCTGGCTGTCGGAATGCGAGCCCATCAGCAGCGAGGGTCCATCAGCCAACCCGAACAGGTTTCCAACCGGGTCGACATGCGGGGTCAGCCCAGCCTCGGCCATGCGCGCGGCGAGCCACTGGCGCGCGGCGATATCAGCTTTGGAATAGGCGGGACGGATGACGCCCTTGCCGACGCCCGAAGCCCCGAATGAACGCAGCGTGTGCAGATCGGTCAGAAACCGTGTGTGATCGACAGCCATGGGTCCTCCTTGTCGGGGTGACCATAGCGGTAAACTTCGCCTGATATAGGAGTTTTTTCGGGCCCGCGTGAAAGCCCTCTGGTCCCGGCCCCGAACCTGCCCTAAGACGTCAACGCAAGAGGGATCATCATGTCACATATCACATTAGTGCGCCACGGGCAGGCCAACACAACCGCACGGGATGAGCTGAGCTATGACCGGCTGAGCGAACTGGGTCACCAACAGGCCCGTTGGCTGGGCGCGCATTTGCGCGATACCCGCCTGCATTACCCTCGGGTTTATTGCGGCACACTCAACCGGCACGTGGAAACTGCGGCCAGCATGGGGCTGCCGCAGCCAACTCGGGATGAGCGGCTAAACGAGATCGAGTATTTCACCCTTGCCCAGTTATTCCAACAGCAGCACGGGGTTGAAATACCAACCGACCGCGAAGGCTTTGTCGAGCACTTGCCCCGCACCTTTGCCGCCTGGTCCCGGGGCGAGATCGAAGATACGCCGGAAACCTTTGAAGAGTTCGAGACTCGCGTTCGCGACGCTCTGCGTGAGATAGGCACCGAAGGCGGTCCGGCAATTGTCGTGACCTCGGGCGGGCTGATCTCGATGGTGGTGCGGCAGGCGATGGGCTTGGATATCCCATCAATGGCGCGGGTGGCGCTTGCCATCATGAACACGTCGATGCATCGTCTGCACCCGATTGGCGCGCAGCTAAGTCCGGTTCTGTTCAACGCAGTGCCCCATCTGGAAGCGCCAGACCGTCAGTTCGCGCAGACCCATCTGTAAGGAAGCTACAATGCAACTTTATTATGCCCCCCGCACAATCTCGGTCGCCGTGGCAATTGCGCTGGAAGAGGCCGGGCTTGAGTATGAGGCCATCCAACTGGACTTTGCCGGAGGTGAGCAAACCAAACCCGCCTATAAGCAGATCAATCCAAAAGGTCGGGTCCCGGCACTGGTTGTGGATGGCGGCATTCTGACCGAAACCGGAGCGTTGCTGGAATACATTGCCGCTAAAGCGCCCGAGGCGGGATTGGTGCCATCAGATCCGGTTATGGCGGCGCGGATGCGAGAGGTGATGTTTTATCTCGCCTCGACCATGCATGTGAACCATGCCCACAAGATGCGCGGGCCCCGTTGGGCAGACAAGAAATCCAGCTGGAAAGACATGAAGGACAAAGTCGCGCAAAACATGACTGAGTCCTGCGCATATATCTCGTCGAACGGGTTGCGTGGGCCGTTTGTTTTGGGCGAGGCGTTCTCGCTGGCCGACGCGTACCTGTACGTGGTTTGCAGCTGGCTGGAGGGCGACGGTGTTGACGTCTCGGCCTTTCCAAAGATCATCGCCTTCCGCGAAGCGATGGAGGCGCGTCCCTCGGTACAGGCGGTACGCACTGCCGGTATGCTCTGACAAAAGGAATTGGAATGACACATCTCTGGGTCCGGGCAGAACAGCGCCCGAACGAGGAACGGGTCGGGCTGACCCCCGAAGGCACTGCCGCGTTGATCGCGGCAGGCATCCGCGTGACGGTCGAGGAAAGTTCCGTCCGCGCCATCGCAATTGATGGCTACAAGGACGCGGGCTGTGAAATCGCGGCTGAGAATTCCTGGCCCAATGCCCCGCTGGACGCGATCATCTTTGGCCTCAAGGAGCTGCCCGAGGACGGCACGCCCCTGCCCCACCGCCATATCATGTTCGGCCATGCCTATAAGGGGCAACATTCAGGACGCGCGCTTTTGCAGCGGTTCAAGGCTGGCGGCGGCACACTTTATGATCTGGAGTATCTGGTCGAGGAAAACGGCCGCCGGGTTGCCGCTTTCGGCTATTGGGCTGGATACGCGGGGGCTGCCGTGACGCTCAAGACATGGGCGGCCCAGCAACGAAATGAAGAATGCCCGCCGGTTGGTGTTTATAAGAACAAAGACACGTTGAATGCCGAATTGCTGGCTGAGCTGGACTCCACCGGCGCCGACCGTCCCCGCGCCATCGTCATCGGTGCGTTGGGCCGTGTTGGCACAGGCGCGGCTGATCTCTGCGAGGCAATGGGCGTCAGCGTTACCAAATGGGACATGGCTGAAACCGCCCGCGGCGGACCATTCCCAGAAATCCTCGACCACGACCTGTTCCTGAACTGTATCTTCGCTCGTCCCGGCACACCGGTCTTTGTCCCGAGGTCAGCGCTGACCACCTCGCGGAACCTTACAGCTATCGGCGATGTGGCCTGCGACCCGGATAGCGATTACAACCCGGTGCCGGTCTATGACCGCGCGACCACATGGGATGCCCCCGCCTTGCGCGTGGCCACCGATCCGGTGATGGATGTTATGGCGATCGACAACCTGCCGTCGATGCTGCCTGTCGAAAGTTCCGAGGACTACGCGGCGCAATTGCTTCCGTCGTTGTTGACCCTCACCGATCTGGATAGCGGCGTCTGGGGCCGGGCAGAAGCAACTTACAAAACTCATATTGAAGGGATCTGAGCGATGACGATTCACTGGTGCGGCACCGGCCTGTCGGCCATCCCCGGCCTGCGCCGTCTTATTGAAGGCGGGCACAAAGTCACTGTCTGGAACCGGACCATTGAGAAGGCCAAGACAGAGGTCGGTGACCTCACCGACGACATCCGCGCCTTCGACATCGATGCATTGGGTGAGGTGCTGGGAAAAGGTGACGTCATCGTATCGATGCTGCCTGGTGACTGGCATGTACCTTTGGCAGAATTGGCAATCTCGAAAGAAGCCAACTTTGTCTCTTCCTCATATATCGCACCTGAGATGCGCGCGCTGGACGGCGAGGCCCGCGAGGCCGGGGTTGCACTGGTTAACGAAGTTGGGTTGGACCCGGGCATCGACCATCTGATGGCGCACGCTCTGGTTGCCGATTACCGCGCCTCGGACGCGTTTGATCCGCAAAACCACCTGAGCTTTATCTCTTATTGCGGAGGCGTTCCCAAGAATCCCAACCCGTTCCGCTACAAATTCAGCTGGTCACCTCTGGGTGTGCTCAAGGCGCTGCGCTCTCCTTCCAAGTCAATCCGGGACTACGCGCCGCTGGATGTCGCCCGACCTTGGGACGCGATCACCAGCTACATCGCACCGCTGCCCACTCCGGAAAGCTTCGAAGTCTACCCGAACCGCGACTCGATCCCCTTCAAGGCCGAGTACCAGTTCGAGGATCACTGGCCGGTCAAGCAATTTGTCCGTGGCACCCTGCGCCTGAACGGCTGGGCTGAGGCGTGGTCAGATGTGTTCACCGAAATCGAAACGCTGTCCGGCCCCGAAGGCGATGCGCGCTTGAAAGAGATGTCGGATCAGTTCTGGGCCGAGAACGCCTATGACGAGGGCGAGCCTGACCGCGTGGTTTTATGTGTGGGCCTGAAGGCGGAAAAGGACGGCGTCGAAGTTTGGCACAAAACCTATGTCATGGATGCCTGGGGCGACGCGCGCGGGACGGCGATGGCGCGGCTGGTTTCGATCCCGGTTTCATTGGCCGTCGAGGCCGTACTGAACCGCGCTATTCCCGCAGGAGTTCACGCTGCACCCAGCGACCCGAAGCTGGTGCAGGACTGGATGCACGAGATCGACAAGCTGGCGCAGCACCTGCAGATCGTGGACCACACGGCCTAAATCACAAACAGCCGCTCCGGTATCTTCGGAGCGGCTGCGTTCTTAATGCGGCTTAACCCGCCATCGTCAGATGTATTGCGCAATCACCGCTTCAACATCGCAGCGATTGATGCCCAGTTCTGACAGATCGGAATCAGAAAGCCGGTTCAGTTCCTGGGCGGCACAAACGATATCCGCCCTGATCGCGTGTATTCTCATCGCCCGGTCAAACAGCATCAATGCGCTTTTTGAAGGGGTTTGTTTCGGGATTGGGTTGGCATCCAGCATACTTGTTACCTCAGCAAAATTTACAATGGACCGCTTTCCGTACAGCGCCGGAAAGGCTTAAACGCCGTTCAGATAGGGTATGTTCTGATAGACGTTTCGATATACGCGCCGCCTGATCTCACCACGCGGAATGCCGATATCAAAAAGCTGACGATCGCTGAGTCCTTCAAGCGCCCGGATCGTGTTCTTGTAGACCTTGCGGCGCTGCCATCCTGACTTTGGCACTGTTTGGTTCACAAGTTGGCCAAAAAGCAGATCCCGATGATCTGCTCCGGTTGCATTGACATGTGCCATGACGGTTCCTCCTAGATTCATCGCTGTGTTTGATGAACCTGATCAAAGAACTCGACATTAACCCCGACGGAAGGCCGCATTAATTTTGCTTCATACGCTAGGATAAGCTGACCCGTCGCCAGATCACCGACTACATCAGATCGTTTTCAACGTCCTCGGCTGAAATACCCAGCGCGTCCAAACCGTTTTCCAGATGGTCCGACAAATGCGGTGTTCCGATCAGATAATCCGCGCAAGGCGTCGAGGCTTCGGACTTAGCCGTCGCAATCGCTTCGGCCAAATCCTCGGCAAAAAAGCTTTCTCGACCGATCCACATGACGGCCACCAGCTCTGCTTGCTCATCCTCACCCATACGGTCGATGAATGCGCGCAATTCGCCCTCGGCCCGGTCCAGTTCACGCCCCATCATGGCGACCTGGGCGATCTTTCTTGCCGAGATTTCCAACATCTGTCTCAACTCCTCGTGTTCGCGGTCCAGGCATTTCTGCACGATCCCGCAGGTGACCGTCTTTGATCTTGCGCAAAGCGGAGGGCTTTAGTGCCGCGACCGGGATACAGGCTGATCGGGAACCGGCGCGGTACGAAACGGGCTGAACCGCGCCCGTTTGAACCACAGCTTCACCGCCTGCCAGTGGATCAGAAACACCGCCCGACGCGCGCCGAACGGACGCCGCCAGAGAGACTGAAAAATGATCCGGTTGCTGTACGGCTGGCGCGGACCGGTCAGCGTGGCAATCAAACCGCCTCGGGCACGCCCATAATCGATCCAGACACCAACACGTTCGTCCTGATAGTCAAAGCGGAAGGTATAGGTGCCCTCGATCTTCTGAAACGGAGAGACATGCATCAGCTTGTCCGCAAGTATCCGATCGGTAGGTGCAATCGATGAAAGATCGGGTTTGTGGCACAAGTAGCTATGGCGTGTGCCATAAGTGTTGGTCACCTCGGCCACCACAGCATAAAGCTGGTTATCTTTATCAAAACAGAACCAGAAACTGACCGGATTGAACACATGCCCCAACACACGGGGTTGTGTCAGCAAGGTCATCCTGTCCGGTTGTGGAATATCTTGCGCCTCAAAGCATTCACGCAGCCAGATCGCCCCGCGACCCTGACCAGGTTCACCCCCATGATCGCAATCTTGCCAGCTTGTCAGGTTCGCGCCATTGATCGAAAACAGGGATGGGGTCTTGGGGTGGGCCTCGGGGTCTAGCAAGATGTAATCGACGGAATAGCGAAACGCATTCTCGACCGCACCTTTGCGCCCGTGAAAGGTATGGCCCGCGATATAATCAATTCTGTTCATAAAACAGATTTTCCGTCCTGCCCGCAAATCATTCAATTGACATGCATTTCCGCATATCTGGTATCTCACAATACGATATTCAGCCGGTTTTGGATGAAATTTATCCAACCGACTGATCCACCTTGGGTGTCCCCACGTATTGTGATTATGTTTACTGAGACTGACACCGCGACATTGGACGAACCGGCGGCAGAAGCTGCTGGAAGAATTGTTTGGCGCGGACCTAAGCGTTTTAAGGGCAACTCGGTGAACGGACAGAATAATACTTGTGGCGCCAGAAAGGATTGGGTGGAACACGTCCGTCGAATCCGAGACGCTCAGGATCAGGCGGCCTTCGCCGAACTTTTTCAGCATTTCGCGCCTCGTATCAAGGCGTTCCTGATCAAGTCCGGTTCGGATGCCGCCCTGGCTGAAGAATGCGCGCAGGAGGTCATGGCGACCTTGTGGCACAAGGCGCATCTGTTTGACCCGACAAGGGCAACGGTTGCGACCTGGGTGTTCACGATCGCAAGGAACAAGCGCATTGACGTATTGCGCAAGCAACGCCGCCCCGAACCCGAAGACCTCGGGTGGGGGCCGGAGGCGGAGCCGGAACAGGAAGACGTTCTAGCGCTGCAACAGGAAACCGCGCAGCTGCGTGATGCCATGGCGGCATTACCTGAGGCGCAAAGACAGCTGATCGAGAAGGCCTACTTCGGAGATCTGAGCCATCGAGAAATCGCATCTCAGACCGGGTTGCCCTTGGGAACGATCAAATCACGGATACGGCTGGCGCTGGACCGCTTGCGCCACGCGATGAACTGAGATGACGAGCATGAAAAACGAGATTAAACATCACCTGACAGACGACCTGCTGATGGCCTATGCCGCAGGCAATCTGCCCGAAGCGTTCGACCTGATGGTCGCAACGCATCTGTCTCTGTGCGACCACTGCCGCGCCCGCGCTGAAAGCTTTGACGCAGTTGGCGGATGCGTTTTGCAGGAACAAGATGCGTCAGCAAGCATGAGTGACGGTTCACTGGCGGCAACAATGGCATTGATTGCTCAGGGCGCACCAAAGGTGAAACCCGCGCACCCGTCTTGTGCAGTTCTTCCGACACCGCTGCAGGACTATGTCGGCGGCGACGTGAACGCGATCAAATGGAAGCCCGTCGGCATGGGTGTCAAACAGGCAATCCTGCCCACGACCAGCGAAGCCACCGCCCGGTTGTTGTTTATCCCCGCCGGGGCAGCGGTGCCGGATCACAGCCATAAAGGCATAGAACTGACGATGGTCCTGCAGGGTGCATTCTCTGACGAGATCGACCGCTTCGACCGCGGCGATGTCGAAATCGCTGACCAGTCTATCCATCATACCCCTACGGCAGATATTTCTGAAGACTGCATTTGCCTGGCCGTCACTGATGCTCCACTGAAGTTCAGCAAGCTGATGCCGCGCCTGTTCCAACCATTCCTTCGAATCTGATCCGTTGTGGTAGGGTTGTTTATCGACGCTAACTAAATCGGGGTTATAAATGTTCTTAAGGATGGCAGTCACAGCGCTTTTGCTGACTTTTGGAGCCAGCGTTTCCGCACAGATGTCCGCAGACGTTAAATTCCAACCGGGCAATTTCGGCACGATGGTGAATGGGACTGTCACCGGCGACGAATACTTCGACTATAAACTGGGCGCCAAGGCTGGGCAGGAGATGTTCGCCGACCTTAAGGTCAGTGACACCAATGGCAACGGCGTGATCTATTTCAACATCTTGCCGCCGGATAGCGACGGCGTCGCAATTTACAACGGCTCAATCGATGGAAATACCGCCCGGATCGAGCTTCCCGATGATGGCGACTACACCATACGTGTTTATCTGATGGGTAACGATCGCGACACAGGCAAGACGGTTGGTTACAATTTGGACCTGTCGATCCAATAACGCTTACCCTTCGGTTTTGCCCAGCGGCACGACGTTTGTTTGGACATCCGGCGCAAGCTCTTCGAAATCGAAATTATCCAATCGTTGCGCCCGGCGACCCGCCTTTTCCGCGCTGATCTTGATTTCCGAGATATCCTTTGCAGCCTGCCCGAAATGACGGTCGAGGTTCGACACCCGGTCGCCTAAACGTTCCACATCCTTATGCAGCAGCCCCAATTCCTTGCGGATCGCACCGGCCTGTTCGCGCATACGCGCATCTTTAAGGATCGCCCGCATGGTGTTCAGCGTCGCCATGCAAGTTGTGGGTGAAACGATCCAAACGCGTTTCGAGAAACTCTCTTGCACCAATTCAGGGAACTTGGCGTGCAGCTCGGCATAGACTGCCTCAGAGGGTAGAAACATCAGCGCACCATCTGCAGTTTCACCGTCCAGAATGTACTTCTCGGCAATATCGTTGATGTGCTTGCGCACGGTACTGCGGAACATCTGTACCGCTGCTTTCAGCTCCATGTCGTTGGTCGATCCGATCAGCGCCTCATAGGCTTCCAGCGGGAACTTACTGTCGATCACGATCGGTCCGGGAGGGTTCGGCAGGTTGATCAGGCAATCAGCGCGCCGTCCGTTCGATAACGTGGCCTGCAGCTGAAAACTATCTGATGGCAGCGCCTTCGAAACGATATCGTTCAGCTGGATTTCCCCGAATGCCCCGCGCGTCTGCTTGTTCGACAGAATATCCTGCAATGACAGCACGTCGCCTGAAAGCTTGGTGATATTGTCCTGCGCCTTGTCGATGGCCGCCAGACGTTCCTGCAATTGCGTCAGCGAGGTCGCCGTCTGTTTCGACGAACCATGCAGCGATTCCTTCATCCGCTCCTGCATCTCAGCCAGGGCGCGTGCCGATTTCATCGCGTTATCCGCCAGCCGGTCATTCATCTGCTGTTGCACTGATGACAGGCGGGATTCAACGGTCTGGATCACCTGCACCTGCGCGTTGGCCTGCGTATCCGAGACATGCTGTAGGCCACCCCGCAGTTGTTCCTGCCCCTGGCCCAGTTGCTGCACATGCTGCCCAAGGTGCGCCATCTGCCGGGCCAGCGGCTCCGCCATCCGAGCTGAACGCTGTGACGCTCGAAGTGACAGAAACAGAAGCAGCAGAATCAACACCACCACCCCGCCTGCAATCAGGATGATTGGGTCATTCAACGCATATTGGGTGCCAGCAATCTCGATCATATCGCCTCAGATGTTCTTGTTTTATTCTTCATAGCCCGAGCGGGCCAGCGGATCAACTGCGGCCGAACAGGCGTTCGATATCGCTCAGCTTCAGTTCCACATAGGTCGGCCGCCCGTGGTTGCATTGGCCGGAATGGGGCGTCGCCTCCATCTCGCGCAGCAAGGCGTTCATCTCTTCGGCGCGCATACGGCGGCCGGACCGCACCGAGCCATGGCAGGCCACGCGGCTCAGGATCGCTTCGATCCGCGCCTGCACCGTCTGGCTTTCACCCTGATCGGCAAGCTCATCAAGGATATCAAGGATCATCGCGCGGGCATCGACCTCGCCAAGAATGGCCGGAGTTTCGCGCACGGCGATTGCCCCGCCACCAAAGGATTCGATGGTCAATCCAAAGCGCGACAGGTCCTCTGCAACGGCCATCAGACGTGCGCAGTCACCGTCTGTCAGTTCGACGATTTCGGGGATCAACAACGCTTGTGCGGCAACGCCATTTTCGGCCATCTGAGCCTTGAGCTTTTCGTAAACCAGCCGTTCATGTGCGGCGTGTTGATCCACGATCACCATGCCGTCTGCCGTTTGGGCGATGATGTAATTCTCGTGCACCTGCCCGCGCGCCGCCCCCAAGGGCAGGTCTTGCGGCTCATCCTCCGGTGCAGTTTCGGGCACCGGTTCCACGATGCGTCCACTATAGTCCTGAGACAGTTCCGCAAAACCCGGAGATTGCGCCCGATAGGCCGCCTGACGCGCCGCGGGTGACGGGCGATCCATTTGATACACCCGCGCCGGGGTTGCGGGTGCGGGCTCGGGCCGCATCGCACCCAAGGTTGCGTTGGCCACGGTCGAAGATGCCCGGTGCCCGGCCTCGGCCAACGCGTGACGCAGGCTGGACACGATCAAGCCACGCGCGAGGCCGGGGTCGCGGAACCGAACCTCGGATTTTGCCGGATGTACATTCACATCCACCAGCGTTGGATCGCAATCTATGAACAGCGCCGCCGCCGGATGCCGGTCGCGGCTGAGGAAATCGAAATAGGCCGCTCGCAGCGCACCGGTCAGCATCTTGTCCCGTACGGGTCGCCCATTGACGAACAGATACTGCGCCACTGCAGCCCCGCGCGAATAGGTCGGCAGCGCGGCATAGCCATAAAGCCTGAGCCCTTCGCGTGTGGCATCGATCTGCAAAGCGTTCTCGGCGAACTCACGGCCAAGAACGCGCGCCAATCGGGCATGCAGCGCATCAAACAGATCGCCATTCTCGCGGTCGGCACGAAAGGTCACGCGGCCCTCTCCCCCACCCGAGACATCGCGCAGGGTGAACGCGACCGAAGGCTCGGCCATCGCCAAACGTTTCACAATGTCTGAAATCGCCTGCGCCTCGGCCCGGTCCGTGCGCATGAACTTCAGCCGTGCCGGGGTGGCGTAAAACAGGTCTCGCAACTCAACCACAGTCCCAGCGCGCAAGGCTGCTGGCTTCACTGCATCCATTTTGCCACCGGACACCTGGATCGAGGCCGCATCAGCACCCGAGACACGGCTGGTGATGGTCAAACGCCCGACCGCCCCCAGCGAGGGCAGTGCTTCACCGCGAAATCCAAATGTGTGGATATTCAACAGATCTGACCCGTCGATCTTCGATGTCGCATGGCGCGACAGCGCCAGAGGCAAATCCCCCGCTGCGATCCCACACCCATCATCGGTGACACGAATCAGGGTCTTGCCGCCATCCGCGACCTCAATAGCGATGCGTGTGGCCCCGGCATCGATGGCGTTTTCGACCAGTTCCTTGACGGCAGAAGCAGGCCGTTCCACGACTTCACCCGCTGCAATCCGGTTGATCGCTGCGTCATCAAGCTGCCGGATGACCGGTTGATTGTCGCTGATATTGGGGTTCGCATACACCATACCGCTAGACCTAGCATAGGCGCACGCGATTCGACCACCGGTTTGAATTGTGAAGAGCGGGCTTTAAACGAGGTATCCGGCCAGTTTGACCGCGCCGTTAAGGGGGTAGCGACTAAGGTCAAAACTGGCCGGATATACCAGAGTGAGTGGTGGTCTTGTGGTTTCCAATTGAAAGTTTGGTATCACCGAAAATGGAATAAATCTTGTTAAGAATTCGTGATTGTTTCCACTTGGCGAAGTTCAGCCGAAACTGCGTGATAGGCGTTGGCGTGAATACGCCAAGTCAAGCCTGACTGGGCGCTCCGCTGCGGGTTCGGCATGGGCCAAAAGCAGCGGTCAGCGCCAGAATCAGGCCTGATATCGTGGCGATCATTCCAGCGGCGCTGACAGCATCCGCAGCCCCCAACCACAATGGGCCATAGCCCGCTAAAACATAACCGGACACGGCGGAAAGGGTTGCGAACAGGACACTCCAGACGATCTGGACTTCCAACCGGTTGGTCATCATCCGTGCCGCAGCTGGCGGGCAGATGAACATTGCAATCACGATGATCGACCCCACTGCATCAAATGCCGCGACAGCAGCAATCGCAGCTATGAGCACCAGCGCCATCCCTAACGCGCCAGTGCGGATACCAATTGTACGCGCAAAGCCTTCATCGAAGGTCGATATCTTGAGCGGTCGCCAGAACAACCACGTGAACAGCAAGACCCCCGTCAGTGTCAGCGCAATGCGCGGCAATTCAGGTGGCAACCCTGCCAATGCCTGTAGATCCAGCAGCGACGACCAGTCCGTTGCATCCAGCCAGATCAAGCTTTCCAGATTGCCGTAAAGCGCATGTTCAACGTCCAAATGGACGGTCGAAGTGTCAGTCTGCTCAAGCAGTAGGACACCACCGGCGAACATGGTCGTGAATACGACACCCATCGCTGCCCCCGGCTCGATCTGACCCAATCGCCGGATCGCTTCGATCATAACCACGGCGACCACAGCAGCCCCTGCTGCGCCAAGCATCATCGGCCAAGTTGAAATTGCGCCTGTCAGCAGAAACGCGACGACAATACCGGGCAACACCACATGGCTGATCGCGTCGCCAATCAGCGCTTGCTTGCGCAGCACCAGAAAGTTGCCGGGCAGAGCGCATGCGATGGCCGCGAATGTCCCAATCAACAAAGGCGTCAGCGACAGGGGTACGAACTCTTCTCCGCTCATGGCGTGACCTCCTGCGGACCGCCGATACGACGATCGATCTCGGCGATCTGATCGCGAGTCAGCACGGTCTCGATATCGCGCAGCCCATCGTACAGCGCCGCAGTGGCCTCATGCGCCTGATCCGCGCGGACGATCTCCCACCGCTTTTCGTCTCGTAGGGCCTTGGCCGCACGCGCCCTCCCTTCCTCCGTTGCAACTCCATCGGCGCGCACAAGGCCGGTGCGGCGTAACAGGCGAATGGTTAGGGGTTCATAGATTTGCTGCCCCTGCGCCAGTGCCAGCAGTCCCTGCCGAATGTGCACTCGACGCTGGAACCGAAGGTGGCTGAGAATAGCTGCCAACACACCCCGAACCGGCGCGAACAGGAGCGACAGGGCAAAGAACCCAAAGCTGACCAGAACGATGATCGGTCCGGTCGGCAGGTTCGGAGCCGAGGCCGAAATGCCTGCCCCCAGATACCCTGCAAGACCTCCGGCCAAACCGGCCAGAACGACCACGCGGTCGGATCGCTCCGTCCAGAACCGCGCTGTCACAGGCGGGATGATCAGCAGAGCAACAATCAGGATCAGACCAACGATCTTTAGCCCGACCACGGTCACCGCCATCACGAGCCCCATCATCGCCAGATCAATCCGATGCACGGGCAACCCGCGCGCAGCGGCATATTCAGGATCGAAGGCGACCATCGTCATCGGGCGGCGGATGATCATCACCAGTACCAACGTTGCCGCGCCACCGATCGCGATGACCAGAGCATCAGCCCATAGCATCCCAGCAGTAGAACCCAGCAAGAATCCTTCCAATCCTGCCTGGCGTCCAACCCCCATGGTTTGAATAACGGTCAGCAGTACGACCCCAAAACCGAAGAACACCGATAACACTGCGCCGATCGCTGCATCTTCTGCCAAACGTGTGCGACTGGTCAGCCAGTTCATACAGAGCAAACCAACCCATGCGGATATTGCCGAACCTGCAAGCAGTCCGATCAAGTTACGCCCATCACCACCGAGGGCCACCAGCACCATGAAAGCAAGGCAAACGCCCGGTAGGGTCGCGTGGCTGATGGCATCGCTAACGAGCGCGCGTTTACGCAGGAATAAGAACGTGCCCGTCACACCTGCTGATACGCCCAGTAACGTCGCACCAATAGCAACCAGCGTGGCGTTATAGCCAAGCTGTAACGTCAAAGCCTCCCAAAGCATGACTACCCCAGCGCGCGCGAAATCTGATCGATTTGAGCCGTTGCAAGACGTCCGCCATAAGCGGCCTGCAGCGTTTCAGCGGTAAAGGCCTGCTCCACTGGTCCCTCGGCCACTTTGCGGGTTTTGATCAGGAACACATGATCGAAATAGTCGGTGACTGTGGCCAGATCGTGATGCACTACAACAACGGTCTTGCCAGCCTCTTTCAACGATTTCAGCACGGCGATGATCGCCTTTTCAGTCGCGGCGTCCACGCCTGCAAAAGGTTCGTCCAACAAATACATGTCGGCATCCTGTGCCAATGCGCGCGCAAGAAAGACCCTCTGTTGCTGACCACCAGAAAGCTGCCCGATCTGACGGTCGGCAAATTCCCGCATACCGACACGGTGCAGACAGTCCATGGCACGGGCGGTATGGCGGGCACGAACCCGACCCAGCAGGCCCAATTGACGCGACAAGCCCATCAGCACCACATCAATCACGCGCGTCGGGAAATCCCAGTCCACGCTGGCGCGCTGCGGTACATAGGCGATGCGTGCCCGCTGGTCCTCGAGCGGCTGACCAAACACGGTCACCTGACCCGACAACGGAGACACGATCCCCAAAGCAGCCTTTAGCAAGGTTGATTTGCCAGCCCCATTTGGCCCGATAATCGCCGTCATGGCGCCGGGCTGCACCGTCATATCGACCGAGAAAACCGCTGGCTTCTGACCGTATGAGACTGTCAGACCACGAATGGCGAGAGGGCAAAGATCGATGTCCTGCCCGTCGACAGAAACGCCCTGAACTGTTGCGAGTTCAATCATGGTTTAGAACCCCGCCGACAGTTTGCCGTTCATGCCACGTTCGGGAACATCCGCGCCCAGCGCGCCGGCGATAACGGTAATGTTGTGATCAAGCATGCCGATATAAGTACCCTCATATGTGCCCGGCTCGCCCATCGCGTCGGAATACAGCTCTCCGCCAACACCCACTTTGTGACCTTCGGCCGAAGCTCCCTCGATCAAGGCACGCATAGACCGATCTGAAACGGAACTCTCCACAAACACGGCGTTCAGCTGACGCTCTACCAGAGTTTCGACCAACTCACCGATCCGGTTCAACCCTGCCTCGGATTGGGTTGAGATGCCCTGAATACCCAGCACCTCATAGCCATATTCATCACCGAAATAGCCAAATGCATCATGCGCAGTCACCAACACGCGGTTGTTTTCGGGAACGGCCGCCAAAACCTGCTTTCCATAGGCGGCCAGCAGATCGATCTCGGCCAGAAAAACTTGTGCGTTGGCTGCGAACTTATCTGCCGCTTCGGGCCGGGCTTCGGTCAGAGCTTCCTGCACTTCGATCACGACATCGCGCCACAGAACCGGGCTCATCCAGACATGCGGGTCAAATTTGTCAGCGTAATCGTCATGGGCGCGCAGTTTCGATGTGTCGATGCCATCCGCCACGGCAACCACTGTCCGCTTGCGGCCCAGATCGTCAAAGAAACCTTCCATCTGAGCCTCTAGATAGAGGCCGTGCCACAGCACCAGATCAGCGCGGGTCATCGCAACAATATCGGTGCGGGTCTGGCGATAGGCGTGAGGGTCGACACCGGGTCCCATCAAGCCCTTCACGTCGACCTGTTCACCGCCGACCTGGCGCGCAGCGTCTGCAATCATCCCGGTGGTGGCGACGACTTTCAGCGGCGCTTGAGCGATTGCGGCGACGGGCCACACAAGCACGAGAGCCAATGCCGTAATTAGCGATCGACGAATCATTTCAGACTCCGAACGGTTATCCTGTTAAGTCAAAATATGAGAACCATTCGCAACTAAGTCAATGCAAATGCGAATTACTCGCAAGAAAGCGACTATATTTGTCCATTTGGTCAAAAATTTGCCCCTTACGACGCTGGCACACCTTCCCTTTCGCTGCGACCCATGCGATTTTGACGCGAACCTCCAAAAGGACGGAATAATGGAAACGCAGAGCTCAGAAAGCACCGTGCGCACCCCGCATCTGCCGCAAGTGACCGAGCCCCGGAACCCAGGAATGGATCTGGATCTGGATTGGGTGCGGGCCGTGCAGGCCAACACTTCGGCCATCGAGCGCCGCGCAGCGACGCTGCCCGGTCGGCGGTCAGTGAAAAAAGAATACCAGGCCGCATGGCTGCTCAAGGCGATCACAATGATCGACCTGACCACGCTATCGGGCGATGACACGGTTGGGCGGGTTCGTCGCCTGTGCGCAAAGGCTCGTCAGCCTGTCGCGTCTTCAGTTCTGCAGGCGCTGGACATGCCGCCGATCACAACCGGAGCGGTGTGTGTCTACCATGACATGATCGAAACGGCTGTGGACGCATTGGAAGGCACTGGTATTCCGGTTGCGGCGGTATCCACTGGCTTCCCGGCCGGGCTCTCTCCGTTTCATCTGCGTGTGGCAGAGATCGAAGAAAGCGTGAAGGCCGGAGCCGAGGAGATCGACATCGTCATCTCGCGCCGTCATGTGCTGTCTGGCGACTGGCAGGCCCTGTATGATGAGATGAAGGCCTTCCGCATCGCCTGCGGCGATGCACACGTCAAAGCCATTTTGGCGACCGGAGAGCTGGGCAGCCTGCGCAACGTCGCCCGTGCCTCGCTGGTGTGCATGATGGCAGGGGCAGACTTCATCAAGACCTCGACCGGCAAAGAAAGCGTCAACGCCACCTTGCCTGTGTCGTTGGTAATGATCCGAGCCATTCGCGACTATTATGACCGCACCGGCTATCGCGTAGGCTACAAGCCTGCGGGTGGGATTTCGAAAGCCAAGGATGCGCTGGTCTATCTGTCGCTGATCAAGGACGAGCTGGGCGACCGCTGGCTGGAGCCGGATCTGTTTCGCTTTGGCGCCTCATCACTGCTGGGCGATATCGAGCGGCAGTTGGAACACTATGTCACCGGCGCTTACTCTGCCGGTTACCGTCACTCCATGGGCTGAGGACAAAAACAATGACAGTCAAAGAGATTTTCGAGACCATGGACTACGGCCCTGCCCCCGAAAGCGCAGCCGAGGCACTGGCCTGGCTGGTCGATCAGGGCGACAAGTTCGGCCACTACATCGATGGCGCGTTTACCAAACCCGGCAAAGGATTCGACAGCCGCAACCCAGCAACCGGAGAGGTTCTGGCCAAGCTGACACAAGCGAAACAGGCTGACGTGAACGCCGCCGTTTCTGCCGCTCGCAATGCGCAACCCAAGTGGGAGAAGCTGGGCGGTGCGGGTCGGGCACAATACCTCTATGCGATTGCGCGCCTGCTGCAGAAGCATTCGCGCCTGTTTGCCGTGCTCGAAAGCCTCGACAACGGTAAGCCGATCCGTGAATCGCGCGACATCGACATCCCGCTGGCGCAACGGCATTTCTATTACCACGCGGGCATGGCCCAGCTGATGAAAAGCGAGCTACCCGATGCGCAAGCCTTGGGTGTGTGCGGCCAGATCATCCCCTGGAATTTCCCACTGCTGATGCTGGCGTGGAAGATCGCGCCTGCGTTGGCCATGGGCAACACCGTGGTTCTGAAGCCGGCCGAGTACACCTCGCTGACCGCACTGCTCTTTGCTGATATCTGCTCGCAGGCCGGTCTGCCGAAAGGCGTCGTCAATATCGTGACCGGAGACGGTGCGGTGGGCGAGATGATCGTGAACGCGGATGTGGACAAGGTCGCCTTCACCGGCTCGACCGAAGTTGGGCGGCGTATCCGTGAAGCGACAGCGGGATCAGGCAAAGAACTAACCTTAGAACTGGGCGGCAAATCTGCTTATGTTGTCTTTGATGACGCCGATATTGATTCAGCCATCGAAGGTCTGGTCGACGCAATCTGGTTCAATCAGGGTCAGGTCTGCTGTGCAGGTTCGCGCCTTCTGGTGCAGGAGGGTATCGCTGATCGTTTTCATGACAAACTGCGCGCCCGGATGGACACACTGCGCATCGGGGATCCGCTGGACAAATGCATCGACGTGGGCGCTGTGGTGGACCCTGTTCAGCTGCAGACCATCAAAGGCAAGGTCGAGAGCAACACGGCTGGCCACGTGCATCAAGCCGCCTGCGAATTGCCCGCAAATGGCTGCTACTACCCGCCGACCCTGATCTCGGGCCTCGAAACCTCGGACCCGCTGATGCAGGAAGAGATCTTTGGCCCGGTTCTGGTCTCCTCGACCTTCCGCACTCCGGAAGAGGCGGTCGAGCTGGCCAACAACACCCGTTACGGGTTGGCCGCAACGGTCTGGACCGAAAACGTAAACCTCGCGCTGGACATCGCGCCCAAGCTGGTTGCGGGCGTGGTCTGGGTGAACGCAACCAACCTGTTCGACGCTGCTGCCGGGTTCGGCGGTGTACGCGAAAGCGGCTTTGGCCGTGAAGGCGGTTGGGAAGGGCTGACGGCCTATACCAAGCCCAAAGCCAAGGCCAAACCGCTGACAAAGATTGAGGCGGCAATGGGCGAAGGCGCTCCAGTCGATCCTATTGACCGCACCGCCAAGATGTATGTCGGCGGCAAGCAGGCGCGGCCCGATGGCGGCTATTCGAAACCTGTCTGGGGCAAGTCCGGCCTACTGGGCCATGTGGGACTGGCCAACCGCAAGGACGTGCGCAATGCGGTTGAGGCGGCGGCAGGGGCCAAGGGCTGGTCCAAGACCACCGGCCATCTGCGGGCTCAGATCCTGTACTACATCGGCGAAAACCTCTCGGCGCGTGCGGGTGAGTTCGCCGCTCGTATCGACGCAATGACCGGCAAAAAGGACGGCGCGAAAGAGGTTGAGGCCTCGATCCAGCGCCTGTTCTCCGCCGCTGCGTGGGCTGACAAGTATGACGGTCAGGTGCATGGCGTTCCGATCCGAGGTGTGGCGATTGCCATGAAAGAGTCCGTTGGCGTGATCGGCGCCCTGTGCGCCGACGAATCGCCCCTGTTGGGCCTGGTCTCAGCCATGGCTCCGGCGATTGCGATGGGCAACCGGGTGGTTCTGGCGGCAAGTGAGCCCTACCCGCTGGCAGCAACGGATTTTTACCAGATCCTAGAAACCTCGGACGTGCCCGCCGGTGTGGTCAACATCCTGACCGGCAGCCACGCAGAGCTGGCAAAGCCGCTGGCCTCGCATCTGAACGTGGATGCGGTCTGGTCGTTCTCGTCCACCGATCTGTCTAAAGATATCGAGGTCGTCTCGGCCGGAAATCTGAAGCGGACTTGGGTCAATAACGCGACGGCATTTGACTGGAGCGTGGACCATTCGCGCCGCTTCCTGCAGGCTGCGACCGAAGTGAAAAACATCTGGGTGCCCTACGGAGAGTAAGGCCCCCGTACCACCGGAGGCCTAAATGGATTTTTCAAGTAAGACCGTCATCGTCATTGGTGGCACCAGCGGTATCAATCGCGGCATTGCCGAGGCCTTTGCGGCCTCGGGTGCTAATCTGGCTGTCGCCAGCCGGTCGCAGGCAAAGGTCGATGATACCGTGGCCGCGTTGAAAGCAGCAGGCGCATCCGACGCGATCGGCGCGGCGTTCGACGTTCGCAATCCAGAGGCCGTAGCCGAAGGCCTTAAGCAATTCCACGACGCTTTTGGAGATTTCGATGTCCTAATTTCTGGTGCTGCCGGCAACTTCCCAGCGCTGGCATCTGAAATGTCGGTCAATGCATTCAAGGCGGTCATAGATATCGATCTGATGGGCACGATCCACGTCATGAAAGGGGCCTACCCCTATCTCAAACGTCCCGGTGCCAGCATTATCAACATTTCGGCCCCGCAATCCTATCTGCCTTACGAAGGGCAAGCCCATGTTTGCGCCGCCAAGGCGGGCGTTGATCAGATCACCCGAACCCTTTCAATGGAATGGGGCGTCGAAGGGATTCGCGTGAATTCGGTCGTTCCGGGTTTTATCGAAGGAACCGAAGGCGCAAAACGGCTGGCCCCTACCGAAAATGCCCATGAAGAGCTGCGTCGGGACGTCCCGCTGGGTCGCTGGGGTCAGCCCCAGGATGTGGCAAATGCCTGCCTATTCCTTAGCTCTGATATGGCGAGCTATATCAGCGGAACAGTCATGGCCGTTGACGGGGCTTTGTATCAGCGCGGCTCGGGCAAGTTTGGCCAGATGATGGGTCAGATGCTGCGCGCAGCGAAAAAGGGCCAGGCTTAGGTTAGAACACAGGGGTCCGATTGGTGACAAACTTTTCAGTCGCTGGGCTTTATTTCCAACCTACCAAATTCAAGAGCTTCTGAAATAGATACCCGCTGCTACCAAAAGCGATGTCAGCGTACCAGCCACCACGTAAAGTGCGAAAGCGCTGAGCAGAGATTGACCGACAACCAAAGCGGCAGCAAAGGTTAAAAACCCTGCAAGTATTCCCAATCCCATTATCGCAACTATCATGGTGCCGCTATCCGTCCCAAGCCTCGTCTCAGGAGATGTTGATCTTCTGAATCCCATCTCCGTTCCCGACTAACATAGAATTCTCGACATTTCTGGCCAAAGTATGGCCAAGGCGAGTTAACGATTACTTAAGGCGGAGAATTGCCGATCTTCTGTCAGGCGCTGCGCCCTGCAAGAGGTCACAAACTCGTTGTTTCCGCCAGTGGTTCGCATCACCCCCTGCCGTCAATTCCAAGAAAAATCATTCAATAACAACGAATAATTCTGTTCGGCAGCGGGTAGATGGACGACGTCAGCCGTCCACCCCTTCCGGTTTGCCGACGATGGTGAAATGCAGACCCTCGGGGTTCAGCAGTTCAGACGCCACCCGGTTCACATCCTCCAAGGTCACTGCATTCACCTTGTCGTTGCGAGTCGCAATGTAGTCGATAGGCAGATCTTCCATCTGCATCCCGACCATGATTCCGGCAATCTGGCCATTGCCGTCAAAACGCAACGGATAGGCCCCGGTCAAATAGGTCTTGGCGTCATCCAATTCTTTCTGCGTCACACCTTCCGCAGCCGCGCGCGCCCATTCCTGTCGGATCACTTCGACCGCTTCGGCGATACGGTCATTGGCAGATGAGACCGAGCCCAGATACACTGACGCCAGATCCTTGGGCACCAGATAGGTCGCCACGCCATAGGTCAGGCCACGTTTCTCACGTACTTCCTGCATCAGGCGACTTTCGAAACCGCCGCCGCCCAGAATGTGATTCAGGATATAGGCCGCAAAGAAATCGGGATCATCGCGATCAATGCCACTTTGCCCGAACAGGGCGACGGATTGCGGAGTGTTGAAGTCCACTACGCTTACACCGCCGTCAATAGTGACCTTCGCCTTGTCTGGAATGGGTTTTCCGGTTGCTGGCAGATCCAACAGCAATTCGTCCAACAGTACCCCCAGCTCTTCTGCCGTGATGTCGCCAACAGCCCCAACATACAGTCTGTCCTTGGCAAAGACATTGTCGTAAGCAGCGACGATGTCGTCGCGGGTCAGGCTTGAAACGCTTTCAATCGTACCTTTACCGTCCGACGCATAAGGATGATCCCCATATGCCATTTCAGCAAAGCTGCGTCCGGCAATATCGCTTGGATCAGTCTGGTCGGACTTCAGACCTGAAATCACCTGAGCGCGCACCCGATCAATCGCATCCTCATCGAAACGCGGTTCATGAATTGTGGTCTGCAGCAAATCAATCACTTCATCCCGGTTCTCAGTCAGGAACCGCGCCGAAATGGAGACCGTATCATCTGTTGCCCTGTAGCTGAAGGACGCAGCCAGAGATTCAAGTTCGCGCGCATAGGTGCGGGCATCCATGTCGCCGGCGCCTTCCTCAATCAGGCCGCTCATCAGATAGACCGCGCCGCGTTTATCGGGATCATCCAGCGACGTTCCTCCACGAAACCGAAGTTCCAGCGCAGTGAAGGGGATCGAATGATCTTGGACCAGCCAAGCGGTAATACCACCGGGCGAGGTTACCTCTTTGATCTCAATCTCGGCCCAGGCGGGAAGGGCAATGATCAGCGCAATCAGCGTTGCGGCAAACCGTTTCATTGTGTCACCTCATCGTCACGCATCAACCAGCCAGTGACCGAGGTTTCAGGTTGCAGCACCTCACGGGCAGCCGCGATGATCTCTTCACCTGTCACAGCCTGCAGGATGTCGGGCCAGGCCTGCACATCTTCGACCGTCAACCCGCTGGTCAACGCACGACCATAGCGGTTTCCAATACCGTCCACGTTATCGCGCGCATAGGTCTGCGCGGCGCGGAGCTGCATCTTAATGCGCTCCAGGTCTTCATCCTTGACACCTTCCGCGATGAAATCCGCAACGGCCTGATCCATGGCATCCTCCGCATCCTGAAGCGAAACGCCCTCAGCCGGCACAACGATCAGATCAAAGGTCGTGTCATCCAATGAGACCCCCTTGTAGAACGCACCGGTATAGACCACCTTCTGCTGCTCAAATTGCAGCTTTTCATTCAGATATGAGGTTGTGCTTCCTCCCAGCAATTCCGCCAAAAGAAACAGGGCAGCGGCCTTCTCCTGCTCACCGGCGTCCCGTTCAGGGGCCAGATAGCTGCGCTGCACGTAGGGTTGTGCCACACGCGCATCCTTGAAGGTCAGGCGACGTTCGGCAGTCTGGGGTGGTTCTTGCGAGCGTACCCGCTCGGGCAAATCAGGGTTGGCTGGGATAACACCGTAGTACTGATCGGCCAACGCCCTGACTTCGTCGGGGTCAACATCTCCGGTGACGACCAATATGGCGTTATTGGGTGCATAATGGGTCTGGTAGAAGGACAGGGCGTCGTCCATATCCAACGCTTCCATCTCGTGGCGCCAGCCGATAATCGGCGCTCCGTAACGGTGGTTCAAATATTGCGCTGCATTCATCTGTTCTCCGAACAGAGCGCGTGGATTGTTTTCGGTCCGCTGATTACGCTCTTCCAGAACCACGTCGCGTTCGGTGATGATATCATTCTCGGTCAGGCGGATGTTGCGCATACGATCTGCCTCCATCCGCATCATCAGTTCCAGCCGGTCAGCGGCGACGCGCTGAAAATAGGCGGTGTAGTCGTAAGAAGTGAAAGCGTTGTCATTGCCGCCATTGGCCGCGACAGTGGCTGACAACTCGCCCGCTTCCATTGTGTCGGTGGCTTTGAACAGCAGATGTTCCAGGAAATGTGCAACGCCAGAGGATCCGATCGGTTCATCGGCGGATCCGGCCCGGTACCAGACCATATGCTGAACAACAGGCGCGCGATGATCCTCGACCACCACGACGTCCATGCCGTTTTCAAGCGTAAATGTGGTGACAGCCTCTTGCCCCTCTTTCGCGAACAAGGGGGTGGCGGCGATCAGGGCAGCCGACAGTGCCAGGGCCCGAACCATGGGGCATCCTCCGTTTCATTTCTGATATTCAAACTACGGTGGTGCCGCCGGGGTTCAAGGCCAATGACGGAAAGTTAAGAAGAATTCATTCCAGCGGCGGGGCCGACGGCGTTTCGATCCCACGACGACGCGCCGCTTCATTGGTCGCGTTCGCATCGATTGACTGACGTTCATAGACCTGCGAGTACCGATCAACCGGGAACAGGCGCAGGCGGGTCCAGCGACCGCGATTTTTGCGGAAAGCCGCATCCTCTTCGGCCGTTACCTGACGCGTATTGGCAGGAACGCCATATCTGCTTGAGGCCGTCACAAGCGCCGCATCGCTGGCCGGTATTGCGGTATTCGGGTTCAGCGCTGCCTCACTACCACCCAGCGCCACAACGGCATCCGCTTTGGGGTTAGGATCGGTCAGGTTTGCACCGCCGGGAGTCGGCGCTGGAAGAAAGGCGTAGTCCTTGGGCTGGGTCAGCGGCTTGACGGGCAATACCGAAAATTCATCCGGCCCCGCTCCGGGCGGATCAAGATTGCGCAAACCAATATCGGAACAGCCCGCAACGACAACGGCGAGTGTCAGAACAAGAATGGCGCGTGGCATACGCATCAGTGTCTCCAGCCAGTTTCAGGCGCTTTTATCGCATATCGTCCGGCAGGTCACGAGGGCTTTTTGCCATCGAACAGGACCAATCCCAAAGCTCCCGCAAATATGAACACATCCGCCAGATTGAACACAAAAGGGTTGCTGATCCCGCAGCAGGACATGTTCAAAAAGTCGAGAACATAGCCGTAAAGCACCCGGTCCACGACATTTCCCAGCGCACCGCCGATCAGGAGACCCCCGCAGAATTGTTGAAGCTTCGTAGGAGCGATGCGGCCCAGCCAGATCAGGACGCCCAGGCAGATCGCCACGGAAACCCCGATCAACACCCAGCGGGCGGCCTCACCGTCGCCCTGAAATAGGCCAAAATTGATGCCGCGATTCTCGCCGTATCTGAAAACCAGAAGCGGTGGCAGCACGTCGATATCGCCCTGCGCCACGCGCATTACGTGGACGACCAGATACTTACTGATCTGGTCGATCAAAAACGCCGCCAATCCGGCCCAAAGGATGAACGAACCGCGCATCAGTGACGGAAATGCCGCATGCCGGTGAAGACCATGGCCAGACCGGCCTCATCCGCCGCCGCGATCACTTCATCATCACGCATCGAACCGCCGGGCTGAATAACGCATGTTGCGCCTGCCTCGGCGGCCTCCATAAGCCCATCGGGGAAGGGGAAGAATGCATCAGAAGCTACGGCCGAACCGATGGTCAGCGGCTGGGGCAAGCCCAGCGCATCAGCCATACGCTCGGCTTTCTTTGCCGCGATCAGTGCCGAGTCAACGCGGCTCATCTGCCCCGCGCCGACACCCACGGTCGCGCCGTCTTTGACATAGACGATGGCGTTGGATTTGACATGTTTCGCCACTTTCCACGCGAACAGCAGGTCGCGCATCTGCTCCTCAGATGGCGCTTTTTTGGTGACCACCTTCAAATCATCCATACCAACAAAGCCGTTATCCTTGTCCTGCACCAGCAGGCCACCGGCCACCTGTCGCACAGTTTTACCACCGGCGGTCACATCCGGCAGAGCTTCGGTCGTCAGCAGGCGCAGGTTCTTCTTGGCGGCGAAGATCGCCTTGGCCTCGTCTGACGCCCCCGGAGCGATCACAACCTCGGTGAAAATCCCCGTGATCTCCTGCGCGGTTTCCGCGTCCAGCGGTTGATTCAACGCCACGATACCGCCGAATGCCGACGTCCTGTCGCAGTCGAACGCGGCTTTATAGGCCTCAAGCAACGTCGCACCTTTCGCTGCACCACACGGATTGGCATGCTTGATAATCGCACAAGCTGCCCCTTCGGCCGGGTCGAACTCAGCGACCAGCTCAAAGGCGGCATCGGTATCGTTGATGTTGTTATAGCTCAGTTCCTTGCCCTGATGCTGTACCGCCGTCGCCACGCCCGGACGACCCGAGCCATCTACATAGAACGCTGCCGACTGGTGGCTATTCTCGCCATATCGTAAGGTCTGTTTCAGTTCACCGGCAAAGGCGCGGCGTTTGGGCGCCTCAAGCTCCAGCGCATCGGCCATCCAGTTGGACACGGCTGTGTCATAAGCGGCAGTGCGGGCATAGGCCTTTTGCGCCAACCACTGACGGAAGCCCAGAGAAGTCTTACCGTAATTCTCTTCCAGCTGATCCAGCAGCGACGAGTAGTCTTCGACATCCACAACCACGTTTACAAAAGCATGGTTCTTCGATGCGGCACGGATCATGGCTGGGCCGCCGATATCGATGTTCTCGATACACTCATCATAGGCAGCGCCCTTGGCCACGGTCGCTTCAAATGGGTAGAGATTTACCACAAGCAGATCGATTGCGCCGATACCATGTTCGTTCATCGCGGCGACATGGGTGTCATTATCGCGCAGAGCCAGCAGCCCGCCATGGACCATCGGGTGCAGCGTTTTGACCCGGCCATCCATCATCTCAGGGAAGCCGGTGATCTCGCTGACATCTTTCACCTCCAACCCCGCATCGCGTAGCGCCTTCGCGGTACCGCCGGTCGAAAGCAGTTCAACCCCGCGTTCGGCCAACGCCGTTCCCAGCTCGATCAGCCCGGTTTTGTCGGAAACGGAAAGCAACGCGCGGCGCACGGGGTGAAGGTCGGTCATGGGTCCAAAGGTCCTTTTGGCGTCAGTCGAAAACGGGCTCGTCCCGGTGCGTATCCCGCACGGCATAGGCTGTATCCTGAGCCTTGCTGAGCGTCCACCGGATGCGCGTCGCATACTCCATTGCGCGCCCAGATAGAACGATCTGTTTTGTCGCGCGTGGCTTTAATCGGCCTTTTTCAAGGTAAACGCTTGGTTCAACTGACAACTTTCCAACGCCATCATGGCGGAAAACCCATATCTCACCGCTTTTGAGCGCCATCGACACCGCAGCGCCACCCAGATCAAGTGCCGCATCAACGTCAGGATGCAGGTGAAACCGGATGTCAAAGGCTATCCCCTGCAGACCTGCCCCGTCCATCGCGCGATCGAACTGCCGTTTGGCTTTGTCGGTTGCGGTCAGCAGAATATCCTCGCCCACCAGCTCACGCCCGTCAAAGCGCAGTTCAAGCGTGCGGGCATGGGTCAGGCCAAACACTTTGGCGTAGCCGTCATGACCCACCATAAAGCGGGTGCCTTCGAATGCATCCTCGAAATCCACGGGCACATCCTGCGGGCCATCCACCAATGCTTCCTGCGACGACCCATTTGCGCCTTCTGCAAGCCGGGCGCTGGAATACCCTTCGACGCATAGGGTCGAATGCGACGGGGTCGCGCGCCCTGCCCTGCGCCATTCCTGCCCAAAACTGCCGCCTGATCCACAGTTCACGATCAGAGGACGGCGCCCCGAGGTCAGCTCAAACGCAAGCGAGGATGCGTGGGCGTTGAACGACGCAGCAGCTTTGGGAGGCGCGCTGGCATCCACCAGAACCGTGGTTCTCGAGGCGGCAAGCCGTGCATAACCCATTGACAGGTCCGAATGCTGCTGCGGCTTGACACCGCTTTGTGCCAGTGCCTGATCCAGCCGCCCTTCAAGCCCACGCCCGCCCCCGTGAAATCTGGCCAGAGATCCATCTGCATGACGCAGATTTCGCAGAGTAGGTGCAATGCGCTTGATCGCCCCGGTCTGAGAGGCAGGCGTGCCTCGGCCAACTTCACCAAGTGCAGCAGAGGTCCAGGCCAGCAGAGTGAAGACCTCCAGCAATTCCTCAGGGTTGCGGGTGAGAATGCCGCCCTCGGCATCGATCTGGCGGTCGCATTCCCGGGCCAGTGCGCGCAATGCGGGATCAGCCAGTTGCTCCAGCCCCTCCAGGGCCAAACCAGCCTGAACCAGCCCTGCGAGCGCTTCGAATCTCGGCAATCCCGGTGTTGCTGCTGTCCAGCGTTTGGAAAGAAACCATGTTTGTTGTGCCAAGGAGCGGAAGAAAGCTCTGCTTTGCGCTCCGTCAGCGCCGCGCAGCAGAAATTGCGCGTGGTTGATCCAGCGCATCACCCGACGCCCGGTCAGATCCGGTGCCCAACCGGGGCCCTTCCCACGCCCATGTGCAGCGATCCAGCCCCAGACCCATCGCTGCGCCTTTTCACGGGCGCGCATATCGCCGACGGCTGCCAGATCATCCAGCCAGATGAAACCGTGGCGTTCATCATCGAAATCCGGACTGGGTGCAGCAACATCCCAGAGATCGGTGTCATCCGCCTCGACCAGATATCCTGCGAAAAGGAGATTCCCGGCCACCAGTTGTCGCCCGCGTGCAAACGAACCCACGGTGCGCGGCTCAGGCTGGCTGACGAATCCCGAAACCGCCTTCCGCCTTTGGCTCAGGCGCGCGTAAAGGCGGTTCTGAAACCGCATCCAGCGATTGGCCATTGTGTCCGATTCTGACATGACGCTTGCGACTCTGCCCCTTGCGCTCTGCGGGCGCTTGAACACACGATAGACCGGTCCGCGCGTCAAGTCATCGAAAAGCGTCGTCTCAAGCGGATTTGTTCAGACAGGCGATATAGAACCCGTCTATGCCACCCTTGTCCGCCCAGAAATCCGGGCGCACACGCAAGCCACCTTCTTCTGTAATCCAGTCCGGTTCAACGCCCGCAATCTCAAGCGCCGCACGGTCAATCTGCATATCCGGGTATTGATCCAGCGCCTCTTCGATCTGCACCTCTCCTTCGTCCGGCAACAAGGAACAGGTGCAATATACCAATCGGCCTCCGGGTTTGAGCAGGGTCCAGGCATGGGCCAGCATACGGGCCTGTAGCTCGATCAATCCCCCGAATTCCGAGCCATCCTTGGCGAAGGGTAAATCAGGATGGCGGCGAATCGTGCCCGTGGCCGAACACGGCGCGTCGAGCAGGATGGCATCATACTGGCCCTGATGGTCCAGCGCATCACCAGCGATCACCTTAGCCTTCAAACCTGTCCGTTTCAGGTTCTCGCGCACCCGCTCCAACCGTGTTTCGGAGATATCCAGCGCCGTGACCTCTGCCCCTACCACAGCCAATTGCAACGTCTTGCCACCGGGCGCGGCGCAAAGGTCCAACACCTTTTCCCCGGCTTTCGGGGCCAGCACGCGCACAGGCAGCGCCGCTGCCGCATCCTGAACCCACCAGTTTCCACGCTTGTAGCCCGGCAAAGCCGACACCTGCCCCGCATCCTGCAAACGGACTGAGCCGGTGGGCAGGGCTTCTCCGCCCGGCGCCTCGACGCCCGGTTTCAGCGTCACGTCCAGCGGTGCACCATTGAAATGGGCCTGTTCCATACCCTTTACCGCGTCATCACCCCACGCCATGATCAGAGGATCGCGCAGCCAGTCGGGCAGACGGGGCACGCGCATCTTGGGCCAAGCATCCGGCCCATCGGCGGCAATCTTGCGCAAGACTGCATTCACCAACCCCTTGAGCCGCCCATGCTTGCGCGAGCGTCCCACGATCTCGACCATCGAATTGACCACGCCATGCGCGGCCTCGCCCTGACACAGCTCGACCGTTCCAAGCCGCAGCGCGTTGTGCACAGTCAGCGCGGGCGTCTGCCGCAAGTGATCGGCCAACAGCCGGTCGGCACGCTCAAGCCCGCGTAGGGTTTCAATCGTCAGACGCTGCGCGCGCGCGCGATCCTCGGGTACCAGACGATCCAATGCGCCCGCCGCCAGACATTCAGGTAACAGCCGCCCCTCGCCCAATATCTGATCCAGCAGATAGATTGCACTGCGCCGCGCGGCGGTTGCAGAGTTTGACATGATGCTGAGTGCCTCTCGTGACCTTTGCCGCATTGCCTTGGGCGGACGAGGGCGTATATCAAGGCCCTGAACAGAAAGGAACCCGATGTCATGAGTGACGAGCGCAAAGACCTGCCCCCCGCCGCGCAGCGCGCATTGGCCGAGGCTGAGGAACGTCGCAAAAAGGCCGAAGCGGAAGCCAAGACGCAGCCCAAGGAACTGGGTGGGCGCGACGGTCCTGATCCGGCCCGCTATGGCGATTGGGAGAAAAAGGGCATCGCCATCGACTTCTGATCAGGCCCCGCCCCGCAGCGCTTGCAGAAAGTCGTCTATCAACGCCCTTTGCCGTTTCGACCTTGCCCGATCCTCGGGCCATGTCAGCCAATAGCCATCCTTTGTCCTAAGCTCGGGCATATCCAATCTGTGTAATTGACCAGTCTTTAAGCTGCCCGAAGCCAACGGTAGTGAACCCAACGCGATCCCCATGCCCTGACGCGAGGCCGTGATCGCGTGACCTACCGAGTCAAAACTGATCCGGCCAGCCGGTAATTCATCAACCCCCGCGACCTGCGCCCAGTCCTTCCAACCGGGGCGTTCTCCGCGCAAATCAATCAGCGGCGCACCCCACTTGATGCCAGATGCGGCCATCGGTGCCAGAACTTCAGGCGCAATTAGCTTTGCCTTTCGTCCAGGCCAGACACCTCTGCCATAGCGGATCTGCAGCCAGGTACGCTCTTCCTCCAATGAGGCCCGGCGCGCCATGGAATCTGTCATCACACGCACATTGGGCTGCGCCTCAAGGAACTTGGGCAAGGCTGGCAGAACCAGCGCGTGGATATGCGACGAAAGTCCCGCGACCCGAAGCTCGCGCGGGGATTTGCCGAACAGATCCTCGGTATTGCGTTCCAGTGCTTGCAGGCTGTCCTGCACCAATGGCAGATAGCTTTCGCCTTCGATGGTCAGCGAAACACCGCGGGCTTCGCGCACAAACAATGACCGGCCCAGCCACGCCTCAAGATTGCCTATCCGTTGACTGACCGCCGCCTGCGTCAAACCAAATTCGCGCGCAGCAGCAGAAAAACCACCCAGCCGCCCGGCGGCTTCGAACACACGCAGCCAGTCCAATGGAGGTAGTCCAATCTTCTTCTTATCCATAAGATTTTCCAAGTCTCAGAGGCAATAAGGTTTAATTGTAGTAATGTCACGAAGCGCATATCTCCTCAAGCAAAGCCCGCGCCGAACAGGAGAGACCCCATGCTGCGCTCAGCCACTTTCGACCCATCTGTGGTCACTATCGCGTTTTCCGATGGTACCCAGGCCCGCTTCCACGCCATTTGGCTGCGCGACAATGCGCTGGACCCCGAGACCCGCGCCCCCGGCAACGGGCAGCGCCTGATCACAATCGGCGATATCCCCTCCAATATCTCGGTCAGCGCTGCCGAGATCCGAAATGGCGATCTGAGTGTTACCTTTCAGCCCGAAAACAAATCCGTGATGTTCCCTGCCGATTGGCTGGCCGATCACGTTTATGACCGCGAACAGGCGCAAGACGTTGGCCGCACCGCATCCGGCGTCACCACATGGGAGCGTGGTATCAGCGCCCCCAGCGGTGACTGGGAAATGGTGCACACCGACCCGGAGGCCAAGCGCAGCTGGCTGGCTGCCGTCGCGGAGTACGGCTTTGCCAAGCTGACAGGTGGCCCGACCGAGCCGGAATCGCTGCTGAAAGTGGCCGATCTGTTCGGCTACGTGCGCCAGACAAATTATGGCCCCTATTTCGAGGTTCGGACCGAGGTGAACCCGACCAACCTCGCCTATACCGGGTTGGGGTTGCAGGCCCATACCGACAACCCTTATCGCGACCCGGTGCCGACACTGCAAATCCTCTACTGCCTTGAGAATTCGGCCGAAGGCGGCGATTCCATCGTTGTCGATGGTTTCCGCGCGGCTGAGCGTCTGCGCGATCTGAACCCCGAGGGCTTCGCCTTGCTTGCAGGCTATCCGGCACGGTTCGAGTATAAAGGTTCGGACGGGGTCTGTTTGCGGTCACGTCGCCCGATGATCGAGCTTTCCCCCGATGGCGAGTTGATCGGCATTCGCTTCAACAACCGCTCGTCTGCGCCGTTCGTGGATGTACCCTTTGACAAGATGGAAGCCTACTATACAGCCTATCGCCAGTTGGGTGAGATCATTGACGATCCCGCTATGGGCGTGTCTTTCAAGCTGGAACCGGGCGAAAGTTTCATCGTCGACAACACTCGCGTAATGCATGCACGGCTGGGCTATTCCGGGGCCGGGTCTCGCTGGTTGCAGGGATGCTATGCTGACAAGGATGGGCTGCTTTCGACACTGGCCGCCATGCAGATGACACAACCGGAGGCGGCGGAATGAAACCCGATTTCTCAACCCTGAACTGCGACAATATCGTGGCTTTTATCGGTGACATCTTCGATCGTCGGGGGGGTGAGGAATATCTGGGGGAACCCGTCACCATGGCCCAGCACATGCTGCAGGGTGCCACGATTGCGGAACAGAACGGACAGTCTGAAGAAATCATCGTCGGTGCGCTGTTGCACGACATTGGCCATTTTACGTCGGAATTCGGCACTTACCATCCGGACGATACCGAGGACCGGCATCATGAAGATGCAGGTGCAGAGGTGTTGGAGCAGTTCTTTCCGTCGGTCATCACCGATTGCTGCCGGTACCACGTGGCAGCCAAGCGATATCTCTGCGCCACCAAGCCGGAGTATTTCAATCGCCTGTCCGCAGCCTCGGTCCATACGCTGGAACTGCAGGGTGGTCCGATGAGTGCCAAGGAGATAGCCGAGTTCGAGGCAAATCCGAACCTGAAAGAAATCATTCAGGTCCGTTATCTGGACGAAGCGGGAAAACGCGCTGATATGGAGACCCCGGATTTCGCCCATTTCGCACCGATGGTACAACGGATGGTCGACCGGCACATTCAGGCAAGCTGAGACAACTTTCATCTGCCCGATCGATAGAGCCAAGAAAATTCGTCGAATTTTCTTGGCTCTTGATCCTGAAGCCTACAGCCCCAGAACATCCACCATGTCATACTGGCCCGGCGCCTTGCCTTGACCCCACAACGCGGCTTTGAGCGCCCCACGGGCAAAGATCGCACGGTCAGTAGCCAGATGGCGCAACACGATACGCTCACCGGGTGCCGCGAACAGGACATCGTGTTCGCCGACAATGTCTCCGCCACGAATCGCGTGGAAGCCGATATCGCCGCGTTTTCGCGCACCGGTAATACCGTCGCGGCCCCGATCGGCCACATCCGCCAACTTGACACCACGTCCCTCGGCGGCAGCTTCGCCCAGCATCAAAGCCGTGCCCGAAGGCGCATCGACCTTGTGATGATGATGCCCCTCGATGACCTCGATATCGAAATCCTCATCAAGCGCGGCGGCGACCTTCTTGGTGAGCTGCACCAACAGATTTACCCCAAGACTCATATTCCCAGCCCGCACGATCACGGCATGGCGCGCGGCAGGTTCCAGCGCGGCGATCTGTTCGTCACTCATGCCGGTCGTGCCAATCACGTGAACGCACCGCGCCTGCGCGGCCAGTGCGGCAAATTCCAGCGTCGCCTCGGGCGCCGTAAAGTCGATGACGGCCTGCGCCTGCGCAAATGCCTCCAGCGGATCGTCAGTGACAGTGACACCGAGCGCCTGCCCGCCCATCGCCTGACCCACATCCTGACCGATCCAGTCATGGCCCTTACGCTCGACCACACCGACCAGACGCGCCTGATCGCTCTCAGACACGGTCTTGATCAGCATCTGCCCCATACGGCCCGAAGCCCCTGTGATAACGATCCCCGGAATATGGGTCATTGCGCTGGTCCTTTCTAAAGTCGGCTCAAAGCCTCCTAACCCGTTCGCGCCCGCTTGGCAAAGCCCCGCTTTGGGCTTAGATCGGGGGGCATGGCAAAGAACAAATTCCACGATGGCCCCGGCCCTTCCCAACGACAGCTGCGCGTCGGCGAACTGATCCGCCGCACCCTGTCCGAAGTTTTGGCGCGCGGAGATGTCCACGACCCCGACTTGAACCGCATGTCGATCACCGTGGGTGAGGTGCGCACCTCGCCCGATCTGAAGATCGCCACCGCCTACGTGCTGCCCTTGGGCGGCAAGGGGCAGGAGGACGTGATCGAACTGCTCGCTCGAAACAAGGGTGAGCTTCGGCGCGCAGTGGGCAAGAAGGTGGGCCTGAAATTCTCACCCGACCTGCGGTTCCGTTTGGACGACACGTTTGATCGACTGGACGACACCCGCCGTATGTTTAATCAGGACGCGGTACGCCGCGATCTGGACGAGTGATCCGTACCCTTGTCACGCTGTGTGTTGTCCTTTGGGCCGCGCAAGTCTCTGCAGTCACTTGCGAGAAGCTGACTCATGAGGACAAGCGATATACGGTTTGCGAGGTGGATACCTCGGAAGATTTGCGCCTGTTTCTGAACGATGAAAATGGCGATCTGTTGGGTCATTTCTCTTCAGTGAATGAGGCGTTGGAGCCTCAGGGGAAAAGGCTCGTCTTTGCGATGAATGCGGGCATGTACCATGACGACCGCTCGCCCGTCGGCCACTATGTCGAAGACGGGGAAGAGCAGATGCGCGTGATACCGAATGCCGGACCCGGCAATTTCGGCCTGCTGCCCAACGGTGTGTTCTGCATCCGTGAAAACCGTGCCGATGTGTTCGAGACTTTGGATTTCGTCGATCAGGCGCCGCAGTGCCGCTTTGCGACACAATCGGGCCCCATGCTGGTGATCAACGGAGAGTTACACCCTCGCTTTCTGCCGGATTCAACCTCGCGCTACACCCGAAACGGAGTGGGCACCAGCGCCGATGGCACGCGTGTGGTGTTTGCGATCTCGGACGATTACGTCACTTTCTATGAATTCGGCAGCCTATTCCGCGATGTATTAAAAACACCGAATGCGCTGTTTCTAGATGGCAACATTTCCCGCATGTATGATCGCGCCAGCAACCGGTCGGATATCGGGTTTTCGCTGGGACCCATCGTGGGTGTCGTCGAGGACGTTCCGGCAAATTGACAGCATCGAAACGATCCGCTAACTCGCGCGCCTCAGCAAGACTCAAGGTGTAGAATGGGACGCAAACGCAAGGGCCGCGACATTTCCGGTTGGCTGGTGGTGGACAAGCCCGCTGGCATGACTTCGACCGCGGTGGTCAACAAGGTGCGTTGGGCGATGGACGCCAAGAAAGCCGGCCATGCGGGCACGCTGGACCCCGAGGCGACCGGCGTTCTGGCCGTTGCGCTGGGTGAGGCAACCAAGACCGTCCCCTACATCACCGATGCGCTGAAGGCCTACACCTTCACCGTGCGGCTGGGGCAGGCCACCAACACCGATGATACTGAGGGTGAAGTCATCGCTGAGAGCATTGCGCGCCCCTCGGATGAGGATATCAAACAAGCGCTCGGCCCGTTTCTGGGCGATATCAAACAGGTGCCGCCCAAGTTCTCGGCCGTGAAAATCGACGGTCAACGCGCCTATAAGCTGGCCCGAGATGGCGAGGATGTAGAACTGACCGCCCGCCCTCTTTGGGTAGAGGAACTGGTGCTGATCGACCGCCCCGACGAAGACCACGTCGTGCTGGAGATGACCTGTGGCAAAGGTGGCTATGTCCGTTCCATTGCGCGTGATCTGGGTGAGGCGCTCGGCTGCCACGGCCACGTGAAAAAACTGCGCCGCATCTGGTCCGGCCCGTTTGAGGCCGAGGATGGCCTGACCATCGAACAGATCGACGAAATGGCCAAAACCACCGCACTGGATAATTATCTGCATCCGCTGGAAACCGGCTTATCAGACCTACCCGAGCTGAAATGCACCTCTGAAGGAGCCACCCGTCTGCGGAATGGCAATCCGGGCATGGTGCTGGCCTCTGACGTGGAATACGGCGACGAGGCCTGGGCCTCGCTGGATGGCAAGGCCGTGGCCGTAGGAATTTACAAGTCGGGCGAATTGCACCCAAGCCGCGTCTTTGCCGCCAACTGACGACTGTTCAGGCGGCGATACGCAATTTGTGACCCAGTCGAAGTATCTCGGACACCAGTAGATCCAGATCCTGCTTTTGCGTGCGGTGATTGTTAACCGCCACCCGTAGGCAATGCGCCCCATGAACCGTTGTATCCGATAAAACCGCTGTGCCTTCCTCTTGCAGGCACAACATGATTTCGCTGTTAATCGCACGTAGAGTTTCGGGGCTGAGACCGCCCGGGTCATAGCGGAAACAAACGATGTTTATATTGGTGGGGAACATCAAGGTGAGGTCATCCTCCGCCTCGATCAGCGAAGTCAGATAACGCGCCTTTTCGATATCCTGATCAATGAGCCTGCCGAATTTCTGAACGCCGTGCTCCTTCAAGGACATCCAGACCTTGAGCGCTCGAAACCCACGCGAAGTCTGAATGCCGTAATCGTGCAAAAACGCCGCCCCGGCGACGCCTCGGGATTGCGGTTCCAGGTATTCCGGGGTCAGAGTAAATGTCGCGTGGTGGGCATCATGGCTTCGCACCAATGCGCAACCCACTTCGAAAGGCGCATGTAACCATTTGTGTGGGTCGAGCGCGACGGAATCCGCGCGTTCGATGCCGGACACGCGCCAACTGTTATCATGGGCGATTGCAATTAACGCACCGATACAGCCGTCAACATGAAACCACAGGCCTTCCTCGCGGCAGAAATCGGCAATCGCCGACAAGTCGTCGATGGCGCCTGTGTTCACGGTTCCGGCGGTAGCAATCACACAAGCGGGGTTAAGGCCGTCTGCGCGATCCTGCGCGACCATGCCGGCAAGCGCTTCAAGATCCATCGTCAAATCGTCTTGCGTAGGAACACGCCGCAGCGCCTTGTTGCCCAGACCCAGTGTTTCGAGCGACTTTTGGTGACAACTATGCATCTGATCCGATCCGTAATACCGCATCGGCTTATCCATGGCGGCGATGCCCTCTTCGCGCATGTCGATCCCGGATTTGACGTTGCGGGCCACCGTCAGCCCGATCAAGTTTGCCACGCTGCCGCCGCTGACCAATGTCCCACTGGCCCCTTCCGGCAGACCGATCATCTCGCGTAGCCAGTCGACGACTTGTCGGTCGATCAGGGCTGCCGCATGATTCCCTCCCCCTAGGTTCGATCCCTGAACCGCAGCCAGAAAATCCGCCATCGCGCCAGTGAAATTGCTCGCGCCCATATACCAGCCCCAAAACCGGGGATGAATATTGCCCATTGGATACTGCATGACCTGAGACTGGACATCATCCATCAAATCACCCAACGGCATACCCTGCTGAGGTGCAGGCGTTTCGAACCCGTTGCGTATGGCAGTCGGCATATCTTTCCAAATCGACCTATCACGCACATCACGCGTATGATCCAACGCCATATCCAACATTTCATGTGCTAACTTGCGGGTCTGCTCCCAATCCGCCGGATCCAATGTCTCGAATGTCATGTCTTCCCCCAGAATAAGCCGTTCAAATGAAGGCAGGTATAGCACAAGTTAAGGATCAGGACATCGCCCCTTGTAAACGGGCCTAATTCCAGCCAAACCCGACTGCATGATCACCCGTTCTCATACCAAGGGCGACGCGCCCTCGACTGCCATCTACTCCGATTGCGAAAAATACCGCTATAGCCTGACCCGTGTCTGGAACCCGGCGGGCCGCAAGGCGTTGTTTGTGATGCTGAATCCGTCGACGGCGACCGAGGTGCAGAACGACCCCACGGTGGAACGTTGCGAGCGTCGCGCACGCACACTGGGTTTCGGAGCTTTTCAGGTCACCAATATCTTTGCCTGGCGCGACACTGATCCGCGCAAGATGCGAGCATCTGCAGATCCGGTGGGGCCTGAGAATGACGCAGCCATCCTAGACGGCGTGGAATGGGCGGATCAGGTCATCGCCGCCTGGGGCACCCATGGCGCACATCTGGAACGCGGCCCCGCAGTTGAGGACTTGCTGCGCGGCACGGGCCAGCCCTTGTTCCACCTTGGGCTGACCAAGGACGGGCATCCGAAGCATCCTCTCTACATTGCGTACACTCAGCAGCCCGAACCCTGGTGATAAAGGGTTAACCACGCTCTCAGCTTCGCTTTGACCAAGCCATTGTTTGCATGAGATGTTTTACACTCGGAGCCATTGTGCTTGCGGAGGGTAGATATGTTTCTGATCGGATTATTCGGAATGGCCGCCATGGGTGGTGCCGCCTACGCAATCAGCGACGTACTTGTGCCAGAAGACAAAGGCGATGACGAGGAGGAAGACGATCGCATCGAGGAAACGGCCGACGACGACCTGTCGGAAGGCAATTTGCTTGACGCGGACGAGAATGTCGACGAGCCCAGCTCTGCCGAGGAAACCGACTCTGACACTGGTGAGATTGTGTCCGAGTATGAAGGCGATCTGGTCATTGCGGGCGATGAGGATGCGGATGTTGTGACCGGGCAGGAAGGCAACGATCAGATCAACGGATATGGCGGGGACGACTGGATCGACGGCGGCGCTGGCAACGACGTGTTGTATGGCGGTGGTGGCGGGGACGTCCTGTTTGGCAACCTCGGGAATGATGTGCTCCATGGTGAATATGGTGACGACGCGCTGGACGGAATGTCAGGAAATGACGACCTGTATGGTCATTTCGGAACAGATGATCTGAGCGGCGGTGATGGGAATGACCGGCTTTTTGGTGGTCAGGGCGATGACACGTTAAGCGGCGATGACGGCGACGACGCGCTACAAGGCGGAGATGGCGACGACTACCTTGTTGGGGGTGCCGGTGAAGACGCCCTGTTTGGCGGAGATGGTGATGACATCTTGTCCGGAGAAGATGGTCCGGACGAACCTGCGCGCGACTTCCTAAACGGGGGCTCTGGGGGCGACGTCATTCTTGCCGAAGACGGCGATGTGGTCACAGGTGGAGAGGGTGAGGACGAGATCGTTGTGCAGTCCGACCCCGAGCAGGAAGCCACGACAATCATGGATTTCCAGATCGGTCACGACAAGCTTCTTATCACCTGGGACAACCCGGAAGAACCGGAATTGACGATCGAACAGGACAGTGAAAACAACAGCTTGACCCATGTTCGGGTCAATGGCGAAGACGTCGCTCAGCTTTTTGGCGCAGAGGGTCTGACTGTTGAAGATATTCAGTTTGTGACCGAAGCCCAGTTGGAGCAGTACGCCTTCACCAGTTGAGCCTGCAGAATCCCTTTGCCATTTGCGGTGAATGCGCCTATACGCGCCCATCCGCATCGGAATCGGTGCGGTTTTCTCCATGGGCCTGTGCTGGACGACATCCCGGCCTGCGCCATCAACTCTAACCTTTAAAGGAGACCCCGATGTCGATTACTGCCGCTGATAAAGCACGCGTCATGAAAGAATTCGCAACCAAGGACGGCGACACTGGTTCGCCTGAAGTCCAGGTTGCTATCCTGACCTCGCGCATCAACACCCTGACCGAGCACTTCAAAACCCACAAGAAAGACAACCACGGTCGTCGTGGTCTGCTGAAGATGGTTGCTCAGCGCCGTAAGCTGCTGGACTATCTGAAGGGCAAAGAAGAAGCACGCTATCAGGACCTGATCAAAAAGCTGGGCATCCGCCGCTAAACGCGTTTTGTTCATGTTGTACAGGCGCTGAGGCCCTGTTCGTACAAATTGTACATCTTGTACGCCCGCCATTTGGTGGGCGTATTTGTTTTGGTCACTGTCTAATCTAGTGAACTGTGCGGCGCGCGAATTTCCCGCCATGTTCATGAGAGACGGCACACACATACCTGCGGCCCAAACCTTACCGCTACGCAAAGAAGCGCAAACTTTTTTAACTTCCTGTGAACCACTTCACTGAACGCGGTCAAAGATTGCGCCATTCTGAGGATGTTAGTGAGTAGGCGCTTCTTTTGTTTCGAGCGTCAGGTTTTTCATAGTCCTCCCTTTTTTACTGGGCGTGCCTGTAGCGGGCGCGCCCATTTTCGTTCGGGACACACTGATGAAACCTACTTGCCCTTGGTATCAAGCGCCTGAACGCCGGGATGGCGAAACAGTTTCGCCATCGCAATCAATGCCAGTACACCGCAGATGACCGCGAGCACGAAAGGCATCCGCAAATTGATAGCCATGAGGGACCCGCTGAGGGCCGTAATGGTCCCGGAGCCCAACGCGTAGATGGCGACTGTCACACCCATGACCCAACCTTGCTCGGTTGGGCCGACGCTCGCGGAAAACAACGAAAGCATGGTCGGGTACATGATCGCGAACGCGATGGTTATCGGAACAATCAGGACATAGGTCAGATCGGCCATGGGGTTCAGCATGAAGGCCAATATCCCAAGTGCCATCGCTGCAATGGAGACATACAGAATCGGAAACTTTTTGTACCGCTCGTGCAGCGGCGCGGTGAGGTAGGCACTGCCAAAGGCCATGGAGCCTCCGAACACGGCGAGGGCCATGCTGTTTTGAAGCGTACTGAACTTGAACCGGGTCAGCAGATACGTGTCGATGAAGAAGAAAAACGCATTCAGGCACATCAGCGAGAACAACATGACGACCGAAAGCCGCAAAACGACCGGGTTCGAGAAGACTTTCCACAGGTTCAAAACAACATCTAAAAGCCCGAAGTCAATTTTTTGTCTTTTGAAACCGGGTTCGGAGAAGAAGAACAGAATCAGTGCCATGTTGATCAGGATCAGGGCAATGGCGACGTAGAAAGGCAGTTCCAGTGACGCAAATGATCCCATCAGGTTTTGGTCGCTGAGCAATCCTGAAATCAGTGGCCCCCCGAGCAGGCCCAGCGCGGATGCCGCAACAATCATCCCGAGGTTTTTTGATTTCTCCTGATCGTCATGGCTGATGTCGATCAATGCGGCCTGCGCAATGGGTTGGTTGGCCGTCGTAAACCCGGAAATGGCTCGCCCCAAAAGTAACAGCCAATAGCTGGACGTCATGATCGCGGCCACAGTCAGAACATAGCCGATCAGGGCACCGGTAAGGCAGATCATGATGCCTGTTTTACGCCCGATATAATCCGACAACTTGGCGATAAAGGCCGCCCCGAAAAAGTAGAACAGAAAGAAGACGACAATCAGAATCGTATAGTCGAGCTGGCGGATATTCGTCGCTGTTCCATGTGCGAGGAAAGCCTGGTGTGGATCCAGCAGGATCGTGTTGAAAATCGGCACGATCAATCCAAAACCCATCACGTCAATGAATACGACCAGCAACAGAGACAATCGTGAAAGGTTCATAACAGCATCCTCATTACGGTCCCGTAATAATCCAATTTCAAAACGTCGAGGAGGTCGGCCACATCACAAGAAACACGCGCTGCGCCAAGATTTGCCCGTAGTCAGGGTATGGGCTCTTTTGTTTTCTGTCCAATTTGGCGCGGCGACGGGCGGTATCCGGGTGGCTGACCTTGGGTTTCGAATTGTGACGCCGCGTCGCGAAAGCCGGGCCCTAGGTTAGAAGGTTGACGTAAGCGTAAGCAGTGCCGTGATTTTTTTCCAAGCGGTCAAAAAAATGATGCAAACAGCAGATTTCTTCCCCCTTTCTCGGCACCCTATTTTTCTTACATGGACGGTGTCGCTGCGGGTTCACACTCACGGAAGTTGGTCTTTGAGCCCTTCCCTCAAGTGGCTTGGACCTGACCCGCAGCGGCAAGGATTTGATGACCATATGTTGCGGGAGTTGAATGATGCCATTGAAGTCAATTCTGAGCCGGGTGTTTGCAACCAAGATGTCTGAGACGTCCAACGCCACAAATGCGCGGTCGATTTTGAATAATCCCTACGACCATAAGAAGGCAATTTCGAAGGTTGAGACAGCGGCGGTTCTTCGCGGGATCCTAGAAGATGAAAAGATGGAATATCCAACCCAAGGCAAACGCAAGGATTCGCTGCACTGACCGCCGTTTGGTACGCTCCTGACGACTTCTGCATGGGCACGCGCTACAGGGGCCGCTCCGGACCAAAAACGCCCGCCGAATTGGCGGGCGTTTCGGTTTTCTCAGGATAATCCCAGTTACATCTTGGCCTTTTCTGATTTAAGCGCCAGCCACAGGCAGTAGCACATGATCAGAACCACCAAGGTAAACGGAATTCCAGTCGACACCGCTGCCCCTTGCAAGGCAGAGAGACCTCCGCCCAGCAGCAGTGCGATTGCAACAAGGCCTTCAAGCGTGCACCAGAACACGCGTTGCACAACTGGTGCGTCCATCTTGCCGCCTGCCGTGATCGTATCGATCACCAGCGAGCCTGAGTCCGACGATGTGACAAAGAACACAACGATCAGGATCAGAGCGATCGGGGCAATGATGCCGTAAAGCGGCAGCTCTTTCAGGAAGCCGAACAGCGCGCCCTCGGGGGCATAGCTTTCGATCACTGTGGCGCGGACGCCCTCTGCTCCGCCTGCGTTCAGCATGTCAATTGCGGCGCCACCAAAGGTCGACATCCACAGGGCGCAAACCGCAGTGGGTGCCAACAAGGCGCAGATCACGAACTCACGCACCGTACGACCTTTGGAAATGCGGGCGATGAACATGCCCACGAAAGGTGACCACGCAATCCACCAGGCCCAGTAGAAGGTTGTCCAGCCGTGGAAGTAGCTGGTGTCTTCCCGACCGAACGGATTGGACAGGGCCGGTAGATGGGTCACGTAATCCACCATAACGTTGAAGTACCGTGCAATGGCGGTTCCGACACCGGTAACTACGATGACGAAGATGAACAGTCCTACGGCCATGATCATGTTGATCTCACTCAACCGTTTGACACCTGCATCCATGCCCATCAGGACCGAGCCCAGTGCGATCATCGTAATGCCTATGATCAGCAGGACGGTGACGGTGGGGCTGGGTTCGATGCCAAAGACCTCATACAGCCCGGCGGCCACCTGTTGTGCGCCCAAACCCAATGATGTGGTCAGGCCGAAGAGGGTCGCGAATACTGCCAGAGTATCGATGATGTGGCCCCACCAGCCCCAGACGCGCTCGCCCAGGATCGGATAGAAAGCCGAACGCAGGGTCAATGGTAGCCCGAGATTATAGCTGAAGATTGCAAGCGCCAGACCAACGGCCGCATATACCGCCCAGCCTTCGAGACCCCAATGATGGATCGTGCCGACAATGCCGATGTATTCGTTACCCGGCACAGCGATATCGATGCCCAGCGGGCGGGCGTTGCCGTCTTCTGCAAAGTTGTAATAGACCGGCTCCATCACGCCGAAGAACAACAGCCCGATGCCGATCCCGGCCGCGAACATCATCGCGATCCATCCGGCGTAGGAATAGTCGGGTTTGGCGTCCTTGCCGCCGATCCGCACCTTGCCCACCGGCAAGATGATCAACACCAGACAGAACAGGGTGATTGCGTCAACCGACAGCACCAGAAACCAGTCAAACGTGCTGGTCAGCCATGGTCGGAGCCAGCCAAAGAACGTGGCTGCGGATTCCTGATTTGCCAGCGCGATCAGGACGAACGCAAAGATCAGGATACTAGAGATCAAAAAGACCGGGTTATGGATGTCCAGACCGAAAGGCCGGACATTGTCCTGCCCCAGCTCATATTCGGTCTCAAAGTCATAAATCCGGGGATCCGGATCCAGCATTTTCTTGGTTTGTGCCATGCGTCTGCCCTTCTGTTCGCTACGTGCAAACGCCAAGGTATTCGACCGGCGGACGGAGGTGATATTCGTATTCCCTTGGCGCGTTTCCGTCGTTTCGACCGCAGGTATGGTGGTTTCAGCCTATACGGATACTAAATTTTCACCAAATATATTCGATTTCGCGAATAATTAGGCGGTGGGAGCGACCGAATTAGCTTTCAGAGCTGCAAATATCCTGTTATTCAACCAAATGGTTGACTGAAGCAGAAAAGGCATGTAATTCATCCAAATGGTTGAACGAGAGAATCGCTATGACCTAAGCGCTATATTGAAGGCCGCGTCCGACCCAACCCGCCGCGTGATCCTAACGATGCTCGCGCAGCAGGGCCCCTTGCGGGTGACGGATATTGCGCGGCAATTCGATATGAGCCTCAACTCGGTTTCCAAGCACATCAAGGTGCTCGAGAATGCCGGGCTGGTGCGGCGTCGGACGGAATGGCGCGAGCATCTGATCGAGGTGCAGATGGCCCCCTTGTCAGCCGTGGATGACTGGTTCGCCGGGCTGCGTTCGATCTGGGCGCTTCGGCTGGACGCCTTGGAAACTGCTTTGGAGGACCCAGAAGATGACGGAACTGTCCCTTGAAATAACCCGCGCCATTCCGCACCCGCCGGAAAAGGTTTTTGATGCTTGGCTAGACCCGGAAATGCTGGCCAAGTTCATGCTGCCCGGTCCCAACATGTCAGTGCCCGAAGCTTATTCTGACGCCAAGGTAGGGGGCCGGTTCAAGATCATCATGCGCGCGCCCGAGGCCGGGGACCTTCCGCATGAGGGCGAATACAAGGTGATCGACCGGCCCAATCGGCTGCAATTCACTTGGAATTCTCCTTACAGTCAGGACGATTCCACCGTGACGCTGGATTTCACTCCAACCGATAAGGGCACGGAATTGCGCCTGCACCACATCCGCTTCCCTTCGGAAGAAAGCCGAGACAATCATGAAGGCGGCTGGACCCGAATCCTTGAGACGCTGGAGGGTGCGCTGTGATCAACTGGCTTGCCCTTGGCGCGGGAGTCACCGCCGCCTTTCTGCTAGGGTGGCTGGTCTACGGACCTGTGGGATTTCAGAAACGTTGGGCCGAAGGTACTCGGATCGATCCGACACCGCCTGACACCCCACCTCTGCCTCAACTGGCAGCCCAGATCATATTTCTGATCCTGCTGGCTGCTGTGATCGCCGTGACCGAGACCACCAACAGCCTTGGCGTTGCAGTTCTGGCCATCCTCGCGGTGGCTGCTCAGGCCGCATCGGTCGGGGCATGGGCGCAGAAAAGCGGCTTCGCCATCGCAGTCGACACCGGATATGCGCTGGGCTGCGGCGTGGTGATGATATTGGCGCACGCTATCCTTTGATACATCGGCCGCTGCCCAGCTTGGGCGGGGGTTAGGCAATCCCCTGCCCCCCAAAAACTCCCGACTTTCCAAAGCTTGCAAACTGATGTATGGGCCTGTCATCTGAGACGTTGTGCCCTGACCCCGGCACTCGAATGGAAGATAAAGTGGGGTCGGCGGCAATGGGGCCGCCATGCAAACCGGAGACCCGCAGGGGCGGGAGTGCTCCGTTCTAGGATACGCATATGTTTGATGTAACAAAGAAATCGATTCAGTGGGGCGAAGAGACGCTGACACTGGAAACCGGCAAGGTTGCCCGTCAGGCCGACGGCAGCGTGATTGCCACGCTGGGCGAAACCAGCGTCATGGCAAACGTGACCTTTGCCCGTGCTCAAAAGCCCGGTCAGGATTTTTTCCCGCTGACCGTGCACTATCAAGAAAAATACTATGCCGCCGGTAAGGTTCCGGGTGGCTTCTTCAAGCGCGAAGCGCGCCCGACCGAGAAAGAGACGCTGACCGCGCGTCTGATTGACCGTCCGATCCGCCCGCTGTTTGTTGACGGCTTTAAAAACGAAGTTCTGGTGATGTGCACCGTGCTGAGCCACGATCTGGTCAACGATCCCGACATCGTTGCAATGATCGCTGCTTCGGCTGCCCTGACCATCTCGGGCGCGCCGTTCATGGGTCCGATCGCCGGTGCCCGCGTTGGTTTCGAGGATGGCGAATACGTTCTGAACCCGACCGTCGACGACATGCAGGACCTGCGCCTGAACCCTGAACAGCGTCTGGACCTGGTTGTTGCCGGTACCAAAGACGCCGTGATGATGGTGGAATCGGAAGCGTACGAACTGTCCGAGGCAGAAATGCTGGGCGCGGTAAACTTCGCGCATGAGCAAATTCAGCCCGTGATCGACCTGATCATCTCGCTGGCCGAAGAAGCCGCGAAAGAGCCGTTCGAATTCGTCGCCCCCGATTACTCGGAGCTGTCCGCCGCTGTTTCGGCTGCCGGTGAAGAGAAGATGCGCGCCGCGTTTGCGATCACCGACAAGCAGGAGCGCACCGCCGCTGTTGCCGCGGCCCGTGAAGCGATCAAGGAAGCGCTGACCGAAGAGCAGCTGGAAGACGGCAACCTCGGTTCCGCAATGAAGAAGCTGGAAGCAGGCATTCTGCGCGGTGACGTCGTCAAAGGCGGCAAACGTATCGACGGTCGTTCGACCACCGATATCCGTTCGATCGTCGCAGAAACCTCGATGCTGCCGCGGACCCACGGTTCTGCCCTGTTCACCCGTGGTGAGACTCAGGCGTTGGCCGTGACCACGCTGGGCACCGGTGACGATGAGCAGTTCATCGACGCGCTGCACGGCAACTTCAAATCGAACTTTCTGCTGCATTACAACTTCCCCCCCTACTCGGTTGGCGAAGTTGGCCGCGTGGGTGGTCCGGGCCGTCGTGAGATCGGCCACGGCAAGCTGGCATGGCGTGCCCTGCAGGCGGTTCTGCCTGCGGCGACCGACTTCCCCTACACGATCCGCATCGTGTCGGAGATCACCGAATCCAACGGCTCGTCCTCGATGGCGTCGGTCTGCGGCGGTTCGCTGTCGATGATGGATGCGGGCGTTCCGCTCAAAGCACCGGTTGCCGGTGTGGCCATGGGTCTGATCCTGGAAGATGACGGCGAATACGCCATCCTGTCGGACATTCTGGGTGACGAAGACCACCTGGGCGACATGGACTTCAAGGTGGCGGGTACCGAAAACGGCATCACCTCGCTGCAGATGGACATCAAGGTTGCGGGCATCACGCCCGAGATCATGGAGAAAGCCCTGGCGCAAGCCAAGGACGGCCGGATGCACATTCTGGGTGAGATGGGCAAAGCCCTGTCCGAGACCAACGAATTCTCGGTCCACGCCCCGCGCATCGAGACCATGAACATCCCAACCGACAAGATCCGCGAAGTGATCGGCTCGGGCGGTAAGGTCATCCGCGAGATCGTCGAGGTTTCGGGTGCCAAGGTCGACATCAATGACGACGGCGTCATCAAGATCGCGTCGCCCGACGGTGAATCGATCAAGAAGGCCTATGAGATGATCCACTCGATCGTTGCTGAGCCGGAAGAAGGCCAGATCTACACCGGTAAAGTGGTCAAGATCGTCGACTTCGGTGCCTTCGTGAACTTCTTTGGCAAGCGCGACGGTCTGGTGCACGTGTCCCAGATCGAAAACCGACGCCTGAACCATCCGTCGGATGTTCTGAAAGAAGGTCAGGAAGTAAAGGTCAAGCTGCTGGGCTTTGACGATCGCGGCAAGGTGCGCCTGTCGATGAAAGTTGTCGATCAGGAAACCGGCGAAGAGATCGTTCCCGAGAAGAAAGAAAAGAAAGAGGAAAGCGCAGAGTAATCTGCCTCTTTTGCAAGAACGAAGGCCCCGGTAATCCGCCGGGGCCTTTCTCTTTGGGCGAATGTCGAGTGCCGCAGCGATGCTGTGGAATGTGCCGACCATCTGCTTGCTGGGGTAGGCTTCAATTTTGATGAGGCTACAATTCTGATTGTTGAGTGCATTGCCCTGAAACAGAGCCTCACAACCACTTAAAACGTTGGCTTTACAGGCCCGGGGCATCTACTTGGGCATTCTTTTCTACTCATTGCCGATAAATGAATGAATTTACGACGATATCCGATCGTTTCTTGGTTTATTTCTTTTCTTCGATCAAAAGCTCTTCTATGAGCGCGCCTAACAGTTGCGTCCTCGATTTGACCTTGGCTTTTTTGTAGATTGAATTGTTCTGGGACTTGATTGTTCCCTCGCTGGTCTCGCGCAGTTTAGCTATTTCTGCGAGGGACAGGCCCTTTACGGTGAGAAGTGCAACATCTCGTTCCGCAGCACTAAGGCCCCAACGGTCGAACTGTAGTTCCAGCATTCGAAAAAACTCGCCTTGAGCCTTCCGCAGGTTCTGTTTGACTTCTTGGTGACGTCGCAAAAACAGCCTGTGGCTTTGCCAAATCAAAAGCCCCCCAAGAATAAACCCAAATAGGGTGATGAGAGCCGTGATTTCATGGACCACCCAACTCGCGGAAAAAATGTAGTACCCTGTTATTTCGCCAATCAATTCGATCACAAACGTCAAAGCAGAGATCGCATATACAGCGATCCCCGCTTTGAACATGGCTTCTTTTTTAAACCATTTGTTCAAACCCCAATCTCGCTTGGGCTCAAGTTGGAAGCTGAATTAATCATCGTCGCCTTCGTCATCCCCTTCGCCATCGTCACCTTCACCGTCGCGCTCGCCATCGTCGCCTTCGCTATCGCGTTCGCCGTCATCGCCTTCGCTATCGCGTTCGCCATCGTCGCCTTCGCTATCGCGCTCGCCATCGTCACCTTCGCTGTCGCGCTCACCATCGTCGCCTTCGCTGTCGCGTTCACCATCGTCGCCTTCGCTATCGTTTTCCCCATCGCCTTCGTCATCGTCACCTTCGTCATCGTCACCTTCGTCATCAAATCCTTCGTCGTCATCTTCGTCGTCATCTTCGTCATCAAAATCTTCGTCGTCATCTTCCTCATCGTCGAACTCATCGTCTCGCTCTGAACGATCCCGAACGATGGTTCCGTCTTTCCCCAGCACCACTTCTCTCTCGATTCCAGGTCCAGTTGCTTCAAAGCGAAGATTCCCAAACAGCGTGTTGGTTATTTCGATTCGTTGGAAACCTTGTTCTGTGAGTTCGTCGATGATGTCTTGCTTGGTGGTTTGCGAAAGCGCCGTGGTGGCCATCAGAACGAAAGTTGATGTCAGACCGATAGTTTTCTTGTTCATGTTCCCATCCTCAAAGGAATTGCCAATTGAACTAAAACATCGGCGCTTTGCGATGGGAATATAACTTAGGTTGGTTAGGCCAGACTTGAACCAAAGAACTATATCCTCAACGGTACTGGGTAATGCGCGCAATGTGCGGGAACGTGGATTTGGAGAGCGCCGAAAAATTTTTCAGGAGCAAATTCCTGAATTTGATCTCGGACCGATCTGAATTTACAGCCATGTAGTTTTTGAAGGTGACACCGAGGATATGCCCGAAGCCAAGAAATTCGAAAAGCTCTTCTCTACTCCAATGATGCGATTTGTGGTGCCTAACAGTGCAGCGCTTAATGCGGCGATTCTGTTTGAGGCCGAAAAGATGCGTGAGGAAGACGAGGGTGCCTCAAAATCCAATCGCGGCGGATGGCACTCAAACGGAAACCTCTTTGATCGCGATACGCCCGCTATTCAGAATTTGCGAGACGCGGCCGAAGATGCGGTGTTTCAAATAACACGAAAGGTCTCAGACAAGGTTGAACCGGATAAACTTCGCCTGAAACTGTTCGGGTGGATAAACGACAATCCTTCCGGCGGGTACAATGCGCCGCATACTCATCCCGGCGCGCATTGGTCTGGAGTGTACTATGTTTCTCAACCCGAGATCGAAGAAGGTTCGTCTGGAATGATTGAGTTTCTCGACCCCCGAAACGAGTTGCCTCACTGGCGCATACTTCAGGCGAGTGCGTTTCGGAACAAAAAGAAGCTGCGCCCGGCAGCCGGCGAAATGATCCTTTTTCCATCCTATCTGACCCATTGGGTCCACCCAAACCAAAGTATAGAAAGCCGCGTCACGGTTGCCTTCAACGCAACCTTTCGACGTCCAAAATCGAATCCCAGTTAATCGCCTCGAGATACGCAGCCTCTGTGGTATCGAACATCATGGCAATGTTTCGCCTGGTCAGCGCAGTCAGCGCGGCTTTCAGTTTCCATCAGAAGATACAATCCTTTGGCAGCGAGACCGCGTTCAACTGACGTATCCGATCCCAACCACCGCCTCGGCAGGCGTGCACACAGTCGATCCAACCATAGCCAATCTGCCTTTTTCGATCAGTGCCGCTTTCGAGCCCTGCGCGTCACGGTAAACGATATGTTAACACTTCTAAGTTGAGTTAGCTCAAAGTTAAGGAAATCCAAATCATCTGGGACGTCGCCGCGCTTTGGCCTCTATCACCATCTTTGAGATCGACGGAGATCCGTTTGGCAACCCCAGTGTGACGGTGACCCAGGGGTTTCAGGTCACCATTACTGATGATGATAATTTTCTCGAAAATCCGGACAACAACGGCAGCCAACAGTTCGATACCCTCCCAATCCCCGGGCTGAACAATTCCGGCAGCTTTCAGATATTTGAAGGCTACAGCGCGACGGTCGGAGGTGCACCGGTCACCTACACACTGCTGCAATTCTCGGGTACGCAATACATCGTTGTGACCTCGGGAAACGTTGCTGTTAACGATGTACTGACAGGCAACTCACTGGCCCAGAGTACTGCACCTGCGGTCGAATATGATAACCTTCCCAGCTTTGTCTGCTTTACTTCGGGGTCACATATTCTGACACCATCGGGCCAGCGTCTGATCGAAGAAGTCAAAGCAGGCGATCATGTGATCACCGCAGATGGCACCGGTCGGGCCGTGCGCTGGGTGGGTCGGCGACGGCTGACTGAGGCGGATCTGAGACAGACCCCTAAGCATTGCCCGATCCGGATCAGTGCGGGCAGTCTTGGGCCGCAGACACCATCGCGAGATCTGCTGCTGTCACCTCAGCATCGGGTTGTCGTGTCCTCACCTGCATTGGAATTGCATCATAGTCACCCGATGATGTTGGCGACGGCCAAGTCTCTGCTCAACGGCAAGTCTATCACGCAAGTTCCGCCAAGCGGGGGCGTCGAGTACATTCACATTCTATTCGACCAGCATGAGCTGGTGAATGTCGAAGGATTGTGGTCGGAATCGTTTTATCCCGGCGGATATACGCTGGACGCGATGAGCAGTGCAGTGAAGGAGGAACTATTCGAGCTGTTCCCTGAGCTTCATTCCGATACAGGCGGCTATGGTGATACGGTGCTGCCGGTTCTGAAACCGTACGAAGTGCAGATGCTGCGCCCGGAGCTATCTGCCCCTTGCGGCGCAACCTCGGCGTTTGCGCATTAGAAGAAGGCGGGGGCTTTCGCCCCCTGCCCGTTGATCCGATTACGACGGCGCTTTGGTTTTGCGCAGATAGGGGAAGATCGTCTCGAACTCGCCGAACTTCTCTTTTGCCTCATCGTTGGAGACCGCAGGTGGAATGATCACATCCTCACCCGGCACCCAATTTGCGGGGGTTGCCACGCCCTTGGCGCTCATCTGCAGGCCATCCAGCGCACGCAGAATCTCGGCAAAGTTGCGGCCCACGGTCATCGGGTAGGTCATGGACAGTTTCAACTGCTTATCGGGTCCGATGATAAAGACAGAGCGTACAGTTGCGCTGTCGGCAGGCGTGCGGCCGTCGGGCAGATAGGCCTCGGCCGGCAGCATGTCGAAGGCTTTGGACACAGCCAGACCGTCATCGGCGATGATCGGGAAGCCGGGGTTGGCGTTGCCATAGGCCTCGATATCTTTTTTCCACTTCTTATGATCTTCGACACCGTCCACGGACACGCCGATCACTTTGGTGTTCCGCGCCGCCCATTCATCGTTCAACTGCGCAACTGCCGAAAACTCGGTCGTGCAAACAGGAGTGAAGTCCTTGGGGTGTGAGAACAGGATGGCCCAGCTATCGCCAATCCAGTCATGAAACTGGACGGTGCCCTGATCTGTCTCTGCGGTGAAATTCGGGACCGTATCATTGATGCGCAAACCCATTGGGAAACTCCTTTCCTGTGAAAAATCGCGAGTCGATTGCTGCCAACCTAATCACTTTGCGCAGAGGTTAAACCATTCATGTTGCGCTGTCAGAAGATTCAGTAGGTAGATAATTTGATCAAATTATGTTTTACCCTTGCCCGACACCCGGGTGGGTGACAGAGTGCGAATGAAAACCGACCGTTCGGTCGATTGATTCCTGATCCGGAGGATGAGCCATGATCGAAAAACGCGATTTCTATATCAACGGCAAATGGGTCGCCCCATCAGAGCCGAATGATTTCGAAGTGATCGACCCGTCGACCGAAGAACCATGCGCGGTGATCTCATTGGGGTCAGAGGCTGACACTAACGCAGCGGTTGCTGCGGCCAAAGCTGCTCTGCCTGGTTGGATGGCAACCCCGGTGGACGAGCGCATCGCTTTGGTAGAGAAACTGGTCGATATTTACGCCACCCGCTCAGAGGATCTGGCCCAGGCGATGTCGATGGAGATGGGTGCACCGATCGAAATGGCGCGCAGCCAGCAATCGGGCGCGGGGATCTATCACCTGAAAAACTTCATCCGTGCCGCCAAGGCGTTCCAATTCGAACGTCCGTTGGGCGATCATGCGCCGAATGACCGGATCATCTATGAAGCGGTGGGTGTGGCAGCCCTGATCACCCCATGGAATTGGCCGATGAATCAGGTCACGCTCAAAGTCGGGGCCGCCGCGATTGCGGGCTGCACGATGGTTCTGAAACCGTCCGAGCAAAGCCCGCTGAACGCGATGATCTTTGCTGAGATGATGGATGAGGCTGGCTTCCCGGCTGGTGTTTTCAACCTGGTGAATGGCGATGGCGTGGGCGTGGGCTCTCAGCTCTCGGGGCACGCAGATGTTGATATGGTCAGCTTCACCGGTTCGACCCGCGCGGGCACGGCGATTTCCAAGAATGCGGCGGATACACTGAAGAAAGTGCATCTGGAACTGGGTGGCAAAGGGGCCAATGTGGTCTTCGCCGATGCCGACGAAAAGGCGGTAAAACGCGGCGTCCTGCACATGATGAACAACACCGGTCAAAGCTGTAACGCGCCCAGCCGGATGCTGGTGCAGCGTCCGATCTATGATCAGGCGGTTGAGACAGCCGCCGAGGTGGCAAACAATGTCACCGTCGGCAGTGCCGCCGAAGAAGGCCGACATATCGGGCCGGTGGTAAACGAAGTGCAGTGGACCAAAATTCAGGACCTGATCCAGAAAGGAATTGATGAGGGCGCGCGTCTTGTGGCAGGCGGTACCGGTCGCCCTGAGGGACTGAACAAGGGCTACTATGTGCGTCCTACGGTCTTTGCAGATGCCAACAACCAGATGACCATCGCGCGCGAGGAGATCTTTGGCCCGGTTCTGACCATGATCCCCTTCGATACCGAAGAAGAAGCCATCGAGATTACCAATGACACACCTTACGGGCTGACCAATTATGTTCAGACCCAAGACGGTGCACGCGCCAACCGAATGGCTCGCGTCTTGCGGTCGGGCATGGTTGAGATGAACGGCCAGTCGCGCAGCGCTGGGTCCCCGTTTGGTGGGATGAAACAGTCCGGCAATGGCCGCGAAGGCGGGGTTTGGGGCTTGGAGGACTTCCTTGAGGTCAAGGCCGTTGGCGGTTGGGCCGCCGAATAGTCAATCTTGGCGCTATCAAAATGTGAGGCACCCTAAGGGTGCCTCGCTTTGTTTCTTAGGCAGGTCGAACGATAAGCTGCGGCTCTCCGTCCGACGTGTGGCGGGTGGATCGACCATCCCAGCCAATCTCACCTGTCACCCGCTGGCGAAGGGACGAAAAACTGTCGAACCGGACCACATCTACGGGCACGTCGAACTGCAGGGTCACCCGGCGATGTCCGCCATCCCCAATCATGGTCAGACCGCGGATTTCGGCGGTGAAGGGCTGACCCAGATATCGGCCCTCAACCCGATCACCAACGCGCAACTGCACTCGATTTCCTGCCATCGCGTGCAACGTGTTCCAATCCCGCGAACCGTGTTGATGCGCCAACAGTTCCAGCGCCTCGCTATGCGATAGCTTCACTCCGGCGTCCTGCAGGCGTTTGCGCAGGCGTTTTGCCTGCTCTTTCAGCTCCGCAACCGGAGCGATGTTCTGAGTATGTGTCATGGTGTGCCTCGTTTCCTGAAACGGGCGCGAAATCTGGACGGGGTTCGCATTGCCATCCGCGCGCCTGGAAAGGGCAACAGATGTGATTCAATCGGGTTTCACCAAAGCCTAAGGCCGCGAACGGCAGGGGACCCGAACCTGCCGTGCATATGGCAACGACGCGCCAGAATGTCAATCAGGCGTCGGCCTGCGCCGCCTCATAGGCCAGCATGGCGCGCTTGACGGGCAGCCCCCAGTGGTAGCCGCCTAAGCCGCCCGATTTGCGCAAGGCACGGTGGCAGGGGATCAGCCAACTGACCGGGTTGCGCCCAACTGCGGTGCCCACGGCGCGCACCGCTTGGGGTGAGCCGACCCGCTGCGCGATCTCGGAATAGGTGGTGACCTGGCCCGAAGGGATGTGCATCAGCGCTTCCCATACCTTGATCTGCAGTGGTGAGCCGATCAGGTAGAGCGGGGTCGGCTCCAACCGGTCGCTGGCCGCACCGAAGGCGCTGAGCACCCAAGGCCGCAGGCGCATGGGGTCCTCGACAAAATCAGCATTGGGCCAACGAGAGATCATGTCTTCCATCGCCGCCTCCTCGCCTGTCTCGGCCCCAAAGGCGATTCCACAGATTCCCTTGTCAGTTCCCATAACCAGCGCAGGGCCAAAGGGGCACTCGAACCAACCCCAGTAGATCGTGAGACCTGCGCCTTTGCGGGCGTATTCACCCGGGCTCATGGATTCCCATTTCAGGAACAGGTCATGAAGCCGCCCACTGCCGGACAGCCCCACATTATGAGCGGTTTCCAGCGTGGTGAAACGCTCGTGCAACAGAGCTTTGGCATGGCCGAGAGTCAGGTATTGCTGGTATCGCTTCGGTGAGACCCCGGTCCAGCGTGAGAACAGACGCTGAAAATGGGCAGGGCTCATATCCATCTGGCGAGCCAACTCATCAAGACTGAGACTCTCTCCGCCTTGATCGATTAATTCGATCGCGCGCCGCATGACGTTATAATGATATCCGCTTTCTGCTGTCTGGACGTTCATCGGTCACCTCATCAGTTACCGGAACAGTAACTTGCCCCTGTCGATCTTGCGACCCGGAACCTGCGCTTTATCTTGTCAACTGAGTTGACGAATCAAATCGATTTCTCCTACCATTCAGGTATGGGACACAGGTTGGATCAGCTTTATCAGGCAGTTCAGGCCACCCGGCCTTTGCTGCGGAACATCACGGCAGCGGTTGAGCAGGGCAGCCAGCGCAAAGGCGTGACCGTCGGGCAACGTGCCCTTTTGGAAGGTCTGTCGCTATCTCCCGGCGCGACAGCCCCGTTGCTGTGCGCCGAGTTGCAGCTGAAACGACAATATGTCTCGCGCATCTTAAAAGAGCTGATGGGCGCACAGCTGATCGAAAGCCAGCCCAATCCCAAACGTGCAGGCACCTACTGCTACCGGCTGAGCCCTGCGGGCGAAGAGACGATCACGGCAATCAGAGCGGATGAGATGGCCAAGCTGACACGCTTTGCACAGGATTTTTCTGCGTCAGAGCTTGTCGCCTATCACAAGGTTCAGCTGGCCCTGACCCGCTATTTCGCAGAACTCGCCAAGGAGGCCTGACATGACCGTCCTTTGGATAATGGCGGCAAGCATCATGATCGCCGTGTTGTACATCCTCTTGCAAATCCGAAAGATTGGCACTCCGACAACCGGAGCCAAAATAGACCTGGCATCGCGGCCTGAAACGGCGCTGCTGGTGATTGATATGCAAACAGATTTTACCTCGATACCCACCTGGGATGACGCACAAATTGAGGGTGCCTTGTCGACGATCCGGTCAACGACGGACAGCGCCCGCCAGTCTGACTGGTCCGTGATTGCCATCCGTCATGAATTCAAGGGACGGCTGGCGAACTTGCTGAACGGGTGGTTCAATCAGGGGCGCGGCAACGCAGGTTCCGACGGAGTTGGGTTGGATCCGCGTCTTGCGCTGAATCCCGATGCCGAGTTTGTAAAATCCGTAGGTGACGCCTTTTCTTCGCCGGGCTTTGAACGGTTCCTGCAAGACAAACGGATCGGAACGCTGGTTCTGACAGGGTTGGACGGGTGTCATTGCGTGAATAAGACCGCGCAGGGCGCGCTCAATCGAGGATACCGGGTTCAGATCAATTCGGCAGCCGTTCTGGCGGCTGATCCGAACCGGTGGCAGGGGATCAGGGATCAACTTGCAACGGCGGGGGTGGATTTCCGACTGCAGAAGTGAGGCATAGGGATAAATCGACCAAGACCCGCGCCTAGGCAAAACCAAAACGCACCTTTTCAATTGCGACCGCTTGTCTGGCAGGGCATTAAGGCTCGGATGGCCAAACAACTCGGATACCACAAGATCCGCGAGATCTTTACGCGTTTTCACGACGCCGACCCTGAACCCAAGGGCGAGTTGGAGCATGTAAACGTCTATACTCTGGTCGTTGCCGTCGCACTGTCAGCGCAGGCGACCGATGCCGGCGTCAACAAGGCTACGCGCGCGCTATTCAAGATCGCCGACACGCCGCAGAAGATGCTGGATCTGGGCGAAGAAGGTCTGATCGAACACATCAAGACCATCGGCCTGTTCCGCCAGAAGGCCAAGAACGTAATCAAGCTGAGTCGCATTCTGGTCGAAGACTATGGCGGTGAGGTGCCCAACTCCCGCGCGGCGCTTCAATCGCTACCGGGTGTGGGGCGCAAGACAGCCAATGTTGTCCTGAACATGTGGTGGCGATATCCGGCGCAGGCCGTGGACACGCATATCTTCCGCGTCGGTAACCGCACCGGCATTTGTCCGGGCAAGAATGTGGACGCCGTCGAACGCGCCATCGAAGACAACATACCGACCGACTTTCAGCTGCATGCGCATCACTGGCTGATCCTGCATGGCCGCTATCACTGCAAGGCACGCAAACCGCAGTGCCCTACCTGTATCATCCGCGATCTCTGCGAATTTGAGGACAAAACCGAATGAAAACCTACCAACTGACCGGCATCGGAAACGCCGTTGTGGACGTGATTTCCCAAGCCGATGACAGTTTCCTTGAGCTGATGGGCATCGAAAAGGGCATCATGCAGCTGATCGAACAGGAGCGCGGCGAGGTACTGTATGCCTCGATGGAAGGCCGGGTGCAGACGCCGGGCGGCTCGGTTGCCAATACCATTGCGGGTGCGGGTGCACTGGGTCTGGATTCGGCGTTTATCGGGCGGGTGCATGATGATGCGCTGGGGCGGTTCTATGCGGATGCGATGAACGAGGATGGGGTGGATTTCGTGAACCCGCCGGTGCCGGGGGGCGAGCTGCCAACCTCGCGTTCAATGATCTTTGTCTCACCGGATGGCGAGCGGTCGATGAACACCTATCTGGGTATTTCGTCCGAGCTGTCTTCTCGGGATGTCTCGGAAGACGTTGCGGGCAACAGCCAGATCATGTTCCTCGAGGGCTATCTGTTCGACAAGGAAAAGGGCAAGGCGGCATTCCTGGAGGCCGCGCGCAACTGCCATAAGGGTGGCGGCAAGGCGGGCATCGCCATTTCTGACCCGTTCTGTGTAGAACGGCACCGGGTCGATTTCCTGCTGCTGATCGAGAATGAGCTGGATTTTGTAATCGGCAACGAGGCGGAGATCAAATCGCTGTTCGAAACCGACGATCTTGAGGAGGCGCTGGCGAAAACGGCCGAGATTTGCCCTCTGGTCGTTTGCACCCGGTCGGGCGACGGGGTGACTGTTCTGAACGGCAACGCGCGCATCGATGTACCGGTTGAAAAGGTCGTACCCGTGGACGCGACCGGCGCGGGCGATCAATTCGCCGCCGGATTCCTGTTCGGCATGGCGACGGGCCGCGATTACGAGACCTGCGCAAAAATTGGCAACGTCTGCGCACGCGAAGTCATCAGCCATATCGGCCCCCGGCCCGAGGCGAATATGCAGGAATTGCTGCGGGCTGAGGGATTGCTCTGATCCCGCGAAACGCAACGTAACGCTGGTGCGTCACATTTCGGGATGGCTACCCTTTTTTTTGGATGTAAGGGGGGAGCCAATTCATGTTGGGCAGAGCACTCAGGATCACCGCAGGAACATTGGCGTTGGGGCTTGTGGCCGGCGTTGGGTACCTGCTGATCTCTCCGCCCGACCTGTTGCGAGTCGGGACCAACTATTCGGCCAAGATCGTCTGTTCTAACGTGTTCATCGCCGGGCGGGATGCGCAGGAGGTACTGGCGGTTGATGTGCAGGCGCCCGGGCATCCGTTGCTGAAACACGTCTCGGTCTCGGTTGACCCCGAGGCGCAATCAGTATCTGCAAAGCTACTCGGGATCTTCGCCCCTGCGACCAGCCAATATCGCGAGGGGCTTGGATGTGCGAATACGCATGAGGCCCAACCGGTCAACGCCCAGCTAAACACTCTGCCCGCGCTGTCTGATGCACTTTGGCCGGAAGGCACCACCGTGGCCCCAGCGCAGAACTCCAAATTGGCAATGGTTCTGTCGGACCCGACCATTCTGGGAAAGGGCTTCCGCGCCGTAGTTGTGGTGCATGATGGCCGGATCATTGGTGAGGCTTATGCGGATGGATTCGACGAAAATACCCCTCTTCTGGGCTGGTCAATGACCAAAACCATAACCTCTGGATTGATTGGAACGCTGATAAAATCCGGTCAGATGAAGTTGACGGATACACTGGTCGATTCATTTCCCGATTGGGCAGAGGACAACCGGCAGCACATTACCGTCGAGGATATGTTGACCATGTCCAGCGGCCTGCGATGGAACGAAGGCTATGGTGACGTCTCGGACGTGACTCGGATGTTATATCTGAGCGACGACATGGCGGGGTTTGTCACTTCGCTTGAGGCCGAGGCTGAGCCAAATACTGAATTCAACTATTCGTCGGGCACATCCACCGTCTTGGCGCGGGTCTGGCAGGATCAGGTCAAAGATGACAGCTTGTCCTATCCGCAGCGCGCACTCCTGCTGCCACTGGGCATGACCTCGGCCATACTTGAAACTGATGTTTCTGACACCTTTGTCGGCTCAAGCTATATGTACGCCACAGCGCGGGATTGGGCACGATATGGGCAATTCCTGCTGCAGGGCGGCACATGGGACGGGCAGCAAATTCTGCCCGAAGGGTTCACTGACTGGATGTTCGAACCGGTTGCTGTCTCGGGCGGGGCATATGCCAAAGGTCACTTGTGGCGCGACGTGCCGGGTGGAGAACCCCCGTTCGAAGATGCGGTCTGGATGGCCGGACACGATGGGCAATCGGTCGGGATATTCCCTTCGCGTGATCTGGTGATCGTGCGATTGGGGCTTACACCGTCCGATACCGGTTATTCCCCGCTGCCGCTGGCCAAAGCGGTGATTACGGCGCTTGGTTCCTAACCCGAACTACCCGAGATGCGGCTGAAACGCAGAAAGCACCTGCTGGTAGACGTCCTTTTTGAACGGCACGATCTCATCGACCAGCCGCGTCGTGGTCTGCCATTTCCAGTGGGTGAACTCGGGGTGCTCGGTTGCGATGTCGATCTGATCATCCCGGCCCAGAAACCGCATCAGGTACCATTTCTGCTCCTGCCCGCGATACCGGCCCTTCCAGATTTTCGGCACAATGTCATGCGGTAGGTCATAGGGCAGCCAGCCGTCGGTCTCGGCGATGATTTCCACAAGATCAGCGGGCACTCCAGTTTCTTCCCAAAGCTCGCGCAGGGCCGCATCGCGCGGGTCTTCGCCCTTGTCCACGCCGCCCTGCGGCATCTGCCAGGCGTCCTTGTGACGATCATTGCGCTGACCGACAAAGATTTTCCCCTCGGCATTCATCAACATCAGTCCCACGCAGGGGCGATAGGGCAGTTTGGCGATTTCATCAGGGGTCATGCGCGGCCTCGTGATTAAGCTTTGCTGCGTCTCTAGCAAGCGCCGCAGTAAAGGCAAAGGGAATGACGTTAGGTTTCGCGTGACAAAGGTGACGCGAAGGTCAATCTGACGGTCAAAGTCGGGAGGGAGAGTTTGCCATGACTGCGTACCCAAACATGTTGGCCCCGCTGGATCTGGGTTTTACCACGTTGAAGAACCGCGTGCTGATGGGCTCGATGCATACCGGTCTGGAAGAGACCGGCGACTGGATCCGTGTCGCCGAGTTCTACGCGGATCGCGCGCGCGGTGGTGTTGCTTTGATGGTGACGGGTGGGATTGGCCCGAACCTTGAGGGCTCGGTGCTGCCCGGGGCCTCGATGATGACCAATGATGAAGAGGTGGCGAACCATTCCATTGTGACCAAACGTGTGCATGAGGCAGGCGGCAAGATCGCGATGCAGATTCTGCATGCGGGGCGCTATGCCTATGGTCCGAAATGCGTGGCCCCCAGCCCGGTGAAATCCCCAATTTCTCCGTTTCCGCCGCATGAGTTGGACGAAGAGGGTATCGAGAAGCAAATCAGCGACATCGTCAACGCGGCTGTTCTGGCCCAGAAGGCGGGCTATGACGGGGTCGAGATCATGGGCTCCGAGGGGTATTTCCTGAACCAGTTCCTCGTGACCCACACCAACAAGCGCGAGGATCGCTGGGGTGGGTCATACGAGAACAGGATGCGTCTGCCCATTGAGGTGGTGCGCCGCACGCGGGAAGCCGTGGGGAGCGATTTCATCATCATCTATCGCCTTTCGATGATTGATCTTGTGCCCAATGGGTCGACCCATGACGAAGTCGTTGAACTTGCGCAGCGGATTGAGCAGGCCGGGGCAACGATCATCAACACCGGTATCGGTTGGCATGAGGCGCGGATTCCGACGATTGCTACCAGCGTTCCCCGTGCTGCATTTGCGTGGGTTACCAAGAAGCTGATGGGTAAAGTCGGGATTCCGGTGATCACCTCGAACCGGATCAACACGCCTGAGGTTGCCGAAGAAGTTCTATCGACCGGTTGCGCCGATATGGTGTCTCTGGCGCGGCCGATGCTGGCCGATGCGGATTTCGTGAACAAGGCGATTGCGGATGAAGCCGCGAAGATCGCCCCGTGCATCGCATGCAATCAGGCCTGTCTGGACCACACTTTCAGCGGCAAGCTGACCTCATGCCTGGTCAATCCGCGCGCCTGTCATGAGACTGAATTGGTGATCGGCAAGGCCGAGACACGCAAGACAGTGGCCGTTGTCGGCGCTGGCCCTGCAGGTTTGTCCACCGCGATGACAGCTGCCCAGCGCGGCCATGATGTAACCCTGTTTGATCGCGCCGCCGAGATAGGCGGGCAATTGAACATGGCCAAACAGGTGCCAGGGAAAGAAGAGTTCTGGGGACTGGTTGACTGGTATCGCACCATGATGGACGACCTAGGCGTGACGGTCGAACTGAACCGCGAGGTCAGCGCGGATGATCTGACCGGTTATGATGAGGTGGTCATCGCCACCGGTGTCACTCCTCGTGATCCACAGATTCCCGGCCAGGATCGGGACAATGTGCTCAGCTACATCGACGTGCTGCGCGACAAGGCCGAGGTCGGCAGCACCGTTGCCGTGATCGGGGCCGGAGGCATCGGGTTCGATGTCTCCGAATTCCTGCTGGAAGACGGTCACAGCCCAACCACGGACCTTCCATTGTGGATGAAGGAATGGGGCGTGACCGACCCCGCAGAACACCGCTCGGGCCTGGCCCCCGAGGGCCCGCAGCCCGAAGCACCAGCACGGCAGGTCACGCTGCTGCAGCGCAAGGCGCAGCGTCACGGCAAGGGGCTAGGAAAGACAACGGGCTGGATCCACCGCGCGACATTAAAGATGAAGGACGTCAGTTTCGTTGGTGGTGTAAATTATGAGCGCATCGACGAGGACGGCCTGCATGTCAGCTTTGGCGAAACCCGCGATGATCCAACCGTCATCGCAGCCGAGTCGATCGTCCTATGTGCCGGGCAGGTCTCGGACCGGTCGCTGGCGGATGAGCTGATCGAACGTGGAATGACCCCGCATGTGATTGGTGGCGCAGATGTGGCAGCTGAGCTGGACGCCAAACGTGCGATCAATCAGGGCACACGTCTGGCGGCAGCGTTCTGACGTTGTAATGCCAGTGCGCTGGAGAAAGCCGCCCCGGAAGAGGCGGCTTTTTTCGTTTTCCTTGACTCAATTGTTATCGATATACATATGTACCACATGAGTCAGAAAATAGAACGCACCCAAACAGGAATTCGAATCGAGAAGCGGCTTCTGAAAGTTCTCAAAGGGCTGGCAGAATCGCTGGACATGACCCTTGGCGACCTGATTGAGGGCATTGCGCTGCACAGCTTTGAGAACAAGCCAGCCTTCTCTGAAGAGACGCTGAAGAAGATCAAACAGCTCAAAAGTGTCTACGACTTCGATTGGACAGCTGAAGACAGCCACCGTTTCAAGGAGGATGAAGAATGAGCGCATCGCGATACGCCGACGTCACCATCGCATTTGAAGCACACGCAATCGACAACGCAACGTTCGGACACGCCGAACATGTGCAAGTCGCTTATGACCTGCTACACAAGTATGATTTCATCGATGCCGCAGCGATCTACGCCAAGGTAATTCGCACGTTAGCAGCGAACGCAGGCGCACCGGACAAGTTCAATCTGACAATCACCTACGCATTCATGAGCCTGATCGCAGAGCGGCTGGCCAACACGCAAGCTACTGACTTTAAGAGTTTCGCACAGGAAAATTCCGACCTGATGGCCAAGTCAGTACTCAACCAATGGTATTCTGCGGAACGTCTCAACATGCAGCTTGCGCGCGATATATTCCTGCTGCCTGCCGACGCATAATCGTGTTTTGCGGCGAAGGTGAATTGTTACTCTACAGTGATCGTAATCACCTCGGACACAATGGGCGTCGCATGAGGGACGTGGCCTGCATCCCCAAGCACCAGCTGCAAAGTATGCTCACCCGGAGCAAATTCCAAAGTCACCTCGGTCTGACCGCCACCGAAATGAATGTGATTGTCGTCTGCGGGCAGACCGTATGACAGTTCGTCCGCACCGTCTTCTCCCTGCCCAAGTGGTGGGCGATCAATCAGGAGGTGATGGTGCCCTGTATTTTCCTTCTCGGTTCCTGCAGGGGCAACGCCCATGCCGCTGAGGCCAAAGACTACGGTCACAGGTGATTGCACGGTGTCCCCGTCAGACAAGTTCACGAAATAGACCTTCGCATCTGGATTCGATGGTGTTTCCCCCCCGGCCCACACGAGGCTGGCGGTCAGACACAGGGTAATGACAGCAAATAGGGCTTTCATAGTCTCCTCCGTGGTCACAAAAATGCCATTCTCATCATAGCACGATTGGAAAAAAGTCCAGAAAACGGGGTTTTGCATCGAAAGGCATGGTCCGCGGCATATAGGCCCGGGCGTTTCCTAGTTGCAAACGATCCGATTCAAAACCCTGATATTATCCCATGTCTGCCCAGTTCTTGCCCAGATTGATCGCGATAAAGAGACAACGAACGGAAGACCTGGGGAACGAGAATGGATCGACTAACTGAAATGGAGGCCTTTTCCAACGTGGTGGACCAGGGTGGTTTCACCGACGCGGCCAAGAAAATGGGCATCTCCAAATCAGCCGTGTCTAAACACGTCTCGAGCCTCGAGGCGCGGTTGGGGGCAAGGCTATTGAACCGGACAACGCGCCGGGTTTCGCCAACCGAGATCGGGTTGGCCTATTATGATCGCGCCCGTCGCGTGCTGAACGACGCAGGCGAAGCGGATGCGCTGGTGACTTCGATGCAATCTGCGCCTTCTGGTCTGCTGCGGATCTCTGTGGCAACAGATTTTGGCGTCAATCACCTGTCACCGGTCCTGTCGGACTTCCTGTCGGCCTATCCGGACATCACCGTGAACATGGTTCTGAACAACCGCTATGTTGAGCTGATTTCCGAAGGCTTTGACGTGGCCGTGCGCATTGGCGAGCTGGAAGACAGCACGCTGCGCGCCCGTAAGCTGACCGAAACAGTGAAACGCATGGTCGCGTCGCCGAGATATATCGAGCAGTTCGGACGCCCGCAGAAGATCGACGATCTGAACGAACACAAACTGCTGCATTACTCCAGCCAATCCTCGGGCAGCGTGTGGAAGCTGACGGCGCCTTCGGGCGAGAAGCGTCAGGTCCGCACTGCTGGCTGGCTGAGCGTGAATGACGGGCAGTCGCTGCTGAACGCCGCGATCTCGGGGCTTGGGATCGCGCATCTGCCCAGCTATCTATATGCCGAAGCACTGAAATCGGGCGAGGTGGTAGACGCCATGCCATCGCTACCGGATGAGGTTCAGGGCGTCTATGCAGTGTACCCGCCGGGCCGGTTTACCCAGCCCAAGGTGCGGGCATTCATTGATTTTCTTGTCGAATCCTTTGCTGAAAAGGGTCCGATGGACTGGTAGAATTCTCCCTGTGGCACCTAAACGGCCCGTGCTGAATGGCACGGGTCTTTTTTTGTTTAGCGATGCATCAGTTAGTCTCTGGTGATACGGCCCGCTGATACAGGTGCCACGTGGTGTGGCCCAGGATCGGCAGCGTGAAAATCAGCCCCAGAAACGCCGGAACCAGCGACAAAAGCATGGTGACCGAGATGATCGCCGCCCAACTGAGCATTACCACCGGGCTTTCAGCGACCACGCGAATGGAAGTGAGCATGGCGGAAACAAAGTTGGTTTCCCGATCCAGAAGCATGGGCATGGCCACCACAGTCACCGAGAACAGGACCGCAGACAAAAACGCGCCGATGCAGGTGCCGACCGCTAGAAAGATCCAGCCTTGCGATGTGAAGAAGATGGTGTTCATGAACCCTTCGAAATCCGAGAAGGACGCCTTTTGCAGGATGATCGCCAGCCAAAGGCGGATTTGGTAGGTCCATACCCAGAAAATGAACAGGGTGACAAAGGCCATCCAACCCATCTCGCGCTTGCGTTGATGGGCCATGACGCTGAGGATTTCGGACCAGCCGAAGCTTTCCCCTTTCTGCATCCTACGGGACATTTCATAAAGCCCGGCGGCCGCAAATGGGGCAACCAGCGGAAAGCCTACGGCGGCAGGAATGATCATCCAGATCTTGCCAAGCCCGACCAGGCACCAAACGAACAGGATGCCGAAAACCGCGTAGAACAGGCCGAAAAAGCCGCTCATGACCGGGTGTGCGAGGAAGTCGGAAAACCCGGCCTTCAGCGATGCGGTAATATCCTCGGCCGTCAGCCTGTTAACCTCGGGCATGGATTGCTGTGGGACCGTGTTATCCGGCGGAGTGGTATCTTCGGTTTTGGATGCCATGACGCATTCCTCCCAAAGCATGGTGACTGGTGGGACTGCCTGCCAACAGGCCTGATGGCAAGACAGACGCACCGATTAGCTGCAAGTGTGCATCAGGCCGCGCCATCAGGGCAAGGGGGACACAGGGCGTCCGCGGTGCTCGCGCCTGTTAGTTGACCAGCAACACCGCCTCGACCCGTCGATTGAGATCGCGGCCCTCGGGCGTAGCGTTAGAGGTGATGGGCGCAAGATAGCCTACGCCCTGCGCCTCGATCCGGTCGGCGGCAACACCGTGCGCTTCGATCAGGCGCGCACGCACGGCTTCCGCCCGTTTGGTGCTGACCGCAATATTGGCCTGCAATGCGCCCGTATCATCCGTGTGCCCTACCAGCGCCAAACGGGTCGAAGGATTGTCGGCCAGATAGCCCGCAAGCAGCGCAAGCGAGGCAAACGGCCCTTCGCCCAGCGCGACTTCGCCGGTGCGAAAGTGCAGGTCATCAAGGATGACATGTCCGGTACTGCTGAGATCGTTTAGCAACCCGGCAGGGCCCTCAACAGTTTCCTCGATCACAAGTGGCTGCGCAGGCTGCGTACCTTGCGGGGTCACCCGGATCATCTGCACATAGCCATCCGGCGGGTTGCGGCTGACCAGCAGGCTCAGCACTTCGTCACTGCGGGAGGCGGATAGAAAACGGTAATCGTGGATCGCCACATACATGTCAGGCGTCGGCACCACTTCGGTGCCAAAGCGGAAATCGAATCCGCCACAATTGCGTGCCTCGCATTCAAACGCGATCTCGAAACCTTGCGCCTGAAGCTGTTCCCGAAGCGGTGCAAGAATTTGCAGCGTCGTGCTGGACCCGGCCTGCAGACGCCATGTTAGCCGCTCGACACGCCCTTCGACAGTGCGGGATGGAACTGCGCCGTCGGCAAACACGCCGGTTGGCAGGTCGTAGCTGTCCAATGCACTGGTGCGATCCGAAATCTGCCGGGCGCTGGCGGGCAACGTCAGTTCCTGCGCCTGCACAGGCACGGCCAAAAGGAGGCTAAGGAACAGGAAACGGATCATCGGAACTGCGCGTGATACTCTGGGTTCGGGACCATGGCAGTGGCACTGGCCACGCGGTTGGTCATATTGAAGAAACCGGTGACATTGGCAATGTCCCAGATATCGCGATCCGAAAACCCGACATCACGTAAAAGCTGGCGATCGGGCTCTTCGATTGTGGTGCTGGCGGTGGTCATCTTGGCTGCGAAATCCAGCATTGCACGTTGGCGCGCGTCCAATTTGGCGACGCGGTAGTTCATGACCAGCACCTCACCCAGCTGCGGATCGCCCGAAAGCTGCCGCACCGCTGCGCCATGAGCCACGAGGCAGTAGAAGCATTTGTTGATCGAAGACACCACGACCGCAATCATCTCGCGTTCCAGCTTGGTCAGCCCGCTATCGGCCAGCATCAGATCATTATACATCGAAGTGAAGGCATTCAGCTTGTCGATATCGAAGGCATAGGCGCGCAGGACATTCGGCACCATTCCCAGTTTCTCGACACAGATATCAAAGTATTTCTGCGTCTCTGACGGTAGTGGGTCCACCATTGGCAGATCCAGGGCAGTGGGCATGTCCTGTTTGGTCAATTCGTCCTCCTCAGACGCGCTGGCGATAGTGGTATTCTCCGACGATCTTCATCCCAAGCGAGTGGTAGAGGCCATTGGCCCCCGCGTTCGCCTTGGTACAGATCACGCTAAGCGTCTGCGCGCCATTGTCCAGCGCCCAAAAGGCCGCGGCGCGCATGGCCCACTGGCCCAACCCCTTGCGGCGGTGATCCGGTAGGATTTCTAGCGCGTGAACCATCGCGATACCTTCATGGATCGCCACGAAGCCGGTTCCTGCGGGCTGATCGCTGTGGCGCAACAAAAGGCCGGTCTTTGGGCCCGGTGCCCGGTACATGATCGCAATCCGTTCGGGGCCGATACCGCCCTGCGTCCAGATCTCACGCATGATGGCCAGCGGTTCCCAGATGTTGAAAACAGTCACGCGCGGGATCGGGATATCGGTCAACTGCTGCGCCGGGCAGGAATAGATATTAACCGGATCAAGGATGTCGTAGCCGCGTTGCGCAAGCATTGCATCCAGCGCCTCATCTCCGGGCCGCAGGCAGAAGATGCGTTTTTGACCCATCGCCTGCATGGCGCTTTCGGCCGCATCGATATCGGCGCTGGTGACGTCCCCGGTGCGATTGGCGGCAGAAACGCGTGAACCTCCGCCCTGTCCTTGCCGCAGTCGAAATGGGCCTTGCGTTTGATAGCCGGCGGCAGGCCATGTGCCATCGACAACGGCGGCCCAATCGGGATTCAAAGCTCGATCTCTTTCGCAAGGCGGGTCATGGCGGCATCGATCCGTCCACCCTCGGTGCCGCGCACGACGACGTTGGCTCCGAAGACGCCATTCGTCTGAAACGGATAACAGCCGATCGAAAGATCGCCGAAGTCTTTGGCCAGTGCAGCCAAAGTTGCTGCAATATCGCCTTCACCCCGATCCACACGCAGCGTCTGCGACAAAAGCGGGCTACCTCCGATGAGCGAAGGCAGAACACTTGCAACCATGGCCTGAAAAACCAAAGGCACCCCGGCCATGACATGGACGTTGTTGATGGTAAAGCCGGGCGCGGTCGAGACCGGGTTGTCGATCAATTCGGCCCCTTCCGGAATACGCGCCATGCGCAGGCGAGCGTCGTTCAGCTCCAGCCCGGATTTCTCGTAATGCGCCTCAAGCAATGTACGCGCGTCGTCGCGAACATCGATATGCACACCAAAGGCACGGGCGATGCAATCGGCGGTGATGTCGTCATGGGTCGGACCAATACCACCACTGGTAAACACATGGTCATGGGCCTCTGATAGCGCCCTTACGGCTGCCTCAATCGCGGGTGCATCATCGCTGACAATGCGCACCTCTTTCAGGTCAATGCCGTGTTTGGTCAGCTCTCCAGCCAGATAATGCATATTGGCATCGCGGGTGCGGCCCGAAAGGATCTCATCCCCGATCACCAACATTGCAGCGGTTGGATTGGCCATGACGCGCCCTCCCTCTTGATCGACCGTTAGGGCAGGTATAGGCCCTTGGCCATGCGATTTGAAACCCCCCTTGTCCCCGCTCGACTGATCCGCCGCTACAAACGCTTTCTGGCAGACTGCAGGCTGGAAGACGGGCGCGAGGTGACAGCCCATTGCGCCAATCCGGGCTCAATGATGGGGCTGGCAGAACCGGGTGAGAAAATCTGGCTGGAGCCCAACGACGATCCGAAGAAAAAGCTGAAATACGGCTGGCGGCTGGTCGATCATGAGAACGGGCATTTCACAGGGGTCGACACATCAGTCCCCAACAAGGCGCTTCGGTTGGCGCTCGAGGCGCGTGAAATCCCCGAGCTGGCCGCCTATGAAACCGTGCGCCCCGAGGTCAAATACGGTGAAAACAGCCGTATCGATTTCCTGCTGACTGGGCCGGGCCTACCCGATGCTTACGTCGAGGTCAAAAGCGTCACCCTCTCTCGCCAAGCGGGCCTCGCTGAGTTTCCCGACAGCGTCACCGCACGCGGCACCAAACATTTGGGCGAACTGGCAAAGATGGCCGTACAGGGCCACCGGGCGATCATGCTTTATTTGGTGCAAAGGACCGATTGCGATCGGTTTGCACTGGCCGATGATATTGACCCAGCCTATGCGGCGGCGTTTGAGGCGGCGATAGGGGTTGAACGCTTTGTCGTTGGAACTCGGATCACGCCCGAAGGCGTCTGGGTTGAGCCCGCTCGGCAATGGGGCACGGGCTAGAAACTTCTTTGATAGACCCTATTTACTAGTTGAAAACCGAGCCCTCTGGTACTTTCTGCACAAGCAGCGTAAAAGAAGTGCTGCGTGAAATATTTGGAGTCCCGCACCGATGAAAGAACATCGTGGCCGTCTGACCAAAGACGGTATCCGCATCTATGAACAGAGTGACTTTGCCGGCATGCATGCGGCAGGGGCGCTGGCTGCGCGGATATTGGATGACATTGCTGAACATGTTTTTGTCGGCCAGACCACCGGTGCGATTGACGGGCTGATCACTCAGATGGTCGAGGATGCAGGCGCGGAATCGGCAACCATTGGCTACAAGGGTTATCAGCACGCCAGCTGCATCAGCGTGAACCACGTGGTCTGTCACGGCATTCCGGGTGACAAAAAGCTGAAGGATGGCGACATTCTGAATATCGACGTGACCGTCATCGTTGATGGCTGGTTCGGTGATACGTCGCGCATGTATGTGGCGGGTAAATTGCCGCGCAAGGCCGAACGGCTGATTCAGGTGACCCACGACGCGCTGTTCAAGGGTATCGAGATGGTCAAGCCGGGCAATACCTTCGGCGATATCGGCCACGCCATTCAGGCCTATGTCGAGGCGCATCGGATGAGCGTTGTACGCGATTTCTGCGGCCACGGTCTGGGCAGGGTGTTCCACGCGCCACCAAATGTCCTGCACTATGGTCGTCCGGGTACCGGAGCTGTGTTGGAAGAGGGCATGTTCTTTACCATCGAGCCGATGGTCAATCTGGGGCGTCCTGAAACCAAGACACTGTCCGATGACTGGACTGCCGTGACCCGCGACAAATCGCTGTCGGCGCAGTTCGAGCATTCGGTCGGTGTGACCGCAGATGGGGTTGAGATTTTCACCTTGTCACCGGGCGGCAAATATCACCCGACCTATTCGTCCTGATCGGTCGCCTGATCGCGTAATAGCTTCAGCAGCAAGGTTTCATCCCGCCACGGGATGACCGCGTCGTGAATGAACACCGGCGCGCGCATCGGTTTGGGCGGAGGCCCAGTTGTGGTGTCGGCGTCTTTCGAAAAAGCCCAGAGCGGAGGTGTGATAGCGCGGTCCATGGACCAAGCATAACACGTTTATGGCTCAAAGTCCCAAAAGCTTGGGCGCATGTAACATGTCGGAGAACACTTCGGCCCCTAGTTCTTCCAATCGCGCACCATCATCATGGGCCGCGTAGCCCAGGCAGCGCATATTGGCGCGGATTGCTGCGGTGACACCGTTTTCGCTGTCTTCGATCACAACCGGCACCGTTGCGCCGAAATGCTGTGCAGCGGTCAGGAACAGGGTCGGGTCGGGCTTGCCCGTTCCAAGCACCTGCGCCGAAAACATCACATCTTGAAAACGCTCCCAAAGACCATTCTGGCCCAAAGTGATCTTCATTTTCTCAGGCCGCCCATTTGAGGCGACACAGTAGGGAATGTCACTTGCATCCAGTTGCGCCAGCAATTCACGGATACCCGCGACCAGAGGCGTGCCTGCTTTCAGCGTCTCGTAGATTTCCGCATAGATTTGATCAGTCCAGTCATCCGGCAGATCAGCCCCCAGCTCGCGCGCCTTGTCGCGCACACCGGTCATGGTGCCGCCGACAAACAGGGACATGCATTCGGCTAAGGACAAGTGCAGACCATGGCCAGCGAGATTGTCGACCATGACCTGATTGGACAAAACCTCGCTATCGACCAGAACGCCGTCGCAATCAAAGATAACCAAATCGTGCATCTCAGCCCCCTGTGCGCCACATCAGCGAGATATGCGTGTCGCCATATTTCCGCGCGTCGTGCAGCGTGAAGCCCTCGGGCGCAGTCATTGGGGTGCTTTCTTCCCAGACGATCAGAGCGTCATCAGACAGCCAACCACCTTGGGTGGCGGCGGCCAGTGCCCTTTGACCCAGAGCTTTTCCGTAAGGCGGATCCAGAAAAACCAGATCACAAACAGCGCCCGGGTTTTCGCCCAAACGGATCGCATCCCGCCGGATCAAAGTGGTCTGGCTGGCACTGCCAGTTAGGGCGATATTCTTGCGGATCAGACTCTGCGCGACCCTCCCATCATCGACAAACGTGACGTGGGACGCGCCGCGAGACAGCGCTTCAAGTCCCAATGCACCGGTGCCCGCAAACAGGTCGAGAACCTGCAAGCCGTCGAAGTCGATCTGATGATTTAAAACGTTGAACAGGCTTTCCCTTACCCGGTCAGTGGTCGGGCGAAGATGCGCACCGGCATCGCCTTTGCCAACCGAAGTCAGAGCCCGGCCCCGGAAGTCTCCGGCGATGATCCTCACGCTTTGAGCAGCGGTTTCAGGTCCGCTTCTGGGTCGGCAACAACAGCCGGATCAGCGGTCTTGCCGGCATCAATCAGGCGTTTGCCAACCATATAGGCGCGCGGGTCATTCATCGCGTCGACCGCGATCAGCTGATCTCCCTTGTAGTACCAGAAAGACACCGTCGCGCCCTCACCCTTGCGAGTCACCACACGGTCATAGCCGGTATTCAGCCCGGCGATCTGCAGCTTGACGTCATACTGATCGGACCAGAACCATGGCGTTGCAGTGTAATCCTTAGCCGCGCCCAACATGTTCTGGGCCACGATCTCGGCCTGATCAATGGCGTTCGGCACGCTTTCCAGGCGGATACGGCCTTCGCCATGCGGGAACGACGCGCAATCGCCCGCCGCCCAGATCGACGGATCAGAGGTGCGGCCATGGGCGTCGGTCTTGATGCCGTTATCCAGCTCTAACCCGGCTATTTCAGCCAATTGAATCGACGGCGCGATGCCGACGCCAACCACGACGAAATCCACCTCAAGCTCGGTGCCGTCGGTCAGAATAGCACCCTTCACTTTGCCGTTTTCACCAACCAGACGATCCAACCCGACGCCCTCACGAATGTCGGCCCCGTATTCGGTGTGCAGCGTGCGAAAGTAGTCGCTTGTCTCTTTCGCCGCAACACGCTGAAGGATGCGGTCGGCCATCTCGACCAAGGTCACCCTGACCCCGCGCTTGGCACAAACGGCGGCGGCTTCAAGCCCGATATAGCCGCCACCAACGATCAGCGCGCGGGCGCCATCCGATACCCGAGGTTCCATCTCGTCGATATGGGCGAGATCTCGCACCACATGGACACCCTCAAGATCGCCCCCGATCGCTGCGGGCAGGCGGCGTGGGTCGGACCCAGTGGTCAGCGCCAGTTCATCATAGGTGATCACCTCATCGCCGAGGGTCACCGTCTTGGCCTTTGGATCAATCGCCGTCACACGTTGACCCAACCGTAGGGTGATATTGTTTTCGGCATAGAAGCTCTCGGGCCGCAAGAACAGGCGCTCCAGTTCCATCTCGCCCAACAGGTAAGCCTTGGACAAGGGCGGGCGTTGGTAGGGCAAATGCGGCTCGGCTCCGATCAGGGTGATGTCACCTTCGAACCCGTCCTTGCGCAGCCGTGCTACCAAAGAAGCACCGGCCTGCCCTGCCCCGATCACGACAATATGGCTCATGTTTCGCTCACCCTGCAGAATTCACGTGGTTACTTTGTTTCGACCACCTATATTGCGGCAAAGCCCGACTCTGCAAATCCAAATGACAGGAGCGTAAAAATGATTGCAACAGGTGACATGCTGCCCGAGGCCACGCTGATCCAGATGGGTGCCGAAGGCCCCGTGGAGGTTCGGATTTCAGACAAGACCAAAGGGCGCAAGGTTGTGATCTTCGCTGTACCCGGTGCGTTCACCGGAACCTGCACAACCGCTCATGTACCAAGCTTCATGCGGACCAAGGACCAGTTCGATGCCAAGGGTGTAGAAGAAATCATCTGTATCTCGGTCAACGACCCTTTCGTGATGGGCGCCTGGGGAGAAAGCACCGGTGCAACAGCGGCCGGGCTGACCATGCTGGCCGATGCAGCGTCCGAGTTTACCAAGGCCATCGGCATGGATTTCGACGCCCCGCCCGTAGGCCTGATTGCACGCTCCAAACGCTATGCAATGCTGGTTGAAGACGGCAAGGTTGTGGCGATGAATCTGGAAGAAAACCCCGGTGTCTGTGAGGTCTCGGCTGGTGAAGGCCTGCTTGATAGTATCTGATCCCTGTCGGCCCCGGTTTGACCGGGGCCACGTGAAACGCATTTAACTTGATGCAACGCCCCGATGCGCCAATACTTGGCCCATACAACTGGGGAGTTCATTGATGCGACTGAAATTTCTTACATTGTTTCTTGGCACCGCCGGGGCCCTGGCGGCGTGCGGACCTGCACCCACACCCCAACAACAGGCTGCGCGACAGCACGAGATCGCCTGCCTGAGTGGTACCATAGGCGGCGCCCTGATCGGTGGAGTGATCGGCAATCAATTTGGCGGTGGTTCAGGCAAGACCATCCTGACGGCGGCGGGCGCCGCTGCGGGTGGCGTGTCTGGCGAACGTTACGCGTGCTGAGGAGATTTGAGATGAAACGAGTATTGATTATCACCACCGCATTCCTGATGGCTGCTGCTGCAAACGCCGAGACTGTCGCAGAACTGCACGAGGCCGAGTTGAATAACATCGACACCAACAATGACGGCTTCCTGTCCAAGGACGAATTCAACGCCTTCTCGGACTATGCATTTCAGGCAATGGACGAAGACAAGAACGGCACTCTGGGCCTGAGCGAAGCAAAACCGTTCTTGGATATCAAACAGTTCGAAGCCGTTGACCGGGATGGCGACAGTCTTATCTCAAAGGCAGAGTATGTCAGCCAGATGCAGAACGATTTTGACGCTGCGGATAAGGATGGCAACGGTCTCTTAGATTAAACGCCAACTTGGTTGGCAGGAGCATGTCATGAATAAATGGATCTGCCTCGGTAGCCTGGTGGCTTTGGCCGCATGTGACGTACAGCAATCCCCGGTGATCAGCGGCCCTGATGGTCAGGTGCAGATTCAGATCAATACCAGCGGTCTGACCTGTTATGAAAATCGGTGTCTCGACATCAATCCGTCGGCCCGTAGCGTGCGGTCCGTCGGCACCCGTACGATCAGAATTCCGGGCAATATCAATGTCAGCGACGGCACAATCACCCCGGCAGAATTCAAGCAGCTGGGAACGGCAACATTGCTGGCCGGTGGGACGGGTTCACGCGGAGACCGTTAGCAGGCTGTCCATCTTACGCGCCAGCTTGGCGTCTTGTGCAGACAGACCGCCAACATCATGGGTCGACAGGACCACCTCTACCGTGCGGTAGACATTCGACCATTCGGGGTGGTGGTTCCATTTCTCGGCCCAGATCGCCACCTGCGTCATCCAGCCAAAGGCGGCGACAAAATTATCGAAGATGAAGGTCTTGGTGATCGCATCGCGGTCTTCGACCATGGTCCAGCCATTTCTGAACAGCGGGTCCAGCAGCGGGCCGCGGGTCTCGGTTGACAGAAGTTCGGTCATTGCTGTTCCTCCGGGTTCGATTTCCTGAACGGGCCATAATCCGTCAGAATCTCGATCTCTTCTCCCACTGCGTGGGACTCGGCGTCCAGATATTTCTGAACCGCATCAGCAAAACCCGGATCGCCAACCCAGTGCAAGCTATGCGTGCGGGTTGGCAGATAGCCGCGCGCCAGCTTGTGCTCGCCCTGCGCACCGGCCTCAACCCGCGCCAGACCTTCCGCAATGGCAAAGTCGATCGCCCTATAATAGCACAGTTCGAAATGTAGACATGGGTGATGTTCGACACAGCCCCAATACCGGCCATACAGCGTTTCCCGCCCGACAAAATTTAACGCACCGGCGACGGGGTATCCATTGCGTTCGGCCAGCACCAAGGCGATGTCATCCGTCATGGTTTCCTGAGCGATATCAAAGAATTGTCGCGTCAGGTAGGGCGAGCCCCATTTTCGCGCGCCGGTATCCTGATAGAACCGCCAGAATGCGTCCCAATGCTCGGGTCGCAGATCATCGCCGGTGATTGTTCGAATCTGCCCACCGAAATCACAGGCCTGCGTGCGTTCCTTCTTGATATTCTTGCGTTTGCGCGAGGACAGCGCAGCCAGAAACTCGTCAAAATCGGCGTAATCATCATTGAGCCAGTGAAACTGCTGCGAGTGGCGGACCATCAGGCCCATCTGCTCACCTGCCAGCGCTTCGGCCTCGGTGCAGAAAGTAGCGTGCAGCGAGGAAATTCGATTCTCGGCGGCCAGTTGCACCGCTCCTTGCACCAGCGCCGAGATCCCGACAGCATCGTAGCCGGGTCGCACCAAAAAACGCCTGCCAGTCGCGGGTGTGAAGGGCACCGCGATCTGCAGCTTGGGATAATATCGCCCGCCCGCGCTTTCATAGGCATGAGCCCAGCTATGGTCGAAGATGTATTCACCTTGGGAGTGCGACTTGGCAAACATCGGGGCTGCCGCAATCAGCATCCCGTCCAGATAGGCTGTTAGGTATTGCGGCTGCCAGCCGGTACCACGCCCGACCGAGCCGCTTTCTTCCAGGGCATGCAAAAACCGATGTGTCGTGAACGGATCAAGCGGTCGCCCGCCATCGGCAACCTCGGGGCAGGCGCAACTGTCCCAGTCGCTCGCGGAAATCTGCGAGATCGATGTCAGAACCCGAACCTCAATCTGTGCCTGATCCATATCCCCTCCGCGCTGCACCTTTATCTGTGATCGCGCGCGCCGGGATCAAGCGGGATGTTCGGCCAGATAGCCTTCGAACGTAACATTATCGGCAACCTTGCGTGCCTCTGCTTCTTGTTCAAGCGAGCGCACGGTCCAGCACAGGATCGGCACACCCTGTGCCTTCAACTCAGCGACCCGGGGGCGGTCAAGATCGATGACTTCATGGCTGATAAAGCTGGCTCCAACGCGGTCGAAATCCGGGATGTTGCGCAGATGATCGCAGACGGCTTGCGGCAGAAGCTCGACTTTGGGCTCGTAAGAACTGGTAACGAGACCGCGCGGCAAATGTGGCGTAAGGCGTGCAATCTCTGCGACTGAATGCGGGTTGAACGACATCAGCGCGACCGGGCCTTCATAGTCTTTCAGTGCGCTTACAACATCTGCTTCCAAAGCGCCGATATCGGGGCCCATTGCACCATCTTGATCCTTCAGCTCGATGAGCAAGGGCACCCGTCCTGCAACAATGGCCAGCACCTCTTCCAGCGAGGGGATACCTTCACCGTCAGAATGCAGAAGCGTCTGGGCCCGCGCTTGTGTTTCGGTGATCTGTTGGATCGGTCCGGGCTGCCCGGTCAGACGTGTCATGTCATAGTCGTGAAACACCATGGCCCGATTGTCACGGGTGCGTTGCAGATCAATCTCGACCCCATAACCGGCGTCTATTGCGGCACGAATGGCGGCCCGGCTATTCTCGGGCCGCTGATCAGAAATGTCATGCAGCGCGCGATGTGCTATCGGGCGCTGCAGGAACTCAGACGGAAGGGACGGTTTCATTGAACCTCGAAAATACCCTCGATTTCAACGGCAACACCCAAAGGCAATGAGGCTGCGCTGACGGCCGAGCGCGAATGACGACCGGCGTCGCCCAGCGCTTCGACCAGGAAGTCGGAGGCCCCGTTGATCACCTTCGGCTGTTCTGTGAAATCAGCGGTCGAGTTTACAAAACCGGTCAGCTTGATCACGCGCACCAGCTTGTCGATATCGCCACCACAAGCCGCTTTGACCTGAGCCAACAGGTTGATGGCGCAGACTTTGGCTGCAGCGGCGCCTGCCTCAACATCCATATCATCACCGAGCTTACCAGTGATCAGATCATCCGCCTTGGAGATCTGGCCCGACACGTAGACAATGTTGCCAATGCGCACGAAAGGAACGTAGTTCGCTGCCGGAGCAGGTGCGTCCGACAGGCTGACACCCAGGCTGTCCAGTTTTGCTGCGATGCTCATATGATTGATCCTCATCTCGTAGTGATTCAGCGCGGACGCTACCCGGGAAAACCTGTTTCCGAAAGCGGGAAAGCGGGATTTTTCCCATTGCCTGCAAACTGGGCAGGTCTTCTCTTATTCAGGAAGTGTTGAATTCGTGTCACTTTACGTCGCCCCATCGGCTGAGGTAAACGCGAGTTGTTGTTTCAAATCCTGCGCGAAACCTCTATGTGAGACCAATTGCGCCACCAAGGGTGCAAAGGCTGTATTGATTGAAGGCCCGGATACCGCTGGGCAATTTTCGGAGTAACGAAGACAGTGCCAAGTTACATTCGTCTGAAGCACCTGATCATATTCGCCATCCTGACGGTCCTATCGGCATGCGCGACGCAGCCTCAGGACGCAGCGGCGCGGGGTGAGATTTTTGACCCCTATGAAGGGACCAACCGGGGCATTCACAAGTTCAATCTGGGTGTGGACCGATTCCTGTTCCGACCGGCCTCGAAAGGCTATGTGAAGATCGTACCAGATCCGATGGTTACCAGTTTCAATCACTTTGCCGAAAACCTGACGATGCCCGGGCAGGCGCTGGACTATCTGCTGCAAGGCAATCTGAAACAGTCCGGCAATGCGCTGCTGCGCTTTCTGATCAACTCGACCGTGGGCGGCTTTGGCCTGTCAGCCCCGGCTGATGAGCTGAACCTGCCGCCTGTTGATACTGATTTCGGCGAAACCCTGCATGTCTGGGGCGTGGGCGAAGGTGCTTATGTGGAACTGCCCTTCTACGGCCCGTCCACCGCGCGCGATGCGGTCGGCGTTGTGGTCAACCTGTTCTCGAATCCGATCAACTTTAGCCCGACCCGCCCGGTCGACAATATTGGTGTCTATGCCGAGGTCGTGCGGCGGATGGGAGATCGCGGTCGGTTCTCGGATACAGTTGATTCGATTCTGTACGAAAGTGCAGACAGTTACGCGCAAGCGCGCACGATCTACCTGCAAAATCGCCGCTTTGAACTGGCAAGGGATGATGAAGACGCCTATCTGGGTCTGTATGACGATCCCTACGCCACCACCGGGACCGACCCTGTCAGAGACCCCTATCTTGACCCGTACGAGGACCCCTATGCCGAATAACCTGTTGAACCGACGCCGTTTTGTGGCCACCGCCCTGACCGGGATGACAGTTGCCGCATTGCCTCTGCCCGCGTTCGCGCTGACCGAAGCGCAGGCCAAACAGCTGGTCAACAGCGTTGTGGCCGATATCACGCGTATCATTGACTCGGGTAAATCCGAAAATGCCATGCTACGTGATTTTCAAAAGATCTTTGTGCAATACGGTGATGTGCCGATCATGGCCCGCTATGCGCTGGGGGCGGATGCACGCACAGCCTCATCCGCACAGCTGCGTCAGTTCACCAAAGCGTTCGAAGGCTATATTTCGCGCAAATATGGTCGCCGGTTCCGCGAGTTCATCGGCGGTGAGGTCACCGTGCGTAACGCGCGCAAGATCAAGACCGGATACGAGGTCAGAACCTCAGTCAAATTGCGCGGCTCATCCCCGTTCGAAGTGACATTCCTGGTGTCCGACAAATCGGGCCGTGGCAAGTTCTACAACATGTTCATCGAAGGTGTGAATTTGTTGCTGACCGAGCGCACAGAGATTGGCGCAATGCTGGATGCGCGCGGCGGCGACCTGAATCGCCTGATCAAGGATCTGAAAAAGACTGGCTGATCAGAGGTATTACCTTACGCCGGCCACCGCTCGACCCGTTCGCGCGGTGGCTTTTTTGTTCAGGTTGCAGGCTTGCGCGCGATCTGGCTGACATAAGACATGTAGCCAAAAAACGTGTTTGCAGACACACGCGCCCGGGCCTCGGATTTCAGCGCCTGTGCCGTTTCAGGCGCCAACAACCCGGTCTCAGCCATTCGATCCGCACCACGGTCGATAACGGTCAGAAAGTAAGTCGCCTCTCCTTCGGCTACATAACCGTGTCCCCGGCGACGGCCCAGCTCAAAACCTGCCTGAGAGAGTACACCGCCAATCTGGCGCATGATCCAAAGGTTTGTGACGTTCTGATTGATCATGAACCGAATGAGTTGATCCAGAGGATCAAAATCGGCAATCTGCGCTGTGGCGGTATCGTAGTCCCCATCGCAGATCGCGAATATCCCGCCCGGTTTCAGTATCCGAAAGGCCTCGGAAACCACATCGTCGGGGCCGGGTACATGGCACAACAGTGTATGCGCCAGAACAAGGTCTGCTGAGCTATCTTCAAGCCTGGTTGCCTTTGCATCGCCGGTTTCAAAAACAAGATTGCTCTCGCTGGCGAAGCTGTTTCTCGCACGTTCGACCATAACCGGTGAGGGCTCAATGCCGAGCGCGCGCTCCACCCCGCCGACAGAAAGCAGCTCTTGCGTGATGTGCCCGGTGCCTGAACCCAGCTCAACCGCGAACCCGCCCTCAGGGACAATCAAATCACTTAGATAGCTATCCCTGATCTCTTTCTGCGCCGGCTCCAGACACCGCGCTTCCATAGCTTCGGCGATACGCTCTTGGACCGAGATATCCTGCCCGGCCAGATCGGAATACGGATCGGACATAGCGCGCCTCCCTTCGCTACGTCCCAAGATAGCATATTTCAAATTAACCGGCCAAAACCGACCGTGATTGCTATGGCCCACCCCGGGTTGGTGCGGGCCAACGGCAACTTAATTCAGCCGTTCACCCGTTTCCTTGGCAAAGTAGGACACCTTGCTCATGTCGAACGCCAAGTTCAGCAATTGACCGGCCTGCGCGCTGGTTTCAGCATGCAGCCGCGCCGTGACCTGCTTGCCACCCAATTCCGACACCACATAGGTATCTGCCCCTGCGGGTTCGACCATATCGACCATGCAGGCGGCTTCCTGCACGCCTGCGCCAGCGCGGAACCCCGCCTCGGCGATATCTTCAGGGCGTAGACCAAGGATGACATCCTGCGGCAGAGACAAGTCGCGTGCATCGTTCAGAACCAGCGTTTCACCGGATTCGCGTGCAATAGAGATTTGCGTTCCCGAGCCATTGTTCGATGCCTGTGCCGGGATCAGGTTCATCGCAGGTGAGCCCATGAAATCCGCCACAAACAGGTTGGCCGGGTTGTTGTAGATCTCGGCCGGAGTACCGATCTGCTGCACGACCCCGCCTTTCAGGACCACGATCTTGGTGGCCAGCGTCATCGCTTCGATCTGGTCGTGGGTGACATAAACAATGGAGGCGTCCAGTGTCTGGTGCAGCTTCTTGATCTCGGTCCGCATCTCGACCCGCAGCTTGGCGTCAAGGTTCGACAGCGGTTCATCGAACAGGAACAGCTTGGGGTCGCGCACCAACGCCCGGCCCATCGCGACCCGCTGACGCTGACCACCCGACAGTTGGCTGGGGCGGCGGTTCAGCAATGGCTCGATCTGCAGCAAGGAGGCGACGTCTTTCAGCTTAGCTTCCTGCGTGGCCTGATCGACGCCGCGCACTTTCATGCCGAAGGTGATGTTCTTGGCCACCGACATGGTCGGGTACAAAGCGTAAGACTGGAACACCATCGCGATGTCGCGATCCTTGGGGCTGACATGGGTCATGTCGTTGCCGCCGATGGACAATGTGCCACCGGTGATCTCTTCCAGTCCCGCAATGCAGTTCAGCAGCGTAGACTTACCGCAGCCCGAGGGGCCGACAAGCACCAGGAAATCGCCCGGTTCAATCGAGATGTTGATGTCTTTCAGAATCTCGGTCGCGCCGTAATTCTTGTAGAGTTTGTTGATATCAAGGATGGGAGCCATGGGTCTTATCCCTTCACTGAGCCAGCGGTCAGGCCGCGGATGAAATACTTACCGGCAACGACATAGACGAGCAGCGTTGGCAGCCCCGCGATGATCGCGGCAGCCATGTCGACGTTGTATTCTTTGACGCCGGTGGTGGAGTTTACGATGTTGTTGAGCGCAACAGTCACGGGCTGTGTCCCCGCCTGGCTGAACGACACGCCAAACAGGAAGTCGTTCCAGATCTGCGTGAACTGCCAGATCACAGTCACCACGATGATGGGCAGCGACAGCGGCAGGAAGATCGACCAGAAAATCCGCATGAACCCAGCCCCATCAACCCGCGCCGCCTTGGTCAGCTCGGCCGGAATGGTGACATAGTAGTTGCGGAAGAACAGCGTGGTGAAGCCCAGCCCGTAGATCACATGGACAAAGATCAGGCCCGGAATGGTTCCGGCAATCCCCATCATACCCAGCAGACGTGCCATTGGCAGCAGAACAACTTGGAACGGGATGAAGCAACCGAACAGCATCAGCGAGAAGATGATATTGGCCCCTTTGAACCGCCATTGCGCCACGACATAGCCGTTCAGCGCACCCAGCAGGGTCGACAAAAATACCGCAGGCACCGCGATCAGAACCGAGTTCCAGAAATAGGGTCGCAAACCTTCACACTGGATACCGGTACAAGCGCCGGACCATGCGGTTTTCCAAGCGTCAAAGCTGACCTCTCGCGGCAGCGAAATCAGGCTGCCGGTGCGGATCTCCTCAAGGCTTTTCAATGATGTCGTCAACATCACGAAGAGCGGCATCAGATAATACAGTGCAAACAGGCCAAGCAGGACATAAAGCAACCAACGCAGGGCAATCTTGCCCGTAGTGCTTTGGGTGCGGGTTTGTGTTTGGGGCATCGACAGATCAGTCATTTTTCGCCCTCAGCTCTGAGTAAAGATAGGGAACCACGATGGCAAAGACGACCAGCATCATGATCATCGCGGACGAGGCTGCTTGACCAATATCGCCGCGCGAAAACGCCATGGCGTACATGTAAGTAGCGGGCAGATCGGTTGCGTAGCCCGGACCGCCACCAGTCAGGGCGATGACAAGGTCGAAGCTTTTGATTGCGAGGTGCGCCAGCACGATGAAAGCAGACAGGAAAATCGGGGCCATCGAAGGGATGATGATCGCCGTATAGATGCGCCACGTGGGGATACCATCGACCTGTGCGGCCTTGATGATCTCGCCATCGACCGAACGCAAACCGGCCAAAAACAACGCCATGACGAAGCCGGAACTCTGCCAGATCGCGGCGATCACGATAGTGTAGATCGCATAGTCAGGGTTCACCAGCCAGTCGAATTCGAAATTCGGAAAGCCCCAGCCCTGCACCATGGATTCGATGCCCAGGCCCGGGTTCAAAATCCACTTCCACGCCGTACCTGTCACAATCATCGACAACGCCATCGGGTACAAGTAGATCGTCCGGATCGCGCCTTCGACGCGGATCTTCTGATCCAGCAGGATGGCCAGCAACAGGCCCAGTACCATCGCGATCACGATGAACAGCGCACCAAAGATATAAAGGTTGTTGATCGCCGTATCCCAGCGGGGAGAGTCGAACAGGCGTTCATACTGAATGAAGCCTTTGATCTCGTATTTCGGCAGTAGTTTCGATCGGGTTAGCGACACCCATGCGGTCCATCCGATAAATCCGTAGACAAAGATCAATACGGCGATGAACGACGGTGCCAGCACCACCTTGGGCAGGTGGTTTTCCAGCCATTCGGACATTTTAGCCTCCGGGGAAAGATGCTCTGCCCCTCACTATAGGGGGCAGAGCGTATTGGATCAGTAGCTGTTTGCTACCGCGTCCGCCAGTTGCTGAACCGCGTCAGCCGAGGACATATCCGAGTTGAAATGTGCAGTTACAACATCCGTAATCGCACCGGCCTGCGACCCGCGCAGCGCCATGCCATGGGCATAAGACGGCAGCAGCGAACCGCCTGCCGAGGTCGAACCCATATCTTCGGCCGAGATTTGCGCGCAGATGTCGAACGCATCCAGCGCCACATCAGTCCGCGCAGGGATCGAGCCCTTGTTCAGGTTGAACACTTCCTGGAATTTCGGCGCGACTATCAGCTTGGCCAGCAATTCCTGACCAGCGCGGTTGTCGTCACCTTCCACTTCGAACATGGCGAAGCTGTCGACGTTGTACAGATATCCGTCGCCGGGGGTCGAGGCACACAGGAAGTCTTCGCCGGGCTTCTTGCCAGCCGCCAGGAATTCGCCCTTGGCCCAGTCACCCATGATTTGGAAGGCTGCTTCGCCATTCATCACCATGGCGGTGGCAAGGTTCCAGTCGCGGCCTGAGAAGTTTTCGTCCACATAACCGCGCAGGGTGCGCATCTGATCAAAGACCTGAACCATGGTGTCCGAGGTCAGCGCCTCGGGGTCGAGATCGACAAAGGCTTTCTGATAGAACTCGGGGCCACCCAGACCCAGCGCAACCGCTTCGAACACTGTGGCGTCTTGCCACGCCTGGCCACCATGGGCCAACGGGATCACTCCGGCAGCCTGCAGTTTTTCGGCAGCGGCGTTGAACTCTTCCCAAGTTGTGGGCATTTCAATGTCGTTGGCGGCCAGAACGTCAGCATTGGCCCAGATCCAGTCGATGCGGTGCACGTTCACAGGTGCTGCGCACCACGTACCTTCGCACATCATGTGGCCCGCAATCGATGCTGGCAGCACATCGGCCCAGCCTTCGGCTTCTGCCACGGATGAAATGTCTGCCAAAACGCCCTCTTCATACCATTCCTGAATGGCAGGTCCTTTCAGCTGAACAGCAGTCGGCGCGTTACCCGCAAGAACCCGGGCCCGCAGCGCAGTCATGGCCGCATCGCCGCCGCCACCTGCGACCGGCATATCGGTCCATGTGCCGCCGTTCGAGGCGAACTCTTCCTGCAGAACCGCGACCGATTTCGCCTCACCACCGGATGTCCACCAGTGCAGAACTTCGGCCTTTGGTTCAGCCACAACAGCCGACCCGGCCACTACGGCCAAGGTCGACACGGTGGCAAATGCAAAACGCTTCATTTTTTGTTCTCCTCCCTGAGAATTCGGTGCCACCCCAAGGGCGGCCATAGGTGATATAGCGCTAACGGATTGCCGCATGGCAACGCAGAATGCGATGCAATATCCTGACAAGGTGGAAATTTTCACCGCTTTTGTTACCCCGTGTTACGTTGGTCTTGAATCCGTTTCCATTCGTTACAATTGGCGGCGATGGAGAACCCTGAGGAGGAGAAACAGAGTGGGCATTCCCCGGCTCCTGGTGGTGGACGACGATTCGGAGATGCGGTCGATGATGACCCAGTTCTTTCAGCAGAACGGGTATATTGCTCTGCCTGCCAGTTCCGAAAGTGAAATACGCACGCATCTAACCTCGGGGCGGATCGACCTGATCCTGTTGGACGTGATGCTGGGCGATGAAAACGGCGTCGAGATCTGTGCCCGGTTGCGGGCCGAACAGGATGTACCGATCATTCTGGTATCGGCCCTGTCGGCGGATCATCAGCGCATGGCAGGATATGAGGTTGGAGCAGACGATTACATCGCCAAACCATTCAACCCGCAACTGTTGCTGGCCCGCGTCCGTGCGGTGATGCAACGCGCCCGACGCACGCCTTCGCTGGCATACCGCCGCCGCACGCGCACCTTTCACTTTGACGGCTGGGTCTTTGACGGCAAACGGGACGAGGTGCATTCGCCCGAAGGCTATCTGGTTTCCCTGTCCCAACGGGAGACCGCCCTGCTGAAGGTTTTGCTGGCGAACCCGCATATTCCGCTGACCCGTGATGAGATCGCCGCCGCACTGGATGTAACCGGTGAGGCCGACAAGCCCGAGGCGCAAGGCCGTGCCATAGATATGCTGGTGGGGCGGTTGCGGTCGAAAATCGAGGCCAATCCAAAAGACCCCCAGATGCTGCGCACCGAGCGCGGTGTTGGCTATCTGTTTACCGCGGACGTTATGGTGGATGAGGACGCATGACCCTGCGCCTGCGCAGTTTTGGCTGGCTCTGGACCCTGTCCGCCTTTGTCGCGGGGCTGGTCGCTGCCGGGATGTGGTTCACCTCGGCACAGGCGTGGAACCGGTACCAGACCGCAGCATTTGTTGCTGGTTTCACCATATACGAAGACTTGCGAACGGGGATGGCGCCGCCACCCGGCCTATTGATCAACCCATTGCCAACCGAGGCAGCCGCGCTTGCTGATAGTGGAGCGTTCCAGCAAATGCCCGGCTTTGCGGATCGCCGCTTTGTCACCAATCTGTCGATCCTGACCGACAGTTCAGCCCCCCTGAGTGGCCGCGAATTGACGCTTGCGGTGTTATCGGATCGACTGGTCTATCCGGTTTCAGACATCGTATCTGGCAGCGATCAGACCGGCCCCGAGAAGATGGGGAACCTGACCCGCCTGTTGGCCACATATTGCAGCGAACCTATCCTGATCGCGCAATTCGGGCGCGGGGTCTGGCAGCAAGTCGACGGCACCGCAATCTGGGGCTGTAAGGCTGCGCCGGTTGATCTGCGTTTGCCCGCAATATTGCTGGGCATTGTGTCCTTGGCGGTGCTTCTGACCTCGGTCGGGAATGTTTCTGACAGTTTCGCACGCTTTGCTCAGGCACTTGGTGACCGCCGACGTCGCGGCGGGCCGCAAAGCTATGACGCGGACGGGCCTGAAGAGCTGCGCGATATCGTGACTGCGGTGAATGATCACCTCGATGCCGAACGTGCGCAGCTTGAGAAACGCGCCATTGTACTGTCGGGTGTCAGCCACGATCTGGGGACCCCTGCAACCCGCGTCCGGCTGCGTGCGGCGCTGATTCCCGATGGCGAGTTGCGCGAAAAGCTCGAGGCCGACGTGGACCAGATGACCGGCATGATAGAAAGCGTGCTTACTTACACGCGATCGGAACTCAGCGTCGAGGAACCGCGCCAGATATCGTTGACCTCGCTGGTTGAATCGCTTGTGGCCGATTATCAGGATATGGACCGGCCTGTGTCGTTGAAAGCCGTTGATCCGGTTGTCGTCGAAAGCGCGTCGTCTGTTTTCATGTCACGCCGTGGGCATGCGTCGCTACCGGAAACGCGGCGCATCCTGGTGACGGGTCAACCGATCGCATTGAAACGAGCGTTGTCCAATCTGATCGATAATGCCCTGAAATACGGTCGTCACGCCGAGGTTGAACTGGAAACTGATGCTCAGACCGCCACGATCGTCGTCGAGGACAAGGGCACCGACCTATCGGTCGCGGATATCGAGGCGCTACTGGCACCGTTCCAGCGCGGATCAAACATCGGATCTTCGGACGGGTTCGGATTGGGCCTGACAATTGTCAGCACCGTTGCCGAACAACATGGCGGAACGCTGAGTTTCGAGGCCGGAGATCAGGGTCTGCGCGCCCGACTACAGATCACACGGCAATAGTCATGGCGCATAGCTGCGCACCAAGGCGCTGGCGATCAAGGCCCAGCCATCAGCGATGACGAAAAACGCCAATTTGAACGGCAGCGAGACTGTAGCCGGGGGCACCATCATCATTCCCATCGACATCAAAACCGCTGCGACAACGAGATCGATTATCAGGAAAGGCAGGAAAATCAGGAACCCGATCTGAAAGGCCCGCGCGATTTCCGACAACATGAAGGACGGCATCAGCACGGATAACGGGGCTTCGGGCGATAGTTGGATCGCAGCACCATCCGGGCGCAGGTCTGCCATGGCCTGAAACGTGTCTGCATCAATACGCGCTGCCATAAAACTGCGAAACGGCACCAGCGCGCGTTCCAGCGCAGGCTCTACGTCAAGCGTTTCCTCGACCATCGGCTGAATCCCTGTCTCCCACGCCTCGGTAAAAACCGGCTCCATGACGAAATAGGTCAGAAACAGCGCCAAACTGACGATCAACATGTTTGGTGGTGACTGCTGCAAGCCGATTCCTTGCCGCAGGATCGCCAAAACCGTGATCAAAAACGGGAAACAGGTGATCATGATCGCCAGTCCCGGTGCCAGGCTGAGCACCGTGATCAGCAAAATCAACTGGATGGTCCGGGCCGAGATCGACCCGCCCTCGCCCAGGGACAGCGACAGTTCTTGCGCCGCGCCACCGGAGGGTATGACCAGCAAAAATGCCAGCCAAAACAGGTGGCGCATCATCCGATCCCGTTCTGCAGATCCGAGATTTCGGTCAGCCGTACCGCCAGTTGCCCGGACTGATCGCCCTCCATCTCTTCCAACAGACCGCGCGCGACCAATTGATCCCCGACATAGAGGTCAACCGGATCCTCGATCCGCTTGTCCAGTGTCAGTACGGCATTTTCACCCATGCTCAACAGGTCACGGATCAAAGGCCGCGCACGCCCGACCGAGACGGTGACTTCGATCGGAACAGTCTCGAACGGGTTGGGTTTTTCGGGTTTCGGTGGTTGAGGATCACTCATTTGACAAAGCCTCTTTTGCTTCAAACAGATATGCGTCGAACGCTGCAGCAATGGATGAGAGCAAGGCAGCGCAGTCCACCTCGCGTTGGGCGATCCCCACCTGCAATCGCGCCTGTCCCGGCTGGAGCGAGACATCCTCGATAACCTGGGGACGCGGCGAGATATCCTGCGGCAGCATCGCCTCGACCTGATCCGAAGTGCCCGCCGGAACAGTCAGCTGCAGTGGCTGGCCGACCTGCTCACGCGCCATGTCGCAAAGCTGCTCGGTCAATCGCTTCGCAAAGCCATGCTCGATCGTCTCAGGCAGAATAGTCTGAACCAGGCTGTGGAACATCGGTTCCAGCGACAGGGTCATGCGGGTCAATGCTTCTTGATAGGTAAAGGACAGGTCGGATAACGTCGCCGACAGATCGGAGCTTAGCTGTGTGCCAGTCTGTTCCTGCGCCTGAACCGCATCTTCCCAGCCCGCCCCATAGCCTTGTTCAAATGCAGCAAGCCGCTGTTCTTCCAGTGCGTCTTCATCCAGTAGATGTACGGCCACCCCAGCCGCAGGGGCGGTGAAGTCTTCAAGAAGATGAGCGATCGACATCACACCTTCTCCTCGCCTTCTTCAAGCCAGCTGCGCAGGATCTCTACCGTCTCTTCCTGCTTGTCGCCGATCATGGCGCGCAAACGGTCGACAGGATCTTCCCCTCGCGCAGCGGCAATCGCCGGAACATTCGGCTGCGCCGCATCCGCGAGCGGTGCAAAGTCCGGCGCATCTGCGGTCGCAATTTCCCCGGTCAGGGAAGGCGCTGGGGCGACCTCAACCGGTGCACCTGCTGGCAGCAGCGCCGATGCCGCAGATTTCGTCAGAATTGGCCGTATCACAAACAGACCCAAAACAAGGGAAACCAGCGCCAAAACCACCATCTGGATTAGCGACATAGCGTCGATATGCATGTTCTGCCAGATCGACCCGGACACCAACTCGCCCTGGGGTTCAACCATGGGCAAGTCGAGCGATTTCAGTGTGATGACGTCGCCGCGTTCAGCATCAAACCCGACAGCTGAGGCCACAAGCTCTTGCAGCGCATCAAGCTCAGGCTGCGGCATGGGTTCGAAATTCTCGACCCCATCTGCACCCACCGTCCGCACGCCGTTTACCAGCACGGCAACGGTCAGGCGTTTGATGGCGCCCGGCGCGCGATGAACTTCCAACTCGGTCTCTGACACCTCATAATTCACCCGTTCGCGGGTCTGAGTGGCATTCGAATTGGATTCATCGCCTCCGGCCCCGTCGCCATCCGGCAGATTCGACGCCACTGTCACATCCGCCGACTGATTACGCGCACTGTCCGACCGTTCTTCAACATCCGTGCTGATTGCAACACGGCCTTTGGGGTCAAAGCGACGTTCCCGGATAGACTCGGTTTCGGTCACCGTATCTACGCTGACCTCAACCACCGCGTTGCCGGCCCCGACCCGGGCTTCGACCAGACGTAGAACTTTCTCACGCAATTGGCGCGCCTTATCATCTGCAGTATCGGCTGCCACCGCCGTGTCCTGCGCGCCAATCACGGCCCCATTCGAATCAATCACAGTGACGTTTTCCGATGCCAGCCCGCTAACCGCCGACGCCACTAAAAACCGGATCGCCTTTGCCTGATCTCCGTTAATCGGTGCACCCGACGGGACCAGATAAACCGAAGCGGTTGGTGCTATGCTGCGCTGAAACGGGTTGGAGGAGCTGTTGGCGATGTGCACCCGGGCCTTGCTGACATGCGGGCTGCCCACAATCGTGCGCGCCAGCTCTCCTTCTTTTGCGCGCCAATAGGCGGCATCAAACATCTGCGACGTAGTGCCAAAGCCGCTGAGCGAATCCAGCAGTTCGTAACCGCGATTGCCGTTCGCAGGCAGGCCCTCGCTAGCCAAAGTCATCCGCAACTCATCCCGCTGAACGCCGGGGACGTAGATCGAGCCACCCCTTATTTCATAGTTCACACCACGCTGGTCCAGCGCCCGCACGATATCCCCGGCTGCACCGCTTTCGAGCCCCGCATAAAGCAGCGTCATCGACGGCGCTGTCACAATCCGTGACATCGCAAGCACACCCAGAAACACCAGTGCCACGGCACCGGCCACGATAATTTGTTTGCGCCTGTCCAAACTTGCCCAGACAGTTCCGATCTGCTGCACGCTTACCTCCGACTCACCGACATTCTGTGCGGCTCTGCCCTTGTTTGGACGATTGCCCTTAACAATCGGTTAGTCCCTGAGGGGTTATGACGGTTGCCGAACAGATTCATGAGGACCGCATGACCGACGCAACTGCAGATGAGGCGGAAGCCCCTAAAAAATCAGGGAAAAAGGGCCTTCTGCTTGGACTGATTCTGGCTATCGCGGGCGGTGTTGGTGGCTATTTCATAACTGCATCCGGCCTGCTTCCCATAGGTGGTTCCGAGATGGTGAAAGAGGCCAAAAAGAAAGGCGAAGACGCTTCCGTAAAGGCACTTCCCGATGTGAAATTTGTCGATCTTCCGCCGGTGATCATCTCGGTCAAGTCAGATGATTCGCGACATTTGAAATTTCACGCGCAGCTTGAAGTGAACGCGGGCTACGCCGCCGAGGTTGAAAAGATGCAGCCGCGAATCATGGACGTTCTGAACAGCTATTTGCGCGCCCTTGAGTTAACCGATCTGGAAGATTCTCTGGCTTTGATGAGGATCCGCGGACACCTGCTACGACGCATTGGGATCGTCGTGGGCGAAGGCCGCGTGCGTGACGTTCTGGTCATGGAATTTGTACTGAATTAGGAGGCGATGGTGGAGTTGATTGCCGATATTCTTCTGGTTGCGGGCGCTCTTGGGGCTGGTCTGTATTGTTTCGTTCTGTCGCGACGCCTGAAGCGGTTTACCGATCTTGAGAAGGGTGTGGGTGGCGCCGTTTCCGTGCTGTCCTCGCAAGCAGAAGAGTTGCGAAAATCGCTGGATAGCGCGCGTCAGGCTTCGGATGATTCCGGCACCGCGTTGCAGACGCTGACCGAACGGGCGGAAACCGTCGCACAACGGTTGGAGCTTATGATGGCCTCGATGCACGACGTCGTTCAGGAAGAGCCCTCTGAGCCGGAAGTTCCCATGGATCAGCCAGATGACGCACCTGCTGAGGGCAGGTCTGAGCAGCCCGGCGAAGCACAAGAAACTGTATCCGATCCGTCTGGTGAACCAACTGAGGTCTCGACTGAGCCATCGGAAGCACCACCAGAGCCGCCCGCAAAGAAACCAGAAGGCCTGATGTTCTTTCGGCACGCCGCACCATCTGACGGAGCAGCGAAATGAGTCGCAACCGGGCAAAAGCGCCTGATCGCCGAGCGCGCGGCGGTGTTCTGACCGTCATTTCCTTGCTGATGGTCGGCTCTGCGATTATTCGCATCGGGCTTGAGGCCGGGCCTGCACTTGCCCGCGGCGCGGAACCAAACATGGCCTCGCCCGTCGGTGGTGAACGCAAAGAGGCGAATGCGGCAGATCTACAATTGCTGCTTACGGAACTATTGCGCCGTGAAAAGACTCTAAACCAGCGTGAAAGCACGATTTTGGACCGGGAACGGGCGCTCGACATTGCCGATCAGGCCATCGAAACCCGGCTCACCATGCTGGAGGACGCCGAGAACGCTCTGCGTGAAACGGTGGCGATTGCCGAAAAGGCCGCCGAAAACGACCTGACACAACTGACTGACGTGTATCAGAGCATGAAGCCCAAAGATGCCGCCGCGTTGTTCGAAACGATGGACGCGGTATTCGCCGCTGGCTTCCTGTCTCGAATGCCACCTGAAGCTGCCGCTGAAGTTATGGCCGGTCTCAGCCCCGAGGCTGCTTACACCATCAGCGTGATCATGGCCGGACGCAATGCACGTGCCCCACAGGAATGACCCTCATGGCCATATCTATCTGCACCCTCAACGCTGGAGACCTTTCATGATCGGGCTCATCGGAATTGCCGTCATCTTTGTCATGGTATTCGGCGGCTACCTTGCCGCAGGCGGCAAGATGGCCATCATTATGAAATCACTGCCCTTCGAGATGATGATGATCGGAGGGGCCGCAGTCGGCGCATTTCTGATCAGCAATGATATCGGCGGCGTAAAACACACTGCCAAGGATATCGCGAAAGTTTTTAAAGGACCCAAATGGAAGCCCGAGGATTATCGCGATCTGTTATGCTTGTTATTCTCTCTGATCCGGATCGCACGCGCGAACCCGGTCGAGGTAGAGCAGCACATTGAAGAGCCAGGAAGCTCATCGCTATTTTCCGCATATCCCAAGATTCAAGCCGACAAAGAAGCGGTGGACCTGATCTGTGACACCATGCGCTCGGCGGCGATGAACTATGACGACCCGCACCAGGTTGAGGAGGTGCTGGAGAAGCGGATGGAGGCGAACTTCCACCATGCCATGCATTCAAGCCACGCGCTGCAAACCGTTGCTGACGGGTTGCCCGCCTTGGGGATCGTGGCCGCCGTTCTGGGTGTGATCAAGACGATGGGATCAATCGACCAACCACCGGAAGTCCTAGGTAAGCTGATCGGCGGCGCGTTGGTTGGGACGTTTCTGGGGGTTTTTCTGGCTTATGGATTGGTGGGCCCTTTTGCGGGCAAGCTGAAATCTGTTGTCGAAGAAGACAACCACTTTTACCAACTCATCAAAGAGGTTCTGGTGGCTAATCTTCACAACCACAACGCGGCCATGTGTATAGAGGTCGGCCGCCAGAACACACCGACCCACAACCGGCCCGGTTTCTCGGAACTTGAAGACGCGCTTAAGGAACTCAAGCAGGCTGCAGCATGATCCGCGCATTGTCTTTGGTCTTGCTCACATGGGGCACAAGCGCGTCAGCACAGGCTTTGACCGTGCGATCGGGCGAGCATGAGGGATACACGCGTCTGGTGGTACAGGTCCCCTCTGGCACCGGTTGGATGTTGGATCCGGTCGAGAACGGCGCGCGGCTGAGCATTGGCATCGATAATGCGACATTCAACACTGCAGCTGTCTTCGACCGCCTGTCGGGGAACCGTCTGCAATCGCTTCAACAGGCCGGGCCAGGTGCAGCGTTGGAGATGACATTTGGGTGCGACTGCGTGGCAACGGCATTTCTGCATCGCCAAACTATGGTTGTCATAGATATCGCACCCGGCCAGGGTACACCTGCAAGTGACCCGGTAGAGCCAGAGGCGCTTCCCAGGACTGCGAGTATCCCGGCCCAAAAACCCTTACCTACTGATATTCCAGCCACCGAACTGGCCTTGCCTTTGCTGCAATTAAATCAACGAAATTTTGAGGAGCAGTTAGCATCACGTATATTGCAAAGCGCTGATCGAGAGGTTGTTGATCTTGAACTGGCAGGTGTCGGAAGCAGGGAATCGTCCAGTTTTGGGCCGCTGCGATCTTCGGAAAAGTTGGTGCCAAATCTGCGACTGTCTTCGGTGCTCGATGAGGTTTCGGGGCTGGGCAATCTGGCAGTTCCTCAGATTGATAGCAAACCGGAATGTATCACGGACAGCGAACTGGGTTTTGGGACATGGTCGGGCGCTCGATCATTTTCCGAGGATGTGGCCGAATTGCGGGTCGGGTTATTTCAGGAATTCGATCGTGTCGACCAGGCGTATGCAATGGATTTGGCGAAGCTCTATACGTATTTCGGGTTCGGTGTAGAAGCGCACCAAGCCCTGTCTTTGTTGTCGGAGACCTCGGTTGAGCAGCGCAGATTAGCGGCCATCGCATCAGTGATGGACGGGTTGCCTGCACCGACGCCGAACCCTTTGGCAGGGCAGCAAAGATGTGATGGTGCCGCCGCACTCTGGGCGCTTTTGAGTGAGGGTAAACTTCAATCCGATGCGCATGTGAAAGCGATCGAACGCAGTTTTGGTCGGCTGCCGTGGCATCTCAGGCAACATCTCGGCCCGGATATCGCCGAGATGTTTGTCTCGGCAGGCCGGCTTGAAGCATCGCGCCGGATCTTGCGTGCGGTCGAACGGATCTTAGAGGACGAACCCGCTGATGTAACCTTTGCCCAAGCCAAAATCGCGGATGCTGCAGGGGATAGCGATACCGCGGAAACGCTGTTGACCGAGGTCATATCGGCGCCCGATGCCGCGACCGATGCGCCGTTGGCACTTGCGCGGTTGATCGAAAAGCGGTGGTCGGACCGGGGTACGGTCTCGCCCCGCGACCTCGATTTAGCTGCAAGTTATGCGCGCGAGCTTCGGAAGTCCGAACTTGGCCCGATGTTGGCGCGTGCTCACGCTTTGGCGATGGCTTTGTCCCAGGATTTTACCGGAGCTCTTGCCGGTTTTGAGGATGTCTCAGATTCCGACGAATGGCAGAGGACACGAGATCAGGTGTTCCAATTGCTGGCGGAGCGGGCGGACGACATTACTTTCCTGCGCCATGTGATGGAATTGAAGGACAGGCGACGCAACGCGCTGGCGGTCGAAACTGCCGTGTCCATGGCAGAGCGATTGGCTGACCTTGGGTTTTCAGCGCAGGCTTACGCGCTGGCAAACCGACCGCAAGATCGGGAACGCAGCCGTGATCGTGCTCGGCTTCGGGCAAAGGCGGCTCTGATGGACAACCGTCCCCGTCAGGCGCTGCTGGAAATCGCGGACGATTCCTCGGACACCGCGCAAGAGTTGCGCGCCCAGGCCATGATGCAAACACAGGATTTCGATGCCGTCGCGCGCGCATTGCAGGCAGGCGGGAAGCACGAGATGGCCGATCGATACAACTGGTTGGCGGGCTCCGGCGGTGCGGATGAAGAGAGGTCAAACACCTTCACCGATTTGTCCCGCATCCGAACATCCCTGATCAAGCCGGTTGCGCGACAGCCGGACAAGCCATTGTCGGACGCCGCAATGCTAATACAGGACAGCACCATCGCACGCGCGCAGATCACTGAAATGCTTGAGACAGTGCGCGCAATCGACCCGAACTGAACCTTGGAAGTCTGTTCTTGCAGAGACAAGTGTAACTGCTTTGGCCTGTAGGCTGATAGACGCCAAAATCAGCCTCTAACAAAGGTGTTGAATTCATTTTGGACTTCCTATGCATCAATCCATGATGCCCATAGGACAGTGGCGGTAAACTCCGTGAACGTGTCGAAGATCTACAGTTGGCTCAATGATCATTCAGGACCACCGCACGCGTTCAAGTGTGCTAGTTCTTGGACAACTCTATCTGAAATTACGATCACCACATCTGCCCTTGGTAAACCAGGCCGAGTGACTCAGACTTTCTGAAACCGTATTCCAGGGCATTACGGTTGCCACATCGGGATCCTGCAGACCCGCCCCAGAGATTTGTTCAGCCCAGATGTGAACATGCACCGCCAAAACAGCCGCTACAATTGGCATTGCGTATTGTGCCGGGGACATGGTCTGGAGTTGGCCCCAAGATAGCTCGCCCTTTCCAGCATCGCTACGTCAATCCAACCAAACTTGGCCAGTTGATGAAGGATCAAACTGCTCCGATCACAAAAGCTCGGGTGTGAATTTTCACAGGCTGATCTCCGGTTTGCGGACGAGTCGTCTTGAGGAATTTAGCCATATGTACGAACCGGCATGTGCTCTGCCCCCGACGTGAACTGTCAAGAACAGAGACTATTTAACCGGATTTATTCAGTATGGGGCCTCCACATCATTCATCGAGACGTAGACTGTCTTCATCTCGCTGAAGTGGTTGATTGCCAGTTTCGAGTTCTCGCGACCGACACCCGACATCTTAGATCCGCCGAACGGTGCCTCTACCGGGGCCAGGTTATAAGTGTTGATATAGCAAGTTCCCGCCTCAAAACCTGCCACGATGCGGTGGGCGCGGGTCAGGTCGTTGGTGAAGACGCCGGCGGCCAGACCGAATTCGGTGTCATTGGCACGGGCCAGAACCTCTTCTTCGGTGTCGAAGTCCAGCACCGACATCACCGGGCCGAAAATCTCTTCGCGCGCGATTGTCATATCGTCCTTAACATCGGCAAAAACCGTGGGCTGCATGTAGAAACCATCGCCTTGGACCCGTTCGCCGCCATAGATCAGCCGCGCGCCTTCGGCCCTCCCCTTTTCGACATAGCCAAGCGCGATATTCATTTGGTTTTCGCTGACCATCGGGCCAAAGTTGACCTCTTCATCCATCGGGTCGCCGATTTTCGCCGTAGCAAGGCGTTCAGACAGGCGCTTAAGGAACGCTTCCTTGATTCCCTTTTGCACAAAAACTCGAGTGCCGTTGGAACAGACCTGTCCCGAGGAGTAGAAATTTCCCAGAATGGCGCCTGACACGGCATTTTCGATGTCGGCGTCGTCGAACACGATCATCGGGGACTTGCCACCCAATTCCATGGTGACATGTTTCATGCTATCGGCGGCAGCAGCGTACACCTTGCGGCCCGTTGGAACCGACCCTGTTAGCGAGACCTTGGCCACTCGGGGGTCGGTCACCAGGCTGGCGCCTACATCACCGTAGCCCTGAACAACGTTATAGACGCCTTTGGGTGCACCTGCCTCGATCAAAATCTCGGCTACTTGCAATGCCGACAGCGGAGTAGTCTCGGAAGGCTTGAAGATCATTGTGTTTCCGCACGCCAACGCCGGGGCACCCTTCCAGCAAGCGATCTGCGTCGGGTAGTTCCATGCCCCAATGCCCACACAAACGCCCAGCGCCTCGCGGACGGTATAGACAAAATCCCCGACTGCCAGAGGGATATGTTCGCCGGTCAGCGAGGCCGCCAGACCGCCAAAATACTCCAGCGCATCCGCGCCGCTGGTAGCGTCGGCCACCAGCGTTTCCTGCAGAGGTTTGCCGGTATCATGGGTTTCGATAATCGATAAGTCACGATTGCGATCCCGCATGATGTCGGCCGCGCGTCGCAGCACACGGCCTCGCTCGGTGCCCGATAGGGCAGCCCAAGCCGCTTGGGCCGATTTTGCACTGTTTAGAACCTTTTCAACAATCTCAGGCGTGGCGGAATGCAGCCGTGCGATGACCTCTCCGGTGGCGGGGTAGATAACGTCGATGGGCGCGCCATTGGTGTCCTCGACATACTCGCCATCGATGAAATGGCTGGCCTTAGGTTGAAACTTCATGCCGGTTCCCTCTGTGTTCAGAAATCTCTTTAGGCAAAGAGATCGCGTACGTTGAGGATCGAACTATCGATTATTGACTGATCAGTCAATCAAGCCGCAAATTGGCAGGTTCTCGCCTAACCCAAAGGATCTTCCCTTGAAACGAAAGGTTAATGTTCTATTTATGTTCTACATAGTCAGAGGATTACCCGATGGCCCAGAACATGCGAAATTCCGCCCTGAGCGGCCCGACAAACGACTATCACCTGCTGCCAGTTACAGATCGGCAGATGCGCTTTGCCCGCGCCATCGCGCAACAATCAGCGCTTGAGATTCCGGTCGAGGCGCAGCGTGACCGCAAATCCCTGTCGGACTGGATTTCAGCCCATAAGCCGCATGATCCGTCGCCCTTTGCAAACTACCCAACAGGTAAGCAGGTTGCTTTTGCCGAACGTATCTCGCGCAGCAAGCGCCGCCCGATCCCGTCCGAGTGTTTCCGCGACAAACAAATGATGTCGCGCTGGATCGATCATAATAAATAGATCGCTCTATTTGCCGTGGTTGCGCGCGTATAGCGCGACGGCGGCGGCCACAAACATGCCCAACAGGATGTAACCCGTCACAGCCTCGGCCACAGCCAGCCCACGGCAAAAGCCGGTTGGGGACATGTCCCCATATCCGACCGTTGTGAAGGTGACGTATGAGAAATACAGAATATCGGCTGGCCCTTCGGCGCCGATCACACAATGGTCGTTATATCCAAACGCGCCGTAGACGGCTGCGAACAGGAATGGCACGACCTGGATGAAGGACACCCCCATCAGGAACAACAACCTCCGGGGGGATTTCACCTGGGTCATGTAGTACCAGGACTGCGAGGCGATCCAGATTAGAAGGCCTACCGAGGAAAGCGTGCCAATGGTGTCGCCTGCAGTGGCTTCGTTCAGGCGCGACAGACCGTACCACGCAAGAAAGCTTGCCAAGACCAGTCCAAGCGCCGCCAGAAAAGTTGATTTCCATTCTTCCAGGGTTCTGGGTTCGTGGGTCATGAGCGCTCCGTCGGTTGGGTTTGCGCACAATCATCCGATTTCAAACGTGGCCTGCAAGCTGATTTCAGTCAGAACCCAGATGTTCCTCGCCCCGCGCGCGGGCCAGCTGTATCTGCTTTTGCCGCTCGCGAAACCGCGCCTTGTCCTGTTCTGAAGTCTCATTGATACACCGATGGCAGGATACGCCATGCTCGTATGCAGGGCGTTTCACATCTTCGGGCAGGATCGGGCGACGGCAACCATGGCACAGCTTGTGTGGGCCTTCGACCAGACCATGACCAACTGAGACGCGGTTGTCGAAGACAAAACACTCACCCTGCCAAGTGCTGTCTTCGGGTGGCGTTTCTTCCAGATACCGCAGGATGCCACCTTTCAGGTGATAGACATCCTCGACCCCTTGCCCCAGCAGATAATTGGTGGATTTTTCGCACCGGATGCCACCGGTGCAGAACATGGCAACGCGTTTGTTGTGAAAGCGCTCCTTGTTCTGTTCCCACCACGCCGGGAAATCGCGAAAACTGGCTGTATTAGGGTCTATTGCACCCTCGAATGTGCCAATCGCCACCTCGTAATCGTTGCGGGTATCGATCACCACCACATCATCTGAACGGATCAGCGCGTTCCAGTCCTCAGGCTCGACGTAATGCCCGACATTTGCGCGGGGATCGACATCGGGCTGGCCCATCGTCACGATCTCTTTCTTCAACCGCACCTTCATCTTGCCGAAGGGCGGGTGGTCCGAAGTCGCCTCTTTCCACTCAAGATCACTGCATCCTGGCAACGCACGGATATGCGCCAGAACCGCATCGATACCTGCGCGGGGTCCGGCGATGGTGCCATTGATCCCTTCTTGCGCCAGCAGCAGGGTGCCTTTCACCGACTGCGCGCGGCAAAGCTCGTGCAAAGCTGGGCGCAGCGCATCTGGGTCGGGAAAACGCGTGAAATGATATAGGGCAGCGATTGTGTACATGTGGGCGATCTAATGCCCTTGGCAAAAACACACAAGAGACCGGATTGACGATACCCGCTGCGCACCATACCGATAACACGACTTTAGGAGGCCAGCATGTCCCACGCCCTGCTCGTTATCGATGTTCAGAATGACTTCTGCCCCGGCGGCGCGCTTGCCGTAGCCGGAGGGGACGAGATCGTCGCACCGATCAATGCGATCATGGATACCTTCGATACGGTGATCCTGACACAGGATTGGCACCCGGCGGGGCATTCTTCATTCGCCAGTTCTCATACTGGCAAAGCGCCGTTCGAGATGATCGACATGCCTTATGGCCCTCAGGTCTTGTGGCCCGATCACTGTGTTCAGAGCAGCGCAGGCGCGAACTTCCATCCGGATTTGCGAACAGATGGCGATCTGATCATCCGCAAGGGATTTCGCAGCGCTATCGATAGCTATAGCGCGTTCTTCGAAAACGACCATTCCACGCCCACTGGTCTAAAAGGCTATCTTGAGACGCGCGGGATCACGCAGCTGACCATGGTCGGTTTGGCAACAGATTTCTGCGTGCATTATTCGGCGGTAGATGCGGCACAGCTGGGGTTTGATGTCACTGTCTTAAGCAACTTGTGCCGCGCCATTGATATGGACGGATCTTTGGCTGTCGCAGAGCAGGCAATGCGCGCAGCAGGTGTGACACTGGCCTGAGGATCAAAGCGCGGCACCATGCTCGGCCAGCAGTTTCAGAAACACAAACAGGATCACGGCAAGACCTAACGCGAAACCGATACGCCCAGAAACCGTGCGACGCTTTGGACGCACTGTTCTTGGGCGTGGCGCTTGCAATGGTCGCTCGGGCATTTTCCGGTTCACGGTCCCGGGCTTTGCGGTCCTGATATGGCCCAAGAAGTGATGGAAATCGAACTCACCACTATACTCTCCCTGGACACCCATATTCCGGATATTCGCAAAAAGCCGCTTTAGGATCAGGAGGCGATCTTCAGCCTCTTCTGGCCGAAAATAACCTCGGGCAAGATGCCCATCCGACTCGTCCAGGCTAAATCCTGATTCCAGAAATATTCTGCGAATCTTGGGCGATGCAGCGCGCAAAGCGTCTGCCGTCTTGATATCCCTGAACCGCGCCCGCACCGGGGGCCGCCCAGTTATCGATGTTTGCCCATGCTCAGGATCAACCTCATCCGGAGCTATTGCAACAATGTCAAAATCGTACTCGAGACTCATTCACTAACTTCAACCTTCAGTTCCATCCCCACCCCTCACTAAAGCGTGAAGGAAACCCACAATAAGCCCGTAATGTGTTCTGTCGTGGGCATTGTTCCCAATTCCGCGACTCTTGCCATTTCGTGCTCCGATTGATCTAACAACGGAAATTGCAGGAGGTCCCCATGGTCGATATCGCGACGCGGGTCTACAATCATAAATGGAAGATTGACCCGATTATCCGGTCATTGATCGACACAGATTTCTACAAACTGCTGATGTGCCAGTCAGTGTTTCGAAATAAGCCCCAAACCGATGTGGTGTTTTCGCTGATCAACCGGTCGAATCACGTGCCATTGGCCCGTTTGATCGATGAAGGCGAGCTGCGCGAGCAGTTGGATCACATCCGCTCGCTAAGTCTGAGTCGTGGGGAAAGCACGTGGTTGCGGGGCAATACATTCTACGGCAAGCGTCAGATGTTCCGCCCGGATTTCATGGAATGGTTCGAGAACCTGCGCCTGCCCCCTTACCACCTGGAGCGTAAGGGTGATCAGTATGAGCTGACCTTTGAGGGTAAGTGGCACGAGGTCATGCTATGGGAGATCCCGGCGCTGGCCGTACTGATGGAATTACGCTCACGCGCGGTTCTGAACGATATGCGCCGGTTCGAACTACAGGTGCTCTATGCCCGTGCAATGACACGCGTATGGGAAAAGATAGCCCAGCTTCGCACTATTGAGGGGCTTGGGATCGCGGATTTCGGCACGCGGCGGCGGCATTCCTTCCTTTGGCAGGACTGGTGTGTGCAGGCCATGATTGAAGGTTTGGGCTCGTCCTTTACCGGAACGTCCAACTGTCTGATCGCAATGCGACGCGAAGTTGAGGCTATTGGCACCAACGCACATGAACTACCTATGGTGTATTCTGCGCTCGCCGAAGACGACGCCGCGCTTGCGCAGGCGCCCTATGACGTCCTTAGCGACTGGCACGAGGAACATGATGGAAATCTGCGCATCATTCTGCCCGACACGTATGGCACCAAAGGGTTTCTGGACCGCGCGCCTGACTGGCTGGCAGGCTGGACCGGCATTCGCGTTGACAGCGGCGACCCCGCTACCGGCGCAAAAATCGCAATAGACTGGTGGAAATCACGCGGCGAAGACCCGACGCAGAAGCGGGTTATTTTCTCGGACGGGTTAGATGTGGACAAGATACGCGAATTGCACGCTCAGTTCGCGGATCAAACCAATGTCTCGTTCGGCTGGGGTACGTTGCTGACCAATGACTTCCGCGAACTTGTACCGAATGACGCATTGGCTCCCTTTTCGCTAGTCTGCAAGGCGGTCTCGGCCAATGGCTACCCGACGGTCAAACTATCTGACAACCCAGAAAAGGCGATGGGACCCGCCGAGCAGATTGAGCGGTACAAGCGCGTCTTTGGCGTTGGAGCGCAGGAGCCGATCGAAGTGATCGTTTAGCCGTGGTAGGCCGCAACCGTTTTCAGTTGTGAGAAACCATAAAGTGCCTCGAACCCTTTTTCGCGGCCGTGGCCGGATTTTCCAACGCCGCCAAAAGGCAGCTCGACACCTCCGCCCGCGCCGTAGTTGTTAATGAACACCTGCCCCGAACGCAAACCCTTGGCCAGCCGCATCTGCCGCCCACCATCTCGGGTCCAGACGCTGGCAACAAGGCCATATTCGGTGCTATTTGCTATGGTTAGAGCCTGTTCCTCGGTGTCAAACGGGATCAGAACCTGTACGGGGCCAAAGATCTCATCCCGCGCCAAGGCATGATCGGGCGGCACATCCGAGAACAATGTGGGCCTGACATATGCGCCGGATTCGGGTGCGCCAGCCGCAATCTGGCCCTCGGCGGCAATCGCCAAGTCCGAGCCTTGGTGAAGGAAACCGGTCACGATTTCTTTTTGCCGTGTTGAGATCAGCGGACCAACGCGCAAATCCCGGATCGCCGGACCGACGGTAAGCTCTTGGTATGCCAAGGCCATACGGGATTTCACCGCATCATAAACACCGCGCTGCACCAGAATGCGCGACGAGGCCGAGCAGGTCTGGCCCGCATTCTGTATACCCGCATTCACCAGATACGGCAGCGCGGCATCCAGATCGGCGTCATCGAAAACCAGTTGCGGCGACTTGCCGCCCAGTTCCAGTGTCACCGGAACAACGTTTCGACCCGCCGCCTGCTGAACCAACGCGCCTGTCGCGACCGAACCGGTGAATGAAATGTGATCCACACCCGGGTGTGCCGACAGGGCCGCGCCCGCCTCAGCCCCCAGGCCGGGCACCACATTCAGGGCACCAAGCGGAAGGCCCGCCTGTATCGCCAGATGCGCGAAGGCCAGTGCGGTCAGGCAGGCCTCTTCCGCCGGTTTCAGAACACAGGCGTTACCCATTGCCAGCGCCGCCCCGACAGAACGGCCAATGATCTGCATCGGATAATTCCACGGCACGATGTGGCCGGTCACACCGTGCGGCTCGCGCAACGTGTAGACGGTATAGCCATCCAGATAGGGAATGGTCTCGCCCATCACTTTATCCGCAGCACCACCATAAAATTCGCAATACCGCGCCAATGCTACCGCATCTGCCCGCGCTTGGGTCAACGGTTTGCCGACATCCATCGCCTCTAGCTGTGCCAGATCATCCACTCGGTCCAGAACCAGTTGCCCCAGTCGGGTGAGGATACGCCCTCGCTCCAGGGCCGTCATGCGACCCCAATCGCCATCGCACGCGGATCGGGCGGCCCGCACTGCAGCGTCGATATCGGTTTCGCCACCTCGAGCGATCTGGCAAATTTCGGAACCGTCCGAGGGATTCACCAGCGGCAAGGTTTGACCTGACGCGGGCATTTTCCATTCTCCGCCGATCAGGCAAAGGTTGGGATCGAACCAGAGGGGGTTAGTCATCGGAAGCTCCAATATCAGGCTCTATACAAGGTTTTTCATGCAGCGCCTCGTCCAGTCTCCGGCAATTTCGGTGCCGCATTGATCAGAGTTCTTGTGTAAGGATGCTGAGGCTCTGTGAAGACTTGCTCGGTTTCACCCTGTTCCACAATCTTGCCGGCCTGCATCACCAACACACGGTCGGTGATGGTTCGAACCACGCTCAGGTCATGGCTGATGAACAGGTAAGTCAGATCGTAAGCCGCACAAAGCTCGGCCAGCAGGTCGAGAACTTGGGCGCGGACCGAGACATCCAGCGCCGAGACAGCCTCATCAAACAAGATCAACTCGGGTCGAATAATCAGAGCGCGCGCAATAGCGATACGTTGCCGCTGCCCACCCGAGAATTCGTGAATGTAGCGGCCCGCATCATCGGGGCTTAGGCCAACGGCGGTAAGCATCTCAGCGACGCGATCCTGCCGTTCAGAACCGGTTGGCGGGGTGTCCAGCAAATGAAATGGCTCGGTGATCAGGCGCGCGACCCGATGGCGGGGATTGAAGCTGCCATAAGGGTCCTGAAACACCACCTGCATCTTGCGTCGCACTGCCAGATTGGGTTTGTGGCCGGTGAAAACAGGCTGACCATCAAGGGAAATTCGGCCTTGCTGCACCTCCTCCAAGCCCAAAATAGCTCGTGTTAGGGTCGATTTTCCACAACCGGACTCTCCAACCAGCCCTAAACGCTCCCCCCGATTCAGGGTAAAGCTGACCTGATCGACGGCCCGATGATGACCGGGCGTGGCAAACAGGCGCGTTCGGGGCAGACGGTAGTCCCGCACCACGTTCTCGATCTCAAGCAACGCTCGCGGTGCAGGAGAGGTCGGCAGGTTGACTTGATGCCCCGAAGCTTCGAACAGCATACGGGTGTAAGGGTGCTGCATATGGCGCAGGAGATGATCTGTTGCGCCCGTTTCAACAACCTCCCCATGCCGCATGACCACAATCTGATCCGCCATGTCTGCAACCACCGCCAAATCATGCGTGATCATCAGCAGACCCATGCCATACTCCGACACGAGCCCTTTAAGCAGATCAAGGATTTGCGCCTGCGTGGTCACATCAAGCGCCGTTGTTGGCTCGTCCGCGATCAGCAGCCGGGGGCGGAGCGCAATCGCCATGGCGATCACCACACGCTGACGCTGTCCACCCGACAGCTCGTGCGGAAAGCGTGTCATAGGGAACCGGTCGGTGGGCAATCCGACACGAGCCAGAACCTCTTCGGCCCGTGCGCGCGCTTGGGCGGGGGGCATGGCTTTGTGGATCAGGATCGTCTCCATCACCTGATCGCCGATGGTTTTCACCGGATTCAGGGCGGTCATCGGCTCTTGGAACACCATTCCGATCGCAGCGCCTCGCAGAACGCACATCTCAGCTTCGGGCTGGCTCAGCAGGTTTTGACCTTCAAGCTGCAACACCCCATCTGCTTTGGCCCCGTTCGGCAGCAACTGCATTACGGCAAGGGCGGTCATGGATTTGCCCGATCCACTTTCGCCCGTAACGGCCACGATCTGCCCCGGCGCTATCGACAGGTTAATCTGTTTCAGGATCGGCGTGCCATGAATGCTTAGCGAAAGGTCCTTGATCTGTAGCAGGCTCATGCGCGAGCCACCCGTATCCGAGGGTCCAACCAATCGCGCAAGCCATCCCCAAGCAGGTTCAAACCCAGCACGGTCACGATAATCGCCAGACCCGGAATCAGAGCCAAATGCGGGGCAAAACTAACCATCGTCTGCGCATCGGCCAGCATTCTGCCCCAGCTTGGCGTAGGGGGTTGCGCACCAAGACCGACATAGGACAGCCCAGCCTCGGCCAGAATGCCAAGTGAGAACTGGATTGTTCCCTGAACAATCAGCAGATTGGCGACATTGGGCAGGATATGTTCAGCCGATATCCGTGCCGCGCCTTTGCCTGACACGCGGGCGGCAAGGATAAACTCGCGCTCCCAAAGAGACAAAGCCGCGCCGCGGGTGATGCGGGCAAAAACGGGGATGTTGAAGATACCGATGGCGATGATTGCGTTAATGGCCCCGGCACCAAAGACGGCAGTGATCAGAATGGCGATGACGAGAGAGGGGAATGCAAAGACCAGATCATTGCCGCGCATGATGAATTCATCTATCCACGATCCACTGCGCGCAGCGGCTGCCAGACCCAAGGGAACGCCCAGCGCCATACCAATCCCGACCGCGACCAGCGCCACCGCAATCGAGGTGCGCGCACCAACCATGATCATCGAGAACATGTCGCGTCCGAAATGATCGGTACCGAACCAGTGCTGCGCGCTGGGTGGCTGCAGCTTGGCCGGAATGCTCAGCGCGGCGTGGTCGTATGGGGTCCAGACAAAGGACACCAGCGCTGCCAGCACAACCAGTGAGGACAGCGTCGCGCCAAGGATCAGGTTGCGGCTCATGTCCTGCTCCTCAGCCTTGGATCGACTGCGGCATAGGCCAGATCGACAAAAAAGTTCACCATGATGACGGCAAAGACCAGCAGCATAACGACCGATTCCACGACGATCAGATCGCGCGCCGATATGGCCTGAAAAACCAGCCGCCCGAGGCCGGGTAGATAAAACACCTGTTCGATGATGATCGAACCCGCCAGCAGGAAGGAAAATTGGAGTCCAATGATCGTCAGTACCGGGATCAAGGCATTCCGCACTCCGTGTCGCCAAAGCGCCTGCCGACGCGAAAGGCCCTTGGCGCGTGCAGTGCGCATAAAATCCTCGGCCAGAATATCCAACAGAGCCGAGCGCATGACCCGCGCAAGGATCGCCGCTTGCGGCAGGGCCAGGGCGATGGCTGGAAGGGTCAACGAATGTAGACCGGTCCAAATGCCGTTCTCCCAACCCGCGAAACCGCCGGCATTGAACCAGCGCAAATTGATGGCAAAGACCAACACCAGCATCATCGCGAACCAGAAATTCGGCACCGCGATACCAAGCTGAGTCGCACCCATCACGGTCAGATCACCCGGTTTGCCGCGCCGTGAGGCTGCGTAGATACCGGCGGGGAAAGCAATCAGCGTGGAAAGGGTCAGCGCGTACAAAGCCAGCGGCAATGACACCCACAATCGATCTGCGATCATCTGCGACACGGGTGTGCGATAGGTGTAGGACGTACCAAAATCCCCAACCAGCATCCCGCCGACCCAGTTGAAGTACCGCTCGATCTTCGAGACATCGAGGCCCAGTTCAGCTCTCAGCGCAGTCAATGTATCGGCCTGCGCGTTCACGCCCAGCATGAACAACGCCGGATCACCGGGCGCGACCTCGATCACTGCAAAGATGACAACCGAGGCGACGGCCAGGCTCAGGATCAGCGACAGCAGACGTTTGAGGGCGTAGCGGAGCATTTGGAAACGTTAGGGTCACATCTCGTGTGGGTCCAGCGCCTAAGGCACGAGAAGATAGACAAAAAGAAACCCGCCAAGCCAGAATCCTTGTGGGTTTCATGGTGCAACAGTTCGCGCCGGGGCGCTGGCCATCGCCCCGGTCCAACTCTGTTCATCTATTCGGACCAACTGATCCCGGTCAGATCGATCGCTGCCGTGGGTGCGTTTTCCCATAGCCCCTCAACACCGGCCTTGGCCACGCCAAGCTTGGCAAGTTGAAACAGGTACCCGTTGACGTAATCGGTCGAAATCAAGCGTTGTGCCTCACCCAGCAAACGTGTGCGCTCATCAGGGTCCGTGGTCGAATTCAGCGTGTCCATCAATGCCTGAAAGTCGGTGCTGTCATATTGGAAGTAATAGTCGGGCCGGGCATAAATACCGATATCCATCGGCTCGGTATGGCTGACGATGGTCAGGCCAAACTCCTTGCCCTTGAACACGCTTTCCAGCCACTGCGCCCATTCCACATTGATGATCTCGGCGGTGATGCCAATATCGGCCAGTTGCGCAGCGATGATTTCACCCCCGCGTCGGGCGTAGGAAGGCGGCGGCAAGTGCAGCGTGGTCTCGAACCCATCGGGATACCCGGCCTCGGCCAGCAGCGCCTTGGCTTTTTCCGGGTCATAGGCCGAATTGCCGGTCAAATCGACGTAAGCCGGGTTATGCGGAGCAAAATGCGTACCGATGGGTGTGCCATAGCCGAACATAGCCCCATCAATGATGGCCTGCCTGTCAATCGCGTGGGCCAATGCCTGTCGGACCAATATGTCATCAAACGGGGCTTGTTTGTTGTTGGTCGACAGAATGGTTTCCCCCTCGGTCGAGCCGACAAGAACCTGAAAGCGCGGATCAGCCTCGAACTGCGGCAGATTCTCGGGTGCGGGGAAGTTGTCGAACACGTCCACATCCTCGGCCATCATGGCGGCGAAGGCGGCGGTCGGATCCGAGATAAACTTAAACGTTGCGGTCTCTAACGCGGGCTGTTCGCCCCAATAGTCGGGGTTGCGATTCAGGATGATGCTGTCACCCTGCAGCCAGTCAGAGAAGGTGAAGGCCCCCGTGCCAACCGGATTGGTCTTGATATTCTCGATGCTTTCGGGCGCAACGATCACCGCGTCACCCCAGGCGAGATTGAAAAGGAAGTTCCCGTTCGGCTCATTCAACGTCACCTGAACGGTCAGGGGGTCCACCACCTCGACACTTTTAATGCCCGCAAACAAAGCCTTCTGCGCATTGGCGCTGTCTTCTGCCGTGGCGCGATCAAGGGTGAACTTGACGTCCTCGGCATCCATCGTTGTGCCATCGTGAAATGTCACACCGTCGCGCAGCTTGAATGTGTAAACGGTACCGTCATCCGAGATTTCCCAGCTTTCGGCCAGCCCCGGCACCACCGAGCCATCCCCCATGAACCGGGTCAGGCCTTCGAAGATATTGGTGTAGACAACCGAATCGATAGCCTGCGCCGCAGCGCTGGTCGGGTCCAGATGCGGTGGCTCAAGCTGCATGGCGATGGTGATGTCAGATTTGGCCATGGCCTGCGTGGCAAACAGGCCCGCGCCAAGGACCAGGGCCGACGCGAACGAGCGAAAGCGCTGCTTTGTCATGAAAATCTCTCCCCACTGAAATTGGCTAGCCCTGCTTTTTTCGGGCCGATCTGCGACCAATGTCCTCGCAAACCCGGGGTCAATCAAGGAATTGTTGGCGCAACCGGGGTTTCTTTGCGCCTGCCGCATCTGCTATGCCGCGCTGCAACATGAACCCTGCGAGGAGCGAGCATGAGCGCCACCGCCCGCAAGAAAGCCCCGAACGCCGAGGATATCCGCGCCCGGAAAGGTACTGATCCACTGGTCTCGTTGACCGCCTACACAACACCGATGGCGCAGTTGATGGATGCGCATTGTGACTTCGTTCTGGTCGGTGACAGCGTCGGCATGGTGTTGCACGGGTTGACGTCGACCCTTGGTGTGACGATGGAGATGATGATCATGCACGGCCAGGCCGTTGCCCGTGGTCTGGACAAGGCAATGATGGTGATCGACATGCCTTTCGCCAGCTACGAGCATGACCCGGCTCAGGCATTCCGCAACGCAGCCCGGCTGATGTCGGAAACAGGAGCTGGGGCGGTTAAGCTGGAAGGTGGCGTCGAGATGGCTGAAACCATCCGGTTTCTGGTCAAACGCGGGATCCCGGTGATGGCACATATTGGCCTGACACCGCAGTCGATAAACACTTTGGGTGGCTATAAGGTACAAGGGCGCGACGAACAGGCCGATGCCGTATTGACCGACGCCCGGGCAGTCGCCGAAGCAGGCGCGTTTTCGGTCGTGTTAGAGAAAGTTCCGCAGGGTTTGGCCAACCGGATTACCGCTGAGATTGCGATCCCCACAATCGGAATTGGTGCCTCGGCCGGGTGCGACGGGCAAATTCTGGTGGTGGACGATATGCTTGGATTTTTCACCGCCTTCAAACCGAAATTCGTCAAACGCTATGCTGATCTTGGCCCGCTGGCCGAAGCCGCCATTGCTGAATACGCAGCCGAGGTTCGTGCGCGAAGCTTCCCGGCACACGAACATGTCTTTGCCGATGCCGTACCCGTCAAAGGACCCAAGTCATGACCGCGCCAATTCTGCGTCGATTGGCAGACTTGCGCGCTCTGACCCGTGATTGGCATCTGAATGGTGAGGTGATCGGAGTTGTCCCCACCATGGGTGCGCTGCACCAGGGGCATCTGTCGCTGGCCGAAGCCGCGAAGACGGCTTGCGACCGGGTGATCGTGACGATCTTTGTAAACCCCAAGCAGTTCAACAACCCCGAAGACCTCGCCAACTATCCGCGCACCGAACAAGAAGACGCGAAAAAGCTCGCGCCTTACAACGTCGATGCGATATACGTGCCCGACCCGGATGAGATTTACCCTGATGGCTTCGCCACCACAGTCTCGGTCTCGGGTCTGACCGACGCGATGGAGGGAGAATTCCGCCCGGGTCATTTCGATGGTGTGGCAACAGTTGTCGCCAAGCTGTTCCTGCAAACGCAAGCGGATCGAGCCTATTTCGGGGAAAAAGACTATCAGCAGCTTATGATCGTCCGCCGGATGGCCCGCGACCTCGATATACCGATCGAGGTGATTGGTTGCCCCACGGTGCGTGAACCTTCGGGCCTCGCAATGTCTTCGCGCAATCAAAGGCTATCCGAGGATGGTCTGGCCATCGCAGCCGAAAAACATCGTATCATGCGTGCAGTTGTTCAGGCGCTGGAAAGCGGCGAAGAATTCGAAGCTTTGGCTTCTCAGGCACAGGCCGATCTTTTGGCCGCCGGCTTCAACGAAGTGGAGTATCTGCAACTACGCTGCGCTGAAAAGCTGGAGCCTATGACCCATGCCAAACGACCCGCACGACTGTTTGCGGCAGCCTTGGTCGACGGCGTGCGGCTGATCGACAATCTACCGGTGTCTCCGGTCTGATTTCCCCTCTGGCACGTTTGGTTGTGTTTGCGCTAAAGTCCTGCAAAACCAAAGCGGGAGGGGCGCAGGAATGACCTATATTCTGGCAATCGATCAGGGCACCACATCGTCTCGTGCAATCCTGTTCGACGCGCAAATGCAGCGCGTCGGCACTGCGCAGCACGAGTTTACACAGCATTTCCCACAGGAAGGCTGGGTTGAGCATGATGCCGAGGAGATATGGGACAGCGTTCTGACGGTTTGCCGTGAAGTGATGCAAACGACAGGTGTATCCGCGGCACAGATCGCTGGTATCGGGATTACCAACCAACGCGAAACCACTGTCATCTGGGATCGCGCCACTGGGGCCCCCATTCACAACGCAATCGTCTGGCAGGACCGTCGCACCGCTGAGATTTGCGAGCGTCTTCGCAAAGCGGGATGCGAGGATGACGTAACTGCCCAGACCGGTCTGCTGCTAGATCCTTATTTTTCGGGCACCAAGGTTAAATGGTTGCTGGATACCGTCCCCGGCGCACGCGACCGTGCTGCCGCCGGAGAGCTGCTGTTCGGCACAATCGATACCTTCCTGATCTGGCGACTGACAGAAGGGCGCGTGCACGCCACCGACGCCACCAATGCGGCCCGCACATTGCTATTCGATATTCACAAAGGGGAATGGAGTACCGAGATCTGCGACTTGCTGGACATCCCCCAAGCTTTGTTGCCCGACGTGCGCGATTGCGCCGCAGACTTCGGATCGACCTCGCTGTTTAGCGGTAATATTCCAATTCTCGGCGTGGCGGGGGATCAGCAAGCTGCCACCATCGGACAGGCCTGTTTCCAGCCGGGCATGATGAAATCCACCTATGGCACGGGCTGTTTCGCACTACTCAACACCGGTACGCAGCCAGTTGAGTCGAAAAACCGGCTGCTAACGACAATTGCCTATCAGTTGGACGGGCAGAAAACCTATGCGCTTGAAGGCTCGATTTTCATTGCCGGTGCGGCGGTGCAATGGCTGCGCGATGCGTTGCAAATCATCGAAACCGCACCGCAAAGCGGTGAACTGGCCGCCAAAGCGGATCCAAACCAGCACGTTGTTCTCGTCCCTGCCTTTACTGGGCTGGGCGCGCCTTATTGGAAACCCGATTGCCGGGGCGCAATCTTTGGCCTGACTCGCAATTCAGGCCGCGCCGAAATCACGCGCGCCACGCTGGAAAGCATCGCGTTCCAGACCCGCGACCTGTGGCACGCCATGCAGGGCGATTGGGGCGCAGAGACTGACGTGATCCTGCGCGTCGACGGCGGAATGAGCGCCTCGGACTGGGCCATGCAGGGGCTTTCCGACATTCTGGGCGCCCCGGTCGACCGCCCGGTGATGCAGGAAACCACCGCGCTTGGTGCCGCATGGCTGGCGGGCATGAAAGCGGGTGTCTACCCGGATCAGGCCGGATTCGCCGAAACCTGGGATCTGGACCGGCGGTTTGAGCCTGCAAAACCCGTAGCTGACCGAGACGCGGCCTATGCACGCTGGCAACGCGCGGTTCAGGCGGCCATGGCGTTCTAACTGTGGTCCTTCATCAAGCGCTGTTTCTGCCGTGACCAGTCGCGCTTGGCCTGCGTTTCGCGCTTGTCGTGCAGCTTCTTACCTTTGGCGATGCCGATCTTCAGCTTCGCCCGACCCTTGTGATTAAAATAAAGCACCAGCGGCACCAGCGTCATGCCTTTGCGTTGGGTCGCGTTCCACAGGTTCGACAGTTCCTTGCGTGACACCAGCAGTTTACGGCGGCGGCGTTCTTCATGTTTGAAGACCTTGGCCTGCTCATAGGGCGCGATATAGCTGTTGATCAGCCATAGCTCTCCGTCATCAACCGACGCATAGCTTTCAGCAATGTTCGACCCACCGGCACGCAGGGATTTGACCTCGGACCCTTCCAGGACAATACCGCATTCGAGATCGTCTTCGATCGCATAATCGAAGCGCGCACGCCGGTTTTCGGCGATCACTTTGTAATTCGGGTCAGTGTTCTGCTTCTGCTTGGCCATGGCGCGTTGATGTATGCCGCTTGCGTCCGCCTTGCAAGGCAGGGTTATGAATTGGCCGAGATTATCAGGTCAGGTCCAAATATCGTGTCAGCGTGATTGTGCAGATAAATCTTGAGCCACGGGGTAAAACGGTCGGGATGCCGTTTCACCTCGGCCAGCAGATCGTGGTAATCGACCCAGCGGATATCCATCACTTCTTCCGGGTTAGGCTCGATTTTCAAGGCTCCACGCACATGGGCCAGAAAGACATCGACCACCTCGTTCTCGACCATTCCGTTGCCGACATCGGCATGATACTCTAATCGATGCCGGTATTCGGGATAGAGCCCGGTGATGCCCAATTCTTCGCGTAGGCGCCGGACGGCACAATGCGAAGCGCTTTCGTCCCAATCCGGATGCGTACAACAGGTATTCGCCCATAGACCCGGCGTGTGGTATTTGCCCATCGCCCGGCGTTGCAGCAATATCTCGGTCCCGCGCACGGCAAACACGGACACAGCCTTGTGTCGCAGCCCCTTTTCATGCGCCTCCAGCTTGTCGACGGGTGTCAGTTCGCCCTCAACCCAAGCCGGGATCAAGATTCCCATCTGTCGTCTCCTGTTGGCGATCTCCGGTGCACATGGCCTTACCGGTTTTCCCCAAAGTGGCGCTGATTACAATGTCAATCAATCGCACGAAAGGCCGCAGGGGCTGCGGCATTTCGAAGTTCGTCTGTAAACCTGTTGGCGGAGTTACTCTCCCGAAACGCTCACGATATAGGCGTAAACGTCTTCGGCGCCTTTCTTCAGCTTGAAGGTCATTTTCGACTTTGCCGAGGTTTCCCCCAAATAGTCTTTCAAGAATGCTTTGGGGTCTTGGGCGTAGGCCACGAAAGTCTCTTCATCCCAGACCAGCCCATTTTCGCCCGCGGCCACGATGCTGTCGCCGTATCTGAAGCCTTCTTCAGTGCCGGCGGTGCGGCCTGCGATTCCGTACAGGTTCGGACCCGTCTTACCGCCCTTAACGATAACTTCACCCGCAGGGTCAGCAATCATGTGACAGGATTTACATTTATTGAAGGTCTTCTTACCCGCTTCGGCATCACCTTCTGCATAGACAGGAAGGGCCAGCAGACCGGCAATTGCGGTGGCAAGGATACGATTCATAGCTTTTGCTCCGATATGAATTGGCTGCACCGAATGGATCGCTGGCACAGCAGAGAGTCAACGCGCAGATTGCCGCGCGACGGCACTGTGTCACAGGCGATCGGTGTCGTACTTAACCGAAGTCATGTAACTGCGACCAGCAGGGCAGCAGGTCGCCAGTGCGGGGGGAAGCCAGATAGATAGCCCGTGCAATCGCGCGCGCAAGACAGATCGAGGCCGCATGGCCGATCATCGCCATAGCCTCGGGGCCAACCGTGCGCGCGCAGGTGCTGAGACCGAATACCAGATCCCCATCGCCAGGCGTGTGCGCAGGCACGATGGCGCGGGCGATGCCATCATGGGCTGCTACCGCCAGACGCTGGCATTGCGGTTTGGTCAGCGCTGCATCAGTTGCAACTATAGCAATCGTGGTGTTTGCGCGATCTGGCGGAGCAGAATGCATCATTTGCGCCTTGCGGCTGACAAGAGAGGAACCAAGGCCCGAGGCCGGGTCTGGCCCCAATCCACCGAACTCGTCATCGATCTCAAACGGCGCAGCCCAAAAATGCCGATCACCCGGTGTGGTTACGCTGCCAAGCGGATTGGCCGCCACCAGCGCGCCGACGGTTACGCCACCCTCAAGCTTTAACGAAGCCGAGCCTAAGCCACCCTTGTGCATCGCGGCCAATGCGCCGGTACCAGCCCCCACCGAGCCCAGTTCAAATTCTGGTGAGGCGGTCAAATACGCAGACTTCCCCAGATCGCGATAAGGATTTTCGGTCCAGTTCTTATCTCCACCATTGAGTAGATCGAACAGAATCGCGCCCGGCACGATGGGCACGACGGCCGAACCGACCTGAAATCCGCGCCCCTGAGCGCGCAATGCGTCTGAAACGCCCGAGCACGCATCCAGTCCAAAGGCCGAGCCGCCGGACAAAGCAATCGCGTCGACCCGATCAACAGTTTTGTCGACCGCCAGTAGGTCGGTCTCACGCGTGCCGGGGGCGCCGCCCATCACATGAACCGAAGCTGTGAACGGGTCGTCCGCCGTCAGGACAGTTGTGCCTGATTTAAGCGTCTCATCCTGCGCGTGACCGACTTTCAGGCCAGGGACATCAGTGATCAGGTTTCTGGGTCCAGGGTTCATCTTCGTCTCGAATGTTGAGCCGGAAAGTGCGCTGGCGCGCGCTGTCTCCGGCGGAGATATTTATGACCAGATGAAGGGCGGATCAGATGCATCGGCCTCCGTCCACTTCGAGGGCTGTGCCGGTGATCATGCTGGCCTCGTCCGAGCAGAGGAAACAGGCGGCGTTTGCCATGTCTTCGGGCGTTGAGAAGCGACCAAGCGGGATCGTTGACAGGAATTTGGCGCGGATTTCCGGAGTGTCTTCGCCCATGAAGGATTTCAGCAGCGGTGTTTCGCCCGCCACCGGGCAGATCGCGTTGACGCGCACGCCCGAGGGGGCGAGTTCAACGGCCATCGTCTTGGTCGCGGTGATCATCCAGCCTTTGGAGGCGTTGTACCAGTTCAGATTGGGGCGCGGTGACAGACCCGCGGTCGAGGCCACGTTCAGGATCGCCCCCGCGCCGTGTGTCTTCATCTGCGGAACAAAGGCGCGCGCGGTCAGGTAGACGGATTTCATGTTCACGGCGAAAACGCGGTCGAAATCATCTTCGCTGACGTCCTCCAATGGGGTCGGCAGGTGCGTTACGCCCGCATTATTCACCAGAATATCCAGTCGTCCAAATTCTTCCGACACCGCATGTGCCATGGCCTGAACCGATGCCGCATCCGAGACGTCAACGTGCTGTGCGATGGCATTCGTGCCGACCGCAGACGCCATGTCGGAAGCCGCTTCGCCATTGATATCTGCGATCATCACGCGGGCGCCTTCGGTCAGGAACTTTTGCGCAATCCCAGCGCCGAACCCGGATGCGCCGCCGGTTACGATGGCGGTTTTTCCCTCAAGCCTCATGGCTTTACCTCCCCTGCGTCTTGCACCGGCAGAGTAGCAACGTGCAGCGAAACTGCCAGATCAATCTTCGGACACTTTGCCTCGCAGGGCTTTGACATCCGCGCGGGCTTTCTTAGCAGCAAGCCTTCGCTTGACCGAACCATAAGTGGGTTTGGTCGCGATCCTGCGCTTGGGATTGACCAAAGCCCGCGTGATCAGTTCAGCCAACCGGGCGCGCGCGATGTCGCGGTTGCGGGCCTGAGACCGTGTTTCTTCACATTGAATGATGATGGCGCCGTCCTTGGTCCAGCGACGTCCGGCCAGCCGTTTCAAACGTGTCTTGACCGGATCAGGCAAGGAGGGTGAGCGCGCGGCCTCGAACCGCAGCTCAACGGCGGTGGAGACCTTGTTGACGTTCTGCCCACCCGGACCAGAGGACCGCACGAAGCTTTCGGTCATTTCCCAGTCTTGCAGGGCGATATCGTCGGTGATGCGCAACATGGATCGGACCTTACAGGGCGCAGTTGAAAACAAAAAGGGCCGCCCCGGCGGGACGGCCCTTCGAAAGTTCAGGAGGTTGGGTCGGTTAGATCAATCGACCAGCCGGAGCGAGCGCTCCGCCAAGGGCTGCCTTAACAGGCGATCCCCCCGGTTGTTCCAACACCTCTCTCCAATCTCTTTCTCGACACTGGATCACCTCCTTTTCTATCTGTTGCGGTTAACAAGGAGCGTGACACAAGTTGTGCCAATCTCAAAGAACTTTTTTACGCAGGCTGTGCAGCGGTCAGACGGGCGACGATCACCTTGAACGGAATCAGGGCGATTAGTGCCAGCGACAGTTTCACCAGCCAGTCAGCGAAGGCCAGCGTCACCCACAGCGGGGCCATCGGGCCGGACAGCATGAAGGGCACAGGCTCCCACGCCCAGTTGATCGCAGCGTCTGCATTGGCACCAAAGACGGTAACCGAGGCCGAGAACGCCAGCGTAAAGAAGATCGCGGTGTCCAGCGCTGAACCGACCAGTGTCGACACCAGCGGCGCGCGCCACCAGCGGCCACCACGCAGTGAGTTGAACACAGTGACGTCGGTCAATTGCGCGATCAGGAAGGCGGTGCCCGAAGCGACTGCGATGCGCAGCGGCACGGCGGCATAGGTGAAGCCGTCACCCTGCAGCATGATCTGGCTGCCGATCAGCGAGCAGATGATACCGGTGACAAATCCGGCGAATACGACCTTGCGGGCCGGACCCACGCCGTAGACGCGGTTCATGATGTCGGTGACCAGAAAGGCCAACGGATAGGTGAAGGCACCCCAGGTCAACAGGCCGTCAAGGATCAGGAACTGGACCAGGATGTTTGAGGCCACGACGATCGAGGCCATGGCAAGGATGCCGGGAATAAAGCTGCGTTGCATTTTCAGATGCCCGTTTTGACAAGGTAGCGGCGACTTGGCCCCAGGCTCATCCCGAGGCAGGCCGTGCGTTTAGACCTTTGTCTGCCGCCTGTCAATCAGGCAGCAAGTATTCGACCAATTCAGTGCGTTGCAGAAAGAAGAAGTTGTCGTCGGAAATCATCGTTGCGCGCAGCCGCCCCTGCACATCGCGCCAGACAGAAAGGCCCTCGAGATTGTCATGCGTCCCGGTGCTGGTTTCGAACAGAATCTCTTGTGACACGGGTGCATCATCTGCGATCACCCAGCGCCGCAGTCGCGAGCGGAAGCCGAAAAATGACACCGCGCGCTCTAACACATACAAACGCCCATCGGGCCCAAAATCTGCCGCAACCGGCAGGAACCTTCCACTCGGCGGCAAAACAAACGGCCTTGTCCAGTGGTGGCCATCCCACCGATAGACGAGGATTTTACCGTCTGCGGTGCGGGATTTCTCGGTCAGGGTGTAAAGCCTGCCCCGATCATCGATCGCCAATGCTTCGAACGAGCCATTGCGCTCTAAATCATGAAAAGCCTCCGGGCGGGGCAATACCTTGGCTTTGGCCCCCGGTGTGGAATAATGGACCACTCGGTGCACACCTTCGAACGAGATATATAGGCTCCCATCCGGAGCGACAGCGATCCCTTCGGAATCCCCTGCCCGACCGCTCAGGCTGCGCCCTTTGCTCGAGAAGATGGGTCCGTATCTCAGTATCTGGATATTCCTGATTTGGTCTCCATCCCGGTTGATCCGCGCGGTCACAAGCCTCGACCGGTCGCCGAGCACGATCATTTGCCGGCCGTTTTCCGACAAATGAAGGGCCGAGAACCCGCCAAACCAACCGGCACTGTTGTTCCAGTCAAATCGGGCTAGAAGCGTTGCCGGGCTGGTACCAACTGCCGAAACGGCACTGGCCAACAGCGTTGCAACAATCAGTTGGATTGCAAGACTGCGGCGCATTGCTGGGGAAGGTCCGCCATTCGATATTCACGACGTTTCTTGGGCGGCGGCGCATTTGGATCAGGTGGCGGTGGGTTCAGAATATTGCGCACCCATTGCTGCGCCTCGGCGCAACCATCACCCTTGGGTGGCGGGTCCTGATTTACACAGCCTTTCGATCCTTTCGGGCATTTCAGCCGCACGTGGAAATGATAGTGATGTCCCCACCATGGCCGGATCTTGCGCAGATAGGCTTTGTTGCCCTTCTCGTCATTGCACATCTGCACCTTTGCACCCGGGAATACGAAGATCCGGGCAACGCGCTTGTCCTTGGCGGCTTCGCGCAATACCGCATGGTGCTGCTTGGTCCAGTTGCCGTTTACATACGCGCCGTTCGCGCGGCGCAAGGATATAGACGAGATATTCTCGCGTGCTTTGCGGCTTAGGCGCATGTTATCGCCCGGCAGCATCCAGATATCGATATCCAAACCCAACTGGTGCGAACGATGGCCCGAGGTCATCGGCCCACCCCGCGGTTGGCTGATATCCCCGATATAGAGACCATTCCACCCCGGTTGTTTCGCGGCAAACCGGCTGAGATCCTGCACATAGTCGATCGCCTGAGGATGCCCCCAATTGCGATTGCGCGACAGGCGCATGGCTTGCCAAGTTGGCCCGGTTTCAGGGAGTTGCACCGACCCGGCGGCGCACCCGCGCGAATAACTGCCGAATGCGGCAGATTTTTGCTGCGACCCAACCTTCTGGGCTCCGAATAACTGTTTGGCCAAGGGCTGTGCGGTAGCCACGCCTGCCAGTGCTATTGCGGCCAGAACGGCCAAAAAACGTAGTAAAATCATCTGCTCTGATCCCCTTCCGGTTTCACCCAGCGCATCAGGACTAGGCCCAGAATAAACAACAGAATGATCGGTGACACCCCCAGTCTTGCACTACCGGTTGCTGCTGTTGCTATTCCGATCAATAGCGGCGCTGCAAAGGCGGTCGCCCGACCCGAAAGCCCGTACAGCCCAAAACTCTCGACCGGGGTGGCGGGATCAGTATGGCGTACCATCATTGAACGGCTGGCGGATTGCAGAATACCTCCCATGCCGCCGATCAGAACTCCGCACCCGAAGAACGCCATGTCCGGCAGGCCCGAGCCTACGGGTAATGAAATTCCGTAGATCTGTGTTCGATCCATCGACACAACCGTTACGCAGACAAAGATCAGAACCCAAATCGCAACCAATATCACCGGTTTAGGGCCGTACTTGCGATCCATCTTGCCCCCGATCCACGCAAAGATGGCCGAGGCCAGAACGCTGACGATTCCAAATACGCCGATTTTTATCAGGTCCCATTCAAGCACCAACCGCGCGTAGACGCCTCCGAAACTGTATAGCCCGTTCAACGCGTCGCGATAGAACATCGACGACCCCAGATAGGTCGCCAGACTGACCCGGTGACGCAAAGCCGCCACGGACTTGCCCAGCAAGCGCAGCGCCTCACCCACGCTACCCTGTTTGTTGGTCTCAGGATCATCCCGAACCCACAGGAAATACGGCACCATGAACAACACGAACCATCCAGCGGTGAAGGGGCCGACAAACCGCGTCCCTTCACGCGTTGCCGCATCCAGCCCGAACAACGGATCCATACCAATCAAGGTCTTGCCGTTGGGCTGTTCAACAAACAGCGCCAGCATGATGGCCAGCGACAGCAGGCCTCCGAAATAGCCGAAGGCGAAGCCCGAACCTGAAATCTCGCCCACTTCTCTATCGTCACCCAGATCGGGCAGCTGAGAGTTGATGAAGATCAGTGCATATTCTGCGCCCACAAAGCCCAGACCAAAAGCCGACAGCATCAACCACATGTTCGAGCCATCGGGCATCGTGTACCACAACGCGGCAGACCCCACCGCGTACATCACCGAAAACCCGAGAATCCACGGGATGCGCCGACCCGAAACATCCGCCATCGCGCCCAACAGGGGCGCTCCGAACGCGATGATCAGCCCAGTTATGGTCAGGCAATTCGCCCAGACGGTCTGCGCCTGCGCCGCCGCAGCATCGGTGTCTAATCCGGTATTCGCATAGTATTGAGCCGCCACCCCGGCGAAATAGGGGCCAAAGACAAAGGTCACCAGCAGTGTATGGAACGGCTGGCTGGCCCAGTCGAAAAACCACCAGCCCCAGATGCGCTTACGCTTGGAAATCTCCGCCATCTCTGCCCCATATTATTATTGTTGCGATCATAAGACGGGGCTTTGGGTCAATTCGCAAGCGTTCTGTTGGGGCGCACTTGCTCTTTGCGGCTGTGACGCTTAGGTCTCAGGACAATTGACGAACGGAGTGCCCATGCTGTCGCTGATCCAAATCCTTCTGCTGATCCTGGACATTGTCTGGTTCATCATCCTTGCCCATGTGATCATGAGCTGGCTGATCAACTTCCAGGTGCTGAACCTGCACCAGCAACTGGTGGCGCAAATCTGGTACGGACTGAACCGTTTGTTAGAGCCGATCTACGGCCCCATTCGCCGCATTCTGCCCGCCATGGGCGGTCTGGATCTGACCCCTCTGGTGGTGCTGATCGGAGTCTATGCGTTGCGGATCATCCTGATCAACAACGCGGTCTATTTCTACTGACCTCTTGTTCACCGAATCTTAGTATGTGATGGTCCTGTCTTAAGAGCAGATAAACCATAAAACAGGACCCTCCGTCGCATGTTCGACTCCGCACCCTTGTTGCGAGACGTTTTCGGATTCGACGACTTCCGCCCCGGTCAGGAAGAGATCGTCGACGCCGTGACCGCAGGTGAAAACGTGCTGGCGATCATGCCCACTGGTGGGGGCAAGTCCTTATGTTTCCAATTACCTGCGTTGCTGCGAGACGGCGTGACTGTTGTGATCTCTCCGCTGATCGCCTTGATGCGCGATCAGGTGCGTGGGCTGCAGGAAGCCGGTGTCGAGGCGGGCGCGCTCACCTCGGGCAACACCCCCGAAGAAACTGATGCGGTGTGGGACGCATTAGAGGCTGGGCGGCTCAAGCTTCTGTATATGGCGCCCGAGCGTCTGGCCGCCGGGTCGGCGCTGGGGATGCTGCGCAGGATCAACGTCAATCTGATCGCGGTGGATGAGGCCCATTGTGTCAGCCAATGGGGCCACGATTTCCGCCCTGATTATCTGCGGATCGGAAAGCTGCGGCGCGCTTTGAATGTTCCCCTCGCCGCGTTCACCGCGACAGCGGATGCGGAAACGCAGGACGAGATCGTCGAAAAACTGTTCGACGGTGTTGAGCCGCGCAAGTTCCTGCGGGGGTTCGACAGGCCCAATATCCATCTGGCTTTTGCCGCCAAGGATGGACCGCGCAAACAGATCCTCGATTTCGCTGCCGCGCGTAAAACCCAATCCGGCATCGTCTATTGCGGGACCCGCAACAAGACCGAGGTGCTGGCGCAAGCCCTGCGCGCCGAAGGTCACACGGCCTGCCACTATCACGGCGGGATGGAGGCCGAGGATCGCCGCATCGTGGAAGCTCGCTTTGCGCGCGAGGACGGGCTGATTGTCGTCGCTACGGTCGCCTTTGGCATGGGTATCGACAAGCCGGACATCCGCTGGGTCGCCCATGCGGATTTGCCGAAATCGATCGAGGCCTATTATCAAGAAATCGGTCGCGCCGGACGCGATGGTGGACCAGCCGAGACCCTGACCCTGTTCGGGCCTGACGATATCCGACTACGACGCTCACAGATCGACGAAGGACTGGCCCCACCTGAACGGCGCATGGCGGATCATGCGCGTCTTAACGCGCTGCTGGGATTGGCCGAAGCACTGAAATGCCGCCGCCAGACCTTGCTGGGGTATTTTGGGGAACAGGCTGAACCCTGCGGCAAGTGCGATCTCTGCGACAACCCGCCCGAAGTCTTCGACGGCACAACGCCCGTCCGCATGGCTCTGTCCGCCATGCTACGCACCGAGGAATGGTTCGGCGCAGGTCATCTGATCGACATTCTGCTTGCCAACGAGACCGATAAAATTCGCGCACGGCGACACGACAATCTGTCCACCTACGGCATCGGCAAGGACTGGTCGCGCCCGCAATGGCAAGCGATCTTCAGGCAGATGATGGGCCATGATTTGGTGCGCCCCGACCCTGAACGCCACGGCGCGCTGCGTATGACAGAAACCGCCAAACCCATCCTGAAAGGTGAGGCGTTGATCGATCTGCGCAAGGATACCATCCGCAAAGCCACCCGACGACCCGCTGTCAAAGCGATGGTGTCCGAGGAAGACGCGCCGCTGCTCTCGGCGCTCAAGGCCAAGCGGCGCGCACTGGCCGAGGCCGCTCGGGTCCCGGCTTATGTTATTTTTCCTGATCGCACCCTAATTGAGATGGCAGAAACCCGACCTGCAAATCTGGACGACATGGCGCGGATCAGCGGTATTGGGTCAAAGAAACTGGAGCGCTATGGTTCCACTTTCCTTGAGGTGCTGACCGGCGCGGTAGAAGAATTGCACCCGGCGCGGCGCAAGCTTGCCGGCCGCAATCAGGGCGACATTTACGATCAGTTGCTTGAGGTTCAATCGCAATTGTCGCGTGGCCCCGACGGGATCGACAAACCGCTAAGCTGCACGGCCTCGCAATTGGCGAAAGTGGCACAACTGCACCCGGATGATCCACGAGCGATGGAGCAGGTTCTGGGTGACCGTCGTCACGAAAGGTTTGGCGCGGCGTTTCTGGACGTGCTGCAACAGGCGGGCTAGATACGCCTGAGCAGGCGAGAAACGAGGGCGGATATGCTGGTAGTGATTTCCCCGGCCAAGCGGCTGGATTGGGCAGAACGAAACGTCGAATTAACCCAACCCGATTTTCAGGATGACGCGATCCGCTTGTCGAAGACAGCACGCAATCTGACATTGGGCAATCTGAAAAAACTGATGGACCTGAGCGACGACTTGGCCCGCCTGAACCGCGACCGGTATCGTATGTTCTCGGACGCGCCCGATGCGGAGACGACGCGCCCTGCCGCACTGGCGTTTGCGGGCGATACCTATCAAGGGCTTGAAGCCGCATCGCTGGATGCCGACGAAATGGCCTGGGCACAGGATCACCTGCGCATTCTGTCCGGGCTTTATGGCGTATTGCGCCCGCTGGATGCCATACAGGCCTACCGGCTTGAGATGGGTAGTAAACTGAAAACCAGACGCGGAAAAAACCTGTACGAATATTGGCGCGATCAGCTAAGCAAGGTGCTGAACGCGCAGGCCGCCGAAACTGACAGCAAGGTTCTGGTGAACTGCGCCAGTCAGGAATACTTCGGCGCGGTCGACCTGAAGGCACTGAAGCTGCCCGTTGTGACCCCGATCTTCATGGAGGACAAGGGCGGCACCCCCAAGATCGTCAGCTTCTTCGCCAAGAAAGCGCGCGGTGCGATGGCACGCTACATCATCCAGCACCGCCTGACCGATCCCATTGGCCTGTTGGATTTCGACAGCGGTGGTTATGAATACAGGGCAGATCTGTCTGACGACTACAAACCTGTGTTTGTTCGCCCCTATCAGGCCTGATCGAGCAGTGAAGAGTCGTAGGCTACAAGCTCAACGGTGTTCCCTTCGGGGTCTTGGGTGAAGATACCGCGCCAGCCGATCCAGCCAAAATGCTCGACCCGATAAGGCTGGTCGATCTGGTCGTACCAGCGCATGACAGCATCCTGTTCGACAAAGGGCAGCGACAGCGCGATATGGTGCAGGGCCGAGGCGCCCCCTGTTACTGGCACTGCCGCGCCAGTCTGGCCCGATCCACGCTCAGAGCCAACAGACTGGTGAAACAGGGCCAGCACCTGTGTATGTCCACCAAACCCTTCGGCAATCCGAAAAAAGGTGATGGCGCTGTTATGGTCGCCTTGCAATCGCTGCAACCCTATCACCTTCTCATAGAAATACACCATTGCCGCCATATCGGCGCAGCGAATTGCAATCTCACCCAATCCCCGGGGGCGAAAACCGCGCTCATCTGACATAAATCGATCCTATTCCGTACTTTCACCTTCTGCACCGACCAATTGGGCATCGGCTGGACGATGTTCCAGTATCATCTTGTGGATCAGTTTCTTGTGCAACGGTTTGGTCAGATAATGATCAAGCCCGGCTGCCAGTATGCCCTCATCATCCCCTGTCATGGCATGGGCCGTCAGGGCCACTATGGGAACATGTCGATCCGTTCCGATCTCGCGCCGCCGGATTTCACCCGTCGCCTCTTTCCCATCCATCTTGGGCATCGAGATATCCATGAAAATCAGGTCCGGGTCGAAACTGGCGAAGGTTTCGATCGCCTCCAACCCATTGGAGACGAATTTCAAATCGATCTTCAGATCTTTGGTCATCTTTTGAAGGATCAGTTGATTGGTTCGATTGTCCTCGGCTGCCAGAACCCGCATCAGCCTCTGATTCTGCGGAACTTGCGCATGAGTCTCGGGATCAGCGACGCAGTCGTCACTGCGATCCGACTTGAATACAGGAGCACCCAGCGCCATCAGCCGTGAATACAGCTCGGCGCGAGGAATGGGCTTTTGCAACACGCCGTCAATCAGGCGATGGGCCGGGTCGGCATGAATCACACCCGGATTGGCCGACATCACCACAATTGGCAGATCACCCCATCCTTTGTCGCGCAGTGTTGTGGCGAGTTCCAGACCGTCCATGTCCGGCAGATCGTGATCGCACAGCACCAGATCAATAGTTTTGTCCATTGCAGAAAGCGCTTCAGCCCCTGTTGAACGGGTGAGCGCCTGAGACCCAAGGCGGCTCAGTTGTTTGGTCAGAATGGCGCGGTTGACGGCCATATCCTCGACCACCAGAACCTGGCCCAACTGCCCCGCCAGATCGGGCGGAACGGGCTGCGGACCTTCGGCCGTGGGCAGTGTGATACGGAAACCAAAGCAAGATCCTTTGCCCGCGTCGCTTTCGACCCAGACGGCACCGCCCATCATCGAGATCAGCCGCTTGGTGATTGCCAGCCCCAAACCCGTGCCTTCGAATTGGCGGTTCTGGGCATCCTCAACCTGATTGAATTCACCAAAGATGTGCGGGACCTTGTCGGCTTTGATTCCGATACCCGTATCCTCGATGGCCACGTGGATGTCGCAGGTTTCAGTTGTCGCGTCAGGAACACCGGTCACCCGGATAAGGACATGGCCCTGCGCGGTAAACTTCACTGCATTGCCGACAAGGTTGGTCAGAATCTGCCGAATCCGCCCCGGATCACCCACAAAAAGCGTCGGCAGGAACAGGTCATAGTCCACCAGCAAGGTCAGGCCCTTGTCGCGTACGCTGGGTTGCAACAGCATCGCGACCTCAAGGATACAGCGCTCCAAATCGAACTGTTCGGGGTGCAGCGTCAACTTGTCGGCCTCGATCTTGGAATAGTCGAGAACATCGTTGATGATGACCAGCAAAGCCTCGCCCGAATTGCGAATTGTGCTTACATAGAGCCTTTGTTCTTCGTTCATCGGGGTTTCGGTCAGCAGTTCGGTCATACCGACGATCCCGTTCATCGGCGTGCGAATCTCATGGCTCATATTGGCCAGAAAGGCGGATTTGGCGCGGTTTGCGGCCTCGGCCCGTTCACGTGCAGCGTTTAGCTCGGCCTCATGCCGGACCGAGGCTGTGATGTTCAACGCCAGGCTCAGCACGTCACCGCCGTGGCCCCGCTGATCAATCAGCCGGATATATTGGCTGTTCCACAACTGGATCACCTCGGGTTCGGGGTGCGGTTGCGCCCAGCGTGCAAGCATACGCGCCTGCCAGTCCGCGATATTTTCCGCGCCGATGTCCACGATCCCTTCATGGGTCAGAATTTCGAGAATACGCGTGTAGCTGATCCCCGGCGCGACCTCTTCCAGCCCATCGAAAACGCTTAGGTAAGCGGCGTTGGCACCGATCAGTGTGTTGTTGCCGTCGAAAAAGGCAAACCCGTCAGGGATGGTCTGGATCGAATGCCACAGGCGGCGTTCAGCCACTTCGATCTTGGCATTGGCTACGGTCAGATCGGATTTGACCTTTTCGTTTTCATCGCGAACCGTCGCAACCTCGGCCTGAGTCTCATCGATCTGACGTGTCAATGCGATAGCATGGCGTCCCAATTTGCGGTTGGCAGCAGACAACTCGGCCTGTTTCAGATGCAACAACCGCTCGGCCGCCAGTCGTGCGCGCCGTTCCTGCGCCAGTTTCTCAGCAAGACTCATGTAAAGTTTTCCCGCGATAATCTGCTCAGAGCATCGCGGTAGAGCATGAAAAAGTGCTTAAGCAGCGTTAGCGGCGTCCCTCACGCAACCAACCGGCCAAGAGGAACCCACCGGCAAGCAACAGCACCAGCCAGGGTGGAAGCAACCCGGCCTGTGTAACATCGCGGGTTTCATAGGCGTCGCGCGGGGTCAGACCGATCCAGCCCCGACCTGCTGCCGGTCGGCCCGCACGGACATTCCGGATTGAGGGCAGACCCTCTTCCAACCGGATCGTTCCCCCGCGCAGGCTGGCCAGAACGGGGCTTAGAATCTCATCGGTCGCGATCGTGCGCTCGAATTCCTTTGGTGCAGCAGGACCAAGACCGATCACGGCAGAATGCGCACCCTCTTCCAGACGGTACAGGCCAATTTCAGGGCCGAAGTACTGCGCCTCGAACCGACCGGGCGAGACTTCGTTTAGCGTAATCTCCAAGGTGTCGCCGTTGGGGAGGGTGACGGTGACTGGGCCAACTTCATCCTCCAGCGTTTGACGGATAATGCGCATGGACTGGCCGTTCGCCTCGGCCCACAGCGCCTCTTCCTCAAGCTCGGGTTCTTTCATCATCCAATGGGCCAGCCTGCGGAGTAGTTCCAACTGCGGGCCACCGCCCTCAAAGCCGCGGCTCCATAGCCAGGCGTGGTCTGATGCCATCAGCGCTACACGGCCTTCACCCACGCGATCCAACAGCAGCAACGGACGATCATCCACGCCGGTCATGAGCATATTGCCGGATAGCTGGCTGACATCGATCTGGCGCAGCCAAGCACCCCAAGTCTCAGCATCGCCCAGATCAGCAGTAACCGGATGACGCTGGCCCAGATCGGTGACCATGGGCACGTACCGTTCCTCGTAAACCCGCGCACTGGGTTTTGCGGGCAGGACCGGCCCAAGAGGGGATCGGTACAGGCTGTCCGCCGTGGCAAAATCAGGGCCAGCAGCGACCAGCACCGCGCCACCATTGACGATATAGTCGCCAACATTATCCAGATAGATCGCAGGCAGGATGCCGCGCCGTTTGTAGCGGTCAAAGATGATCAGGTCGAAATCATTGATCTTCTCCAGAAACAACTCTCGCGTTGGGAAGGCAATCAGTGAGAGCTCATCCACCGGTACGCCATCCTGTTTTTCCGGCGGCCGGAGGATGGTAAAATGGACCAAATCAACCGAGCTGTCAGATTTCAGCAGGTTGCGCCAAGTACGCCCGCCCGGATGCGGCTCGCCCGATACCAGCAGAACACGCAGGCGATCCCGCACACCGTTCATCTGGATCAGAGCCGTGTTGTTGCGGTCGGTCAGTTCGCCCTCGGCCTGCGGGACCGTGAACTGGATGACGTTCCTACCACCATGCGGCAGCGTGATCGGGAGCTCGACGTCCAGACCGATTGGAATGGTGAACTGCTCGGGTTCACCTCCATCGACGGAAATCTCAAGCGGAGCGTTTGCAACTCCGGCAGGCGCAGCCCCAGTGTCTTCGACGCGCAGGGTCAGGGTCACGGGTTCACCGATAATGGCGAAGGCTGGGGCGTTACGCACGATCAGGCGCCGATCCCAATCGCCTTCGCGCCCAGTCTGTAACAGATGCATTGGAGCAGGCAGGTCGGGTGCCAGGTCTGCATCATGAACGATGCCGTCTGACACCACGATAATGCCCGCAATCCGCGCACGGGGTTCTTCGGCCAGTGCCGCGTTCAGCGCAGCCATGACCTGCGTGCCCTCGTCACCATCGCCGTCACCAACCTGGATGCGGCGCAGCTCGGTATTGTCTCGCGCTTCGATCTCGGTCACGAGGTCGTTGGCAGCCTGAGCAGTCTGTTCGGCACGATCCGATAGGGTTTGACTGGCGCTTTCATCTTCGATCATCAACACGATGTCGGTAAGCGGCGCGCGATCTTCGACCTGATAAACAGGACCGCTAAGCGCCCCGAGGATGACCAGGGCCGCCAAGCCGCGCAGGGCCCAGCCCGACAGACCGCGCCAATGCGCCAGAACCACACCTGACATGGCAATCAATGCCACGGCTGCCAGAAACGGCAACGGGATTAGCGGGTCAAAGATGACGGTTCCGGTCATTGTCCCAACCTGTCTAAAAGCGCGGGCACGTGAACCTGATCGGATTTGTAATTCCCGGTCAGCACATGCATTACCAGATTAACCCCAAACCGATTGGCCAACTCGCGCTGTCGTTCTCCGGCATAACCGCGACCCACGGGCAATAGGGACTGACCGTTGCGATCCACCGCCCAGGCCCCGGCCCAGTCATTACCGCCGATCACCACCGGGGTCACGTTATCGTTGAGGTTTCGGAAGGGCATTCCTTCGATCTGCTCGGCATCGGGTGGCGCGGCCTCGACCCAGACCTCGGTGCCAGAATATCGTCCGGGGAAATCCTGCAGCAGATAAAAGGCGCGGGTCAGGACATGATCACGCGGGACAGGCTCTAATGAGGGGATATTCAACGGGGCGGCCAGTTGTTGCAGCTTGCGCCCATTGGGGCTGGACGCCCCGAAACCGGCGATATCGGCGTCGCGCGTATCAAATAAAATCATCCCGCCCGAACGCAGATAGGCGTTCAGCTTTGCATAGGCTTCAACCGAGGGCTGTGGCTGGTCCGGAGTAACAGGCCAATAGAGCAGCGGAAAGAATGCAAGCTCATCACGTTCAAGGTCGATGCCAATCGGATCGGCGGGTTCGACCGAAGTGCGAAAATGCAGCGTCTGCACCAACCCGCGCAGCCCGGCCAGCGCGATATCGTCGACCTGAGCATTCCCGGTAAGTACATGCGCCAGCACAAGCTCATGCGTCGCGTTCAATGCAAAATCGGTGTCTTCAGGGGTCTGTGCCCGCACCTCAGGGGCAAGGAACAGGGCAGCAAGCGCAAATGCAACAGGGGTTGCCTTGGCCAAGCGCCCCGACAACGCCAAAGACGCAATCACATCGATTGTCAGCAACAACAGTGCAAGGCCAAGCAACAGCCCTTCCAACGGAGTCTCATTGCTGATCTCCTGACCCCGGATTGGGACGTCAGACGGCCAGATCACCGGGGATAGTACAGCATCCTCGGCAAGAACATTCCGCGCCAGTTTCTGCTTGCCGTTTTCATAAAGCCCCGGGCGCAGGTCCGGCCCGATTTGCCCAGAAACCAGTTCGACTCCATCGACACCGGGCAGCGTTCCTGCGTCAGTCAAAACACCGAAGCCATCCATTATTTGAATCGGCTCCCATACGGTGCCCTGCATCTGAGCCTCTTGACGCGATTTGGCAGCAGAAGCAACGGCAAGCCGGTCGAGCATTTCGACAAACAGCCCGGACAGCGGAAGGCTGGACCATTCCGCATCAGCCGTGACATGGAACAGAACCACCTGCCCCAGCCCCAGCGGTTTTCGGGTCACCAATGGTGTGCCATCCGACAGTGATGCAATGACCCGGTCCGCCAAATTAGGATCTGGTTGTGCCATGACCTGAGTGGTCACAGAGACGTCCGCAGGAATCTCCAACCCATAGAACGGCGAGTTTTCAGTGAACGGAGCAAGCCCCTTCGCTTCACCCCAGCTCATGGCGCCGCCGACCGAGCGGCCACCGCTACGAAGTCGAACCGGCAACAGTGCATCCTCAGTATCGCGCCCCAGATCGCTGGCGGCCATGCGTGGGCCGGCAAAGCGCAGCAGCAGGCCGCCCTGTTCAACCCATTCGACGACTTCAGCCTGTTCCGACTCGGACAGCTTGGCCACATCCGCCAATACGATCACATCCGGGTTCGCGGGGAGAACCTCGGCCAGGCCGCCTTCGACAAAATCAGCGGTCGGAATCAGTACCTGTGTCAGGTAGTGAAGCGGCGACAGTAACTCTAACCCTTCGCGGTTCAGGGTACCTGCGATCAATGCCACTTCGCGCCGACGCAGGCTGTCATCTGTCAGTGTAATGGCACCGGCAGAGCGCTGGCCTTGAATCTCGAACCGTGTAATGCGTGCGCGCAGTTCCGATGGAAGCGCAAGATCAATTTCCGCCTGCGTAGAGCCGTTTTCGAACTCAAGATTGGTCGATTGCAGCACCCGCATTGCTCCTGCCGGGTCGCGCCCTTGCGCCAGAACGGTGACTCTTTCCTCTGGTCCTGGATTAGCGCGCTGTACGCTGAGTCGGATTGCGCCGTCCTGATAGGTGGCGGGCAAGATCGCGGTAACGGGTGCAGTGGATTGGTAGACAATCACGTCCCCACGCGCCTGAAGGGCAGAAGTCAAACGATCATGGCCGACATAGGACAGACGGTCGCTGAACCAATGGGTGTCGAAGCCACCTTCAACCTGTCCCAACGCGATCAGAGTTTGGTCAATCTGCGCTTGGGTTGGTTGCCACGGCATCGGTGTAAGGCCCGGCAGACGCCCACGCCACGCCTCGGCGGCCTGAAACACAGGTGCCTCAGGCTCAGTCAGACGCAAGATCGACACAGGACGACCCGCCCGCCCGGCTTCCGTCAATTGCGCATCAATCTGATCAAGTGTCGAGGACCAACGTGTCGCGCCCCCCCAGCTTGCATCCAGCACCAGCAGAAGCGGCCCGGATCCGGTCTCATCGCGTGAGGGGTTCAACACCGGCCCTGCCAGCCCGATGATGATCGCTGCGGCTGCCAGCATCCGCAGTAGCAGCAACCACCATGGTGTACGGTCCGAAACGCTTTCATCATCCTTAAGGCCCAGCAACAAGGTAACCGCAGGGAACAGTCGGCGGATCGGCGCAGGCGGAACAGCGCGCAGGATCAGCCACAGGATCGGCAGGGTCAAAAGGCCCAGCAGCACCCATGGCGCGGTAAAGCCGATGCCTGCAAGAACCGTCATTGCGCACCCCCATCTAAGGCGCGATAAAGCCACAACAGAGCCGATTGAGCACTGTCACCGGTGTGATGGAGCCCCATCTGCCATCCGGTCGCACGACAAAGCTGCGTCAGCGCGTCCTTACGCTGCGCAAGGCGATCCAGATAACGATCACGCAGGTCTGCGGCCTTCAAGGTTTCATGTCGAGCGGTGCCACCAACACTTTCAAAAATGGTACGTCCCGAATAGGGAAAGGACTCCTCGCTGGGGTCCAGAACCTGCAGCAACACGCCGCGCACGCCCCGGTCAGCGGCTTTGGTAAGGGCCAGCTCGACCTCGTCCAGCGGCCCAAGAAAATCCGAGATAAACACCGCACGCGCATGCGGGATCATGGCGCGGTGTTCGGGTGGCGCGTAATCGGTTTGCGCATCTTCAGACCAGGCTTGGGCCAGCCGAATGATCTGAGCATTCCCCCTGCGCGGGGGCAGCGTCGTGCCAGTCAGACCAACGCGCTCGCCACCACGCACAAGCAGGATAGCGGTCGACAGCCCCAGCAGGCGCGCACGATCGGCCTTGGTCGGCAAGTTCTTGTCCGAAGCAAACCGCATCGACGCGCCCTGATCGACCCAAAGCATGATCGACTGTGCAATCTGCCATTCGCGCTCACGTACAAACTGCTGATCACCACGGGCCGAACGGCGATGGTCGATCAACCGGCGACTGTCGCCAATCTGCGCAGGGCGGTACTGCCAGAAATCATCCCCCAGACCCGAGCGTCTCCGCCCGTGATCGCCCAATAACACGGTTCCGGCCAGATGCTCGGCACGCGCCAATAACGGCGGCAACCGGGACGCTTCGGCCTCGGAGCGTTCGCGAAGGGTCTGGGCGGCGCTCACGCCGCGGCCTCTGTTCGGACCAGCCCAGTAGCGGTGGACTCAATCAGGTCAGAGAGGCTGTCACCACGTGCCCGCGCCGCGAAGTTCAACGCCATACGGTGGCTGAGAACCGGACGGGCCATGGTCAGAACATCCTCGGCATTGGGGGCCAAACGGCCTTCCAGCATCGCATTTGCGCGCACGGTCATCATCAGAGCCTGCGCAGCGCGCGGTCCGGGACCCCAGGCAACAGTTTCCTTCACTCGCTCTGACACACCTGCCTCATCCGGGCGGAAGGCGCGGACCAGATCGAGGATCAGTTCGACAACCGACTCTCCTACAGGCATCCGGCGCAACAGAACCTGTGCGGCCAGCAATTCCTCTTTGGTGAAAATCTGATGCGCCTCGGCTTCCTCGACCCCCGTGGTAGCCAGCAGAATATCTCGCTCGGTCTGGCGATCCGGATATTCCACGTCGACCTGCACTAGAAACCGGTCCAGTTGAGCTTCGGGCAATGGATAGGTCCCTTCCTGCTCAATCGGGTTCTGCGTTGCCAGCACATGGAACGGTACGCCCAATTCGCGGTCTTCGCCCGCGACTGTCACCGTACGCTCTTGCATCGCCTGCAACAGCGCCGATTGGGTCCGGGGACTGGCACGGTTGATCTCATCCGCCATCAGCAACTCACAGAAAATCGGGCCGGAGATGAACCGGAAATGGCGGCTGCCATCTTCGGCAGTATCCAGCACTTCCGAGCCCAGAATATCAGCAGGCATCAGGTCCGGCGTGAACTGGATGCGGTTGCCATGCAGGCCCATCACGGTCGAAAGCGTCTCGACCAACCGCGTCTTGCCCAGCCCCGGCAGACCGATCAGCAGCGCGTGACCGCCGCACAAAAGCGCGGTCAGGGTCAGGTCCACGACCTTCTCCTGCCCGATAAAGCGGCGGGTGATCGAGGATTTGGCCTCTTGCAGCTTGTTTTCCAGCGCTTCGATCTCGGACACGAGGTCGGCAGGTTCGGACATGAGGTTCCCTTCCGTGGACTGTTATGATTGAAGTGTATCGCGCTGAGAGGAAATGGCAAAAGCAATGAGCGGACAAAAACCCGTGACCCCTTCACCTGACGGTCTGGCGGCTTCGGTCAAAGCGGCCAAAACGCGGGGTTTGCCGCCCGTTCACCTATGGAATCCTCCGTTTTGTGGCGATCTGGACATTCGGATCGCCAAAGATGGCACTTGGAGTTATCTAGGGTCACCGATCAACAGGGTCGAGCTTGTTAAGCTATTTTCCTCAATTCTTAAGAAAGAAGAGGGTAGGTACTTTCTCGTCACTCCCGCTGAAAAGGTGGGAATCACCGTCGAGGATGCGCCGTTTGTTGCCGTTGATTTTGAGCATGAGGGACAAGGCGAAGCCCAACGTCTGACTTTTACGACGCAAGTGGGCGATACAGCCATCGCCGGGCCCGATCACCCGATCCGCATTGTCCTAAATACGGAAACTGATGAGCCCTCACCCTACATATTGGTGCGCGCGAATCTTGAGGCGCGCATTGATCGCAAGAGCTTTTACCGGTTGGTCGAGATCGCCAGACATCACGACGGTTGGTTTGGTGTCTGGTCGGACGGCCAGTTTTTCCCACTGATCGCATCTGATGTGCTAGAGGATTGAACCGGTCGCGGTTTGCGGTCCTGCGCCAGCACGACCGCAAGCGCCACCAGCGACGCGCCCAGCGCGCGGGTCCAGTTCCAGTCCTCGCCCAGCGCCATCATGATCACCATCACATAAAATGGCGCGATATTGATGTGGAATGACGCCAGGGCGACCCCCAGTTTTCCCACTGATGCTATGAAGAAAAATTGGCTCAGGCCCAGTGAGAACAGTGCGTAGAACACCAACATACCCATCTGCGCCACATCTACGGGGCGTGTAGGCATGACCTCTAGCCCCAGCAATCCGGCTAACGGTACTAGAATGGCTGCGGTCGACAATCCTCCGACCAATGTAATGGTGCTACGGCCCAACTGGCTAAGCTCGGGGAAGTCGCGCGCAGTGGCCATGCTGGCCCAACAGAACAGCGCGGTAGACACCACTGCGCACATCGCGCCCAGTCCTAATTGTGCCGGTGCCACCGCGCTGGTGGCAATCAGGCCGCCAATGATTGAAATCACCAATCCCAGCGCAAAGCTCCAGCGCAATCGCCGCGTTCCCGCCACAAGCTCCATGATCGTAGCAATCAAAGGCGCACACGAGGCGATAATGGCAACGGTAACTGGGTCGGTCAGCTTCTGCGCCACAAGGATCAGGAACATCCCCGACCCTAGCCCCAAACCGCCGACCATGAGGGCATGGCCCCAACGGGCGCGCAATACCTGAGCCGGTCCGTCCAGAATCAGCCAGATTGGTACCATGACCAACACCGCAAGAGACATCCGTGCTGCGAACAGGGCGATAGGTGGCCAGCTTTGCAATAGGATCTCAGCCGCCGGGAAACCCGCCGCCCACGTCAGCATCGAAGCCACCGCCAGCGTATTTCCGGTGAACGCGGTCTGTCGACCGTCAGATACAGCTATAGCGGTCCCGCGCGCGGGTTCAGGGCTCATGGCCATCGTGATCAGACCTTATTGTTGGCGCGGCCCTCGCAACGGGATACCGCTCGAGCCTGATGGTCCCTGATTCGAAAGCCTTTATCTGGCCGATTTTCGACAATCTGTCGTTTTCAGTCTCTTTCACGTGGCCGTCGTGATCGCTAGGCTCTGCAAAGTTCGACACCGGATGCCCGATGCCCAGATTTGCCGCCAATCTTTCACTGCTGTTTGCAGAACTGCCCTATCTCGACCGGTTTCAAGCCGCCGCGCAGGCCGGGTTTACGGCTGTTGAAATTCTCTTCCCCTACGACCTCGCGGCCAAAGAGACCCGCCGCGCGCTGCTGTCCAGCGGGCTTGATCTGGTGCTGATCAACGCCCCGCCCCCGAATTATACCGGCGGTGAACCGGGTTACGCCGCCATGCCCGGCAGCTCTGACAGGTTTAAGTCCGATATCCGGCGCGTTCTGCGCTACGCGGATGTGCTGCGGCCAGAGATGATTCACGTTATGGCCGGATACGCTTCCGGCCCCGAGGCCCTGCGTTGTTTTGTCGAGAACCTGCAATGGGCGGCAGATCTTGCGCCGGCACAGCGGTTTACAATCGAACCGCTCAACCCCGTATCGCAACCCGGTTACTTCCTGAACAATTATGATCTGGCCGCCGAAGTGCTGGACCGCGTCGACCGCGCAAATGTCGGCCTACAATATGACAGTTTTCATGCGCAGATGATCCACGGCGACGCGCTGGCGATTTGGCACCGTTTTCAGCCCCGTATTGTCCATGCACAGATCGGGGCTGCGCCGGATCGCTCGGAACCCGGGCTGGGTACAATGGACTTTGCCGCGTTGTTTGCTGCGATGGACCAGTCGGATTACAGCGGCTGGGTCAGCGCCGAATACAACTCCTCAACTCGGCGGACTGAGGACTCACTGGCTTGGCTACAGTATTAAACCCTGCATGAACGCTGGATTTTCAGACTGAAATGGCGCAATTGAGGGCATCGACACGCCAAGGATGCCTCGCATGATATCTGCCCGCTATGCCAATGCCCTGTTCGCCTTGATCATGTCCGGCCTGATGTCCTGCGTCGTCACCGGCATAGCCACGCTCAAAGCTATCGGCTTCAGCCCTTCAACACTCGGAGACTGGATGGCCTCTTGGGCCTTTTGCTGGCCTATCGCCTTTACCGTCATCCTGACGCTGGGCCCTTTCGTAAAACGCCTGATCGCCCGCCTGGTCAGGCCAGAAGCCTGACCCGCTGCAAAGAGGGCCCGCAGGGCTTGATGAGCAGCGCCGCCCCTAATGGGCCTCGGCCCAGTTCGCGCCTTGTCCGGCATCCGCGACCAGCTTAATATCCAGCTTCACTGCCGGATCTGCTGCCCCTTCCATCACCGCGCGCGCGACCGAAATGGTTTGATCCACAGCCTCTTCAGCCACTTCGAACAGCAACTCGTCATGCACCTGCAACAGCATCTTGGCGGGCAAGCCGTTGATCGCATCCGGCATCCTCACCATCGCGCGCCGGATCACATCTGCTGCCGTCCCTTGGATCGGAGCATTGATCGCAGCACGACGCGAGAACCCGGCATGCGGCCCCTTGGCATTGATCTCGGGTGTATGGATTTTCCGGCCGAACAGGGTCTGGACATAGCCATTCTCTTTGGCAAACGCGATCGTGTCGTCCATATAGCGCCGGATGCCGGGGAAACGTTCGAAATAGCGATCGATGAAACCCTGCGCATCCGCCCGGGGAATGCGCAGATTGCGCGCCAGCCCAAAGCCCGAAATGCCGTAGATCACACCAAAGTTGATCGCCTTGGCCTGACGACGGATATCCGGCGTCATCTCGTCCAACGGTACATCAAACATCTCGGACGCCGTCATTGCGTGAATGTCCAAACCATCCGCAAACGCCTGTTTCAGGGTCGGAATATCGGCGATATGGGCCAGAATCCGTAGCTCAATCTGGCTGTAATCAAGGCTGACCAGCACATTGCCCGGCTCGGCAATGAACGCCTCACGTATGCGCCGACCTTCCTCAGTCCGCACCGGAATGTTTTGCAGGTTCGGATCGGTCGAGGCCAAACGGCCCGTATTCGCCCCCGTAATCGAATATGACGTATGCACCCGGCCCGTATCAGGATTGATATGGGTCTGCAGCGCGTCCGTATAGGTCGATTTCAGCTTGGAGAGTTGCCGCCAGTCCAGCACCCGGCGCGGCAGTTCATGTTCCGTTGCAAGGTCCTCAAGAATGTCCGCTCCGGTCGAGTACTTACCGGTCTTGCCCTTCTTGCCGCCCTCAAGCCCCATTTTGTCGAACAGGATTTCACCCAGTTGTGCTGGCGAACCGACGTTAAAGTTCTCACCCGCCAATTCGTGGATTTCAGCCTCTAATCCGGCCATTTTCTGCGCAAATGCATTTGACATTCGGCTGAGAACATCGCGATCGACCTTGATGCCATGCATCTCCATTTCTTTGAGGACCGGCACCAATGGACGTTCAAGTGTTTCATACACCGTCGTCACCTGCACCTGATGCAACTGCGGCTTGAACAATTTCCACAGGCGAAGGGTGATGTCCGCATCCTCGGCAGCGTAGGCCGTGGCCTCGTCAATCGGCACCTTGTCGAAAGTGATTGCAGACTTGCCCGAGCCAAGCAGAGGTTTGATGGGAATCGGCGTATGGCTCAGATAGCGTTCAGATAGCGTATCCATGCCATGCCCATGCTCACCGCCATGCATGGCGTAGGACATCAGCATCGTGTCGTCGATGGGGGCAACGTCGACGCCATATCGATTAAAGATCTTGGCATCGTATTTCATGTTCTGTCCGATCTTCAGGATCGACGGATCCTCAAACATCGGTTTCAGCAAGTTTAGAGCCTCATCCAGCGGCATCTGTCCATCGGCCAGCGCATCCGATCCGAACAGATCATCGGTCGCGCTTTCACGGTGAGTCAACGGGATGTAACAAGCCTCACCCGCCTCGACACATAGCGAAATCCCGACCAAATCGGCGATCATCTCATTCAGGCCAGTGGTCTCGGTATCCACCGCAACCCAGCCGCGCTCGTATGCCTGATCGATCCTTTTCTGCAATGCCGCAGCATCGCGCACGCATTCGTATTTCGATGCATCAAATGGGACGTCTTCGGCCTGTGACTCCGCCTCAGGCGTGGATATCTCGGGGATGACGGGGGACTCAACGCCCAGCTTGTCAGCAATGCGTTTGGTGAGCGTCCGAAATTCCATCTCTGCTAGAAACTTCATCAAAGTCTCAGCATCGGGATCCTTCACCTCAAGGTCATCCAGAGTGAAATCCAACGGTGTGTTTTCATCCAATTGCACAAGTTTCTTCGAAAGCTCGATCTGGTCGCGCTTTTCGATCAGAGTCTGGCGGCGCTTGGGCTGTTTGATCTCTTCAGCGCGATCCAGCAGGGTTTCCAGATCGCCATATTCATTGATCAACAGCGCCGCCGTCTTCACACCAATGCCCGGAGCGCCCGGTACGTTATCCACCGAATCCCCGGCCAAAGCCTGCACATCGACAACCCGCTCGGGCCCGACGCCGAACTTCTCAACCACCCCGTCGCGATCGACGCGCTTGTTCTTCATCGCATCCAGCATCTCGACACCGCCGCCCACAAGCTGCATCAGGTCTTTGTCAGAACTGACAATGGTCACCCGCCCACCGGCCTCACGTGCCTGAACGGCGAGGGTCGCGATGATGTCGTCGGCTTCATAGCCTTCAAGTTCTTTGCAGGCGATGTTGAACGCCTTGGTGGCTTCGCGAGTCAGCGGCATTTGCGGGCGCAAATCCTCGGGCATCGCTTCACGGTTGGCCTTGTAGAGATCATACAGGTCATTACGGAACGTATGCGAGCCCTTGTCGAAGATCACCGCAACATGGGTCGGCGCATCCGGCCCGGCGTTCCCTTCGACATATTTCTGCAGCATGTTGCAAAAGCCCGACACGGCCCCAATTGGTAGCCCATCCGATTTCCGCGTCAACGGCGGTAAAGCGTGATAGGCGCGGAAGATAAAGGCTGATCCATCAATCAGATGCAGATGGCAGCCTTTTCCGAATTGGGTGGTGGTCATATGAGGCTCCTGCGCTGGGTTGCGCCAAGTTGTACAGAAGGGCTGCACGAAAGACGAGGCCACCTGGCCAATTCGTTGCGACCTAATTTGCCCGTGGTCTGGCCTTAGCTATTCGAAAAAGTGCGCTTATCCGCATTCCAAGCCAAGCCTGCTTTTTGCGCGATCAACGAGAACTGTTTGTTCAGCGAGCGATCATTCAGACGTTGGGACAGGCTGCGCAGTGGGATGAGGTTCCGCTCACCATATCCATCGATCAGGAAACAGGCTGGGCCCGCCCCCCGCGTTCCATAGACGATGTTCGAGCTTTTGACGTCGCGCGCGACGATGTGAAGGTCAAACATCTGCGCAACGAATGCATTCAACGCTTCCAAAACCGGGGCGTCCAATCCACTGCGGCAGACTTCATAAAGCTTGGGTGCAAGCCCGCCATCAAGGCCAGAAATGCGCTCAACCACAACCCCCGCCCCATGCGTCGTCTGAACCACGCCCAACATCCTGGACAGGGGTGAACGCTCAATTTCCGTCCCGAGTTTCAGCGATACCCGCAGCTCGCATTCCAGCTCTTTTAGCGTGCTGCGATACTGCGCCTCGGGGAACAGTTTCCATGCCAGTCGCTTGCCAAGCCTGTGCGAGACACGATCTTGGGACCGGGTAAAAACTTTGATCAGAAGGTCAGGATGACCGGGAAAGTCATAGACACTGCGCACAGTCCCGTTCGCGATTGGCTGGCTGTCGGAAAGGTCAATCGTTTTGGCTGTGAACAGCATTATCCATCCTCGCCAGTTACGACCGCCTGCCGTCCTGATCGCCCTTACGCGTCCTGACCAGAGTCCTCACCACGCAGCACGTATTTGCAATCGCAATAGGGGCACTCGACCCAACCAGTGTCTTCGGGAATCTGCAGCCAGACGCGCGGATGACCCAGCGCACCCTCGCCACCATCGCAGGCGACGCGGGTATTTTCGACAATCTTGGTTTCCGGCGCTTCGATGGTCACGGCTGGCGATCCTTCTTTGGTTGTCGGCCTCGCGGGCATGTATTAGGTGCGTTTATGGGCGATGAGCAAACCGGGGGCAAGGGCCACATGTCCGATGCGGCAATCACAATCAGATCACTGCGCAAGACCTATCGCGGCGGCAAGGGCCAGCCCGAGAAACAGGCTTTGAAAGGGATCGACCTGACGGTACCGCAGGGGTCCGTTTTCGGTCTGCTTGGCCCGAATGGAGCCGGCAAATCCACCCTGATCAACATTCTGGCGGGGCTGGTGGTCAAAACGTCTGGCAGCGTCTCGATCTGGGGCTTCGACCAGGATCAAAACCCGCGCCAATCCCGCGCCGCCATCGGCGTGATGCCTCAGGAATTGAACCTTGATCCGTTCTTTACACCTCGAGGCGCATTAGAAGTTCAGGCCGGGCTGTACGGTGTTCCCAAGTCTGATCGGCGAAGCGATGAGATCCTCGACCTCGTTGGCCTTGCCGACAAGGCCGAGGCCTATGCGCGCACGCTCTCGGGCGGAATGCGGCGGCGTCTGCTGCTGGCCAAAGCGCTGGTGCACCATCCCAAGATTCTGGTGCTCGACGAACCCACGGCGGGTGTGGATATTGAACTGCGACAGATGCTTTGGGCCAATGTGCGCAAGCTGAACGAACAGGGCATGACCATCATCCTGACCACGCACTATCTGGAAGAAGCGCAAGAGATGTGTGACGAGATCGCCATTATCAATCACGGCGAAAAGATCGCACAAGACAGCACGGCCAATCTGCTGGGCCGCATGGACAGCCGAACCATGGTGATCGTGCCGGATAGCCCCATACAGACTCTGCCTGTAGCGGATAACGTGATTGCAGCGCAACGTGAGAACGGCGACCTTGTGCTGCAATACCACAGCAACCTAACTACAGCCGAGCAGGTGCTGGAATCTGTACGTCAGGCCGATATTCGCATCCAGGACGTCCGCACTGAAGAAGCTGATCTTGAGGATGTGTTCCTTGCGTTGACCTCCAGTCGGGTCGACGACGCAACTGTCAACGACCCGAACCAACCACATCGGGGGATGCACCGCGTCAAGCTTTAGACACGATCGATCCGTGCGTGATAACAGTTGTTCAGAGCAGATCGGATGTGGATGTAAGCGACATCAGCGCGGGAGAAGATTTTTTCAGCCGCCTCATGCAACTGCGCCTGTGGGGTGATGATCCCGGTTCCATAGACAATTCGGTCGTCCGGACCATACCCTTTGATCAGGTAGTTGGGCGAGTCGGTCAACGCCTCGGGCAGCACATCCTCACTTTCATAGCGTGCGCAGGGGTCGGCACAAAGGAAGATCGGTCCAGTCTCTGCATAAGGCTGCGTTTCCGGGAAGGGTCGGTGCGCCAACACCAGCATCTCTTTGCCTTCCGGTATGTATTTCAAACAATGACGGCATGGGTTGCCCGCCCCATTGGAAATCGCACGCTCTGGTGGGTTTCCATATCCATCCGGCGCACCGGCGCGATATGCCTGAACCTGCTGTGTTGGTAGGGCTGAAATTCCGTGCATGATGTTTCTCCTTGATTTGAGATGATCATGGCAATCGCTTGTTTTGGACTCGACCCGTTTCCTGCGTATTGCAAAATCTGCAACCCTGCCTGCAAAAGAATGTTAGCGGTAAAATAAGGGCTACCCGTCAGACCAATTTGGGTCTAAGCAAACATCAAACACCCCAAACGATCCATCTATGATTGAGGCTTTTGTCATGAGCGCTCAGAACTCCACCCTTCGTGGGCTTGCCTTTGCGTTCTTAGGCTTTGCCGTCTTCGCGACGCATGACGTGCTGATCAAGGTGCTGGGTGGCACCTATTCGGTTTTGCAGATCATCTTCTTTGCGACGCTGTTTTCCTTTGTCCCTATGGCAGTAACAATTCTAGCCGATCGGACCACTGGGAATTTCCTGCCGCGGCATCCGTGGTTGGTGCTGTTGCGATCAGCGACGATGATCATGGCCATGTCTTGTGCCTTCTACGCTTTTTCGGTGCTGCCGCTGGCCGAAGTCTATTCCCTGCTATTTTCCTTTCCGCTGATCGTAACTGTTCTGTCGATTCCGATTCTGGGTGAGGTGGTCCGTGCCCAAAGGTGGGCGGCCGTGGGCGTCGGCCTGATCGGCGTCCTGATCGTCCTGCGCCCTGGCGCGACCGAAATCACCCTGGGCCATTTAGCGGCCTTGGCAGCAGCCTTCTGCAGCGCATTTGCTTCGGTTCTTGTCCGCAAAATCGGGAATGAAGAACGCTCTGCCGTCCTGATCCTTTATCCTATGCTGCTGGCCATCGCCGTCATGAGCGTCGCCCAACCGGCAGTTTATCAACCACCAACATTGCTGCATCTGGCGATGATGGCGTTTGTCGGGGTGTTCTCGGTAATCGCACAGCACCTGATCATCCTTGCTTATCGCGCCGCCCCCGCCGGCGTCATTGCCCCTAGTCAATACAGCCAGATCATCTGGGCCACGATCTTCGGCGTGATTTTCTTTGGCGAGCACCCGGATATCTGGGTCGCCGTTGGCGCAAGTATCATCATCGCATCAGGTGTTTTCGTGGTTTGGCGAGAGAGCCGATCAAACACTACCTCTGCTAATACGCCTGTGCTGCGCGTCAGGTCGCCCCGGTCAGATACTGGAGCGACGAGGCCCGGAGAATAAGAAACGGCGCGCATTGCAGCGCGCCGTGCAATCCATTTCAGCCCTTATTGAGCCTTAGTAGACGACCACTGATCGGATACTCTCGCCCTTATGCATCAGGTCGAAACCGTGGTTGATGTCATCCAGGCCCATGGTGTGGGTAATCATGGGGTCGATCTCGATCTTCCCGTCCATGTACCAATCCACGATTTTCGGGACGTCGGTGCGTCCACGCGCTCCGCCAAACGCGGTGCCACGCCATGAGCGGCCAGTAACCAGTTGGAACGGTCGAGTCGAGATTTCAGCGCCCGCAGGTGCCACACCGATGATGATCGATTCACCCCAGCCCTTGTGAGCCGATTCCAGTGCCGCTCGCATTACGCCGACATTGCCTGTGGCGTCAAAGGTATAATCCGCGCCGCCCTTGGTCAGGTTGACCAGATACGGCACCAGATCACCTTCGACCTCAGAGGGGTTCACGAAATCGGTCATGCCGAACTTGGTCGCCATTTCCACCTTGGCTGGATTCAAATCAACGCCCACGATCTGATCCGCGCCAGCCAGACGCAGGCCCTGAATCACGTTCAGGCCGATACCGCCCAAGCCGAACACGATGGCACGGCTGCCAATTTCTACCTTGGCAGTGTTGATCACCGCGCCAATTCCGGTGGTCACGCCGCAGCCGATATAGCAGATCTTGTCAAAGGGCGCGTCCTCACGCACTTTGGCGAGCGCGATTTCAGGCAGAACCGTATGGTTCGAGAAGGTCGAGCAGCCCATGTAGTGCAGGATCGGATCGCCATCCAACGTAGAAAAACGCGAGGTGCCATCCGGCATGAGGCCCTGGCCTTGGGTTTCGCGAATTGCCTGGCACAGGTTGGTCTTGGGATGCAGGCAGTATTCGCACTCACGGCACTCGGGCGTATAGAGCGGGATGACGTGATCGCCGGGTTTCAGGCTGGTTACACCCGGGCCGACCTCAAGCACGACACCTGCGCCTTCATGGCCCAGAATGGCGGGAAACAAGCCTTCAGGGTCGGCGCCCGACAGGGTGAATTCATCGGTATGGCAAATGCCTGTCGCCTTGATCTCGACCAGAACCTCGCCCGCTTTGGGGCCTTCAAGGTTTACGTCCATCACTTCCAAAGGTTTGCCTGCCTGAACGGCGACGGCGGCACGGGTACGCATGGTGCTTGTCTCCCTGTCTGTTTTGCCCGACCCTGCGTCAAATACAGGGTTTTTTCAACTGCGCTTTCATGACAGGTTGGCTAAATCTTTGATATTTCAGAAACGACATCACCAGAAAGCCCTGCGCCAATGTACCGTTTATTTCCGATCCTAATTCTTCTGACCGCATGTTCTGAGACCTCTGCACCGCAGGACGCGGCGCTTGAACTAGAGGAGGCACCGGTTGATCTTGCATTTTGCAAGGGAGAACCGTTTGCGAACACCATTGGTGAGCCGGTTTCAACCATACAAGCCCAACTGCCTGAACGGTCGCGCGTTCTGGGCCCGGATGATATTGCCACGCAGGATTATCGCATCGACCGGCTGAACGTTTATGTGAACGGCGCAGGCACAATTCAGAGGCTTACTTGCGGATAGCGTCACTTTCCCCGGTACACCAGAATATCGGGCAAATAATCGATCAGGCGCACAACCCATGAGAACGGTGCCGGGAAATCGGTTCGAAACCGGCGACGGGACATGGCGCGCAATACGCGATCGGCCGCATCTTCGGGTGTCATCAGCATCGGCATTTTGAAACTGTTCTTGTCGGTCAGACGGGTCTTGATGAACCCCGGATTGACAATGCGCACCGTCACGCCTGACCCTGCCAGATCGTGCCGCATGGTCTCAGCCAGCGAGATCAGCGCAGCCTTGCTGGCCCCGTACGAGATCGCATTGGGAAGCCCATGATACCCGGCAAGCGACCCGATCAGCGTGATATCACCACTGCCTGAGCCCACAAATCCTGGGACGGTTTCACCCAACACCCGAAGCGCACCGGAATAGTTCACATCGCTTATCGCCAAAGCGGCATCGGTGTCCCAATCTGACGTACTGATCGGCTCATAGGCGCCTGCGTTGTAGACAAGCGCGTCAATTGAGCCAGCCTCCACCACAGCGCGGCGCACAGTGTCGAGATCAGTCACATCCATCGGTACAGCACGTGCATTAGGCAAGGTGCCACAGATTTCATCCAATCGCTCGGCATTGCGAGCAGAAAGGATCAAATGCGCGCCTTCGCGGCTCAGCTTTTCGGCCAAGCAACGGCCCAGCCCTTCGCTGGCGCCAATGATCCAATAGGTTTTTCCGTCAAAACTGCTCATGCGTAAGTCTTTTTTCGTACTACTAGGTCGAATACGTTCTGACAGCAGCAATGGATCACGCCCAGCGCTCGTAGCATTCGGCCAGATAACACTACATAGCGCGTCGGAAAAAAACTTCTAATGCGGTTGATCCAAAGGCTCATTCCCTGCGTATCTTGTTGTAAATACCGAATAACGAGGATGGAATGTTCGACGAAACCCGGGGCGTACGCAAGAAAATCGCAGTCATAGGCGCAGGCATTTCAGGTCTCTCCGCAGCTTATTACCTTTCCGAAGACAACGATATAACCTTGTTCGAGGCTGAGCCCCGACTGGGCGGCCACGCCCGCACGGTGATGGCCGGAAAGAACGGAGATCAGCCGGTAGATACCGGTTTCATCGTCTTCAACTATGTCACATACCCCTATTTGACCCGGCTGTTTGATGAGCTGAACGTGCCGGTCACCAAAAGTGAGATGAGCTTTGGTGCAACTATCGACAATGGCCGCATCGAATATGGGTTGAACAATCTGCGCACTTTGACCGCGCAGAAACGCAACCTCGCGCGTCCAGCCTATTACAAGATGATCGCCGATATCCTGCGGTTTGGCAAAGAGGCCCCCGAAGCCGCGCAGGACGACGACACCACGATCGGTGAGCTTGTGGATCAACTGCGTCTCGGCCACTGGTTCCGGCACAATTATCTGATGCCGATGTGCGGCGCGATCTGGTCAACTCCGGTCGAGTTCGTCGATCAGTTCCCAGCCCGCTCGCTGGTGCAGTTCTTCCGCAATCACGCGTTACTGGCCTCGGGCCGTGCCAATCAGCACCAGTGGTACACCGTGAAAGGCGGCAGCATCGAATATGTCCGCCGGATCGAGGCCGCTCTGCGTACGCGGGGGGCCGACATTCGTGTGGCCTCGCTCGTTCAGCGGATCGAACGGCACGATCTGGGTGTCACGGTGCATGCCGGCGGCGACGCTGATCTGTTTGATGAGATCATCCTGGCCACCCACTCCGATCAGTCCCTCGCCATTCTGGGTGATGCAGCGACCGAAGCGGAAAAAGCGGCGCTCGGCGCGATTAGATATCAACCGAACAAAGCTATCCTGCACTGTGATCCCCGCCAAATGCCCAGGCGGCGTGCTTGCTGGTCCAGTTGGACCTATCGATCGCAAAAGGGCAATGTTGGGGTCACATATTGGATGAATCGGCTTCAGAATATCCCCGACAGTGACCCGCTGTTTGTGACCCTGAACGCCGCCTCAGAGATTCCCGCGGACAAAATCTATGACGAGGTCGAGTTCGCCCATCCGGTGTTCGACAAAGCCGCCCTGCGCGCGCAAGGGCAAATCCGCGAGATGCAGGGACAGAACCGAACCTGGTTTGCCGGGGCGTATAACCGGCATGGTTTCCACGAAGACGGGATTGCTAGCGCAATGCATGTTGTCGAGCGCCTCACCGCCATCCCGCAGAGCATCGGAGCTGACAATGGTATCCCTGAAACGGACCTCGCTGTTTCGGCCAGCGTATAGAACCTGTTGCGCTGCGTTGCTGTCACTGGCGCTGATGGTCCCCGGCGGATTGGCGGCTTCGCCTTTGTCGGATGCAATCAAAGACCCTAAGCTGCGCGGCACCGGGACATTCCGTTTTCTGGGGCTGCCGCTCTATGACGCCAAGCTTTACACGCCCGGCGGTGCCGCATTCAGCTGGAACGAGAATTTCGGCCTACAATTGACCTATCGAAAAAACCTGAAACAAAAAGCGCTGGTCGAGTCGACACTGGAAGAGATGGCCCGACAAGGCAATTCTGCGCCGACGGAAGCCCAATTGCAGGGCTGTTTTCAGGCGGTCAGCAAAGGCGATAGCTATCTGGCCATCGCGCAAGGCCCCAACAGCGTCAGCTTCTGGCGCAACGGAAGCAAAACCTGCACCCTGACATATCCGGGTATTACACGCAGCTTCATGTCAATTTTTCTGGGTAACAATACACGATCCGCCTCGTTCACACAGCAGTTGAAGGGGCAGTGATGCTGTACCCGCGTGTCAGCCTCTATGCGCTGATGCTTGCTGCAGCAGGTATCCCGCTTTACATCCACCTGCCCCGCTTTGCCGCCGTGAATCTCGGTATCGGGCTGGGGGTGATTGGCACCATTCTGCTGGTCATCCGGCTGGTCGACCTGGTGCAAGATCCACTGATTGGCTGGGCCATTGATCGCTGGCCCGGTGGGCAGATGTTATTTGCCGCCGCCGCTGCGCTGGGTCTAGCAATTGGATTTCCATTGCTGTTTGGTTTGCCAGAAGCGGTAAGTATCGCCGCATTAGTGTCTATTCTGATCCTGTTATTCTCGGCCTACAGCCTTGGGACCATCTTGCTTTACGGCCGCAGCGCCACGCTGGCGAAACATGCTAGCGCGAAGGAACTGATGACACTGGCCGCCTTCCGCGAAGGTGGACAACTGACCGGAGTTATCATAGCAGCCGCAGCACCCGCTGTGTTCGTGGCGCTTGGCGCAGCCGCGCAAGGGTATCCGGCCTTTGGAATGTTTCTCGGGCTTCTGAGCGTTGTGACTCTGGCTGTTACGCTGCCAATGTGGCGACGCACGCCGATCACCGGTCAAGGGCTGTCCTTTGCAGGCCTAGGACAGGCTGGGGCTTTACGTCTGCTTGCCCTTGCGTTGGTCAACAGCCTGCCCGTCGCCATCACCTCGACCCTGTTTCTGTTCTTTGTTGAAGATCGGCTGCAACTGCCAGGCAAAGCGGGGCCATTGCTGATCCTGTTCTTCCTCAGCGCCGGGCTCAGCGTTCCGTTCTGGGCCAGGCTCAGCAATCGGATTGGCCCGAAACAGACTCTGATGATCGCCATGCCGCTGGCCATTCTCGGCTTTGTCGGGGCCGCTCTTCTAGCCCCTGGGAATCTCATTGGTTTCGCCATCATATGCCTCGCATCCGGCGCGGCGCTTGGGGCGGACATGGTTGTCCTGCCTGCAATGTTCTCGGTCGTTCTGACCCGGGCCGGGCTGAACGCATCTGCTGCGTTCGGCATCTGGTCATTCGCAGGTAAGCTGGGTCTAGCTCTGGCCGCCTTTTTCACACTGCCGCTACTGGAACGCAGCGGCTTTACACCTGGACAGGCCAATTCTGCCGAGGCTTTGAATACACTCACCCTCGCCTATGCGGTGCTGCCCTGCATCTTGAAACTCGGAGCGTTTGGCATGGTCCTGACCCTCCCGACAGAGGTCTCTGCCAAATGAAAACGCTCCTGATCTGTCTGCTTGCGATTTTTGCGCTGTTTGCTGTGAAGAACCGGTTCCTCAGTTTCCGCTCGCAATCACCCTCCGACTACAGCGGAACCGGACCTGAGTTTTCACTCAAAAAGAACCTGAATGGCGAAATCCTGTCCGAAGGATTGATCTATGGCCCGAATGGCAAGATGTCGAACAGCTTTGTCGCGCGTATGGTGGGCGAATGGGACGGCAACACCGGTACGCTGTCCGAGTATTTCACCTATTCCAACGGCAAACAGATGACCCGCAAATGGCATCTGACGTTGGGCACGGGCAACACTTTCACCGCAACAGCGGACGATATTGTCGGCGAGGGAAAAGGCGTGATTTCGGGCTCAACCGTCAAGCTGACCTATCGCATCATCCTGCCCGAGGACGCGGGCGGGCATACACTGGATGTGACCGACTGGATGTATCTGACGGAGAACGGTGTAATCATGAACCGGTCCGAGATGCGAAAATTCGGGATCAAGGTGGCCGAGCTGGTCGCCACGATGCGCCCTGCGCCTGAAGTGAAATCCGCCCATCTGCATGGCGCAAACGGCCACGATACAGACTCTGAGCTGAGGGTTTTGCAATGATCGCCCGCCGTACCCTTATTGCAGGTATCGCGATCGCGGGGTTGGCCATCCTCGCCGCATGCTCGGCCAAACCGCGTATACCAAAATCGTTTCTGTCAGATCGTCAGCTGAACCTTGAAGAGTTCTTCGAAGGTAAGACTGTCGCTTATGGTCAGTTTCAGGATGTACTAGGTAATGTCCCGCGTCGCTTCCAGGTCGATATTGACGGCACATGGGACGGAGAGACTCTGACGCTTGTCGAAGATTTCGTCTATGACGATGGTGCGACCGAACAACGGATCTGGACCCTGACCAAGACCGGCGATGACACCTGGACCGGCACCGCTCCCGGTGTGCTGGGCACAGCCAGTGGGGTCGAAAGGGGCGATACGTTTAACTGGAAGTACAAAATCGACCTGCCCGTCAAAGACGGCACCATGCGTGTCAATTTTGATGACTGGATGTGGTTGTTGTCGGATGACCGGTTATTGAACCGAGCCTATGTTTCGCGTTTTGGCGTAAGGCTGGGTGAAGTCATATTGTACTTCGAGAAGAAGTAGTCACCCCGCCAGCACAGCCAGCGGGGCAAAAAAGTATCAGACGGTTCCGCCCAGACTGCCTTCAAGCTCGACCATCTCCTGACCACCGGCCATCAGGTCCTGCAGCTCTTCAGGGGTGATCTGGCCACGCTGCGCCGTACCCAGCGTTTGACCGCGGTTGAGTACCGTGAACCGGTCCCCCACTGCCAACGCATGGCGGACGTTATGAGTAATAAAGACCACCGCGATCCCCTGCTTGCGCACCTTGTCGATGGTCGCCAGAACGTTGGCTGTTTGGCGCACCCCAAGGGCCGAGGTCGGTTCATCCAAGATCAGAACCTTCGCCCCGAAATGCACCGCCCGCGCGATGGCGACGGTCTGGCGTTCACCACCTGACAGCGTGCCCACCGCCTGATCAGGGCCGCGCAGGTTGATCCCCATTTTCTTCATCTCTTCCATCGTGACCTTGTTGGCATAGTCATGATCAAAGAAGTGAAGAGGTCCGACCTTCTTTACCGGCTCATTGCCCATGAAGAAGTTGCGCGAGACCGACATCAACGGGATCATGGCCAGATGCTGGTGCACGGTTGCGATCCCGGCCTCGATGGCATCACGCGGGTCGGCGAAATGCATGGGGTGGCCTTCGAACAGGATTTCTCCGTGGGTGGGCTGGTGCACGCCCGACATGGTTTTGATGAAGGTCGACTTGCCCGCACCGTTGTCGCCGAGAAGGCAGTGACATTCACCGGGAAACACGTCCACCGAGACACCCGCCAGCGCGATCACGCTGCCGAAGTGCTTTTCGATGTTTTTCATCTGGATGATGGGTTCATGTTCGGGATTCATATCAACGCTCTCCCGTGATGATGCGGCGAATATAGGTGTTGAGGATCACAGCCCCCAGCAGGATCACCCCAAGGAAGACCCGGAACAGCGAGCTTTCGACACCGGCAAAGAACAACCCCTGTTGCACCACCCCAAAGATCAGCGCGCCCAGCGCCGCGCCCAGTACCGAGCCGTATCCTCCGGTCAGAAGCGCGCCGCCGATGACCACGGCGATGATCGCCTCGAACTCTTTCAGCAAACCCCGGTCAGCACCAGCCGATCCGAACTCCATCACCTGACAGACGGCAAAGACGGTGGCGCAGAAGGCCGTGAACATAAACATCAGAATCTTGACCCGGTTCACAGGCACACCCGAGTTGCGCGCCGCCTCAGCATCCCCGCCCGAGGCGAAGATCCAGTTGCCGAACCGCGTTTTGGTCAGCAGCACGTGTCCAAAGATGATCAGTGCGATCGCCCAGACGATCAGCATTGGAATACCATCCACAACTGGCTGACCGGCGCGGGTGCCACGCTCGAATACGGCGATAATCCCGGCATCCCCGAGCCATTGGAACAATCCCTGCAAAATTTTACCACCAAAGATCGGCGCCAGCCAATCGCCTTCGGCTGCGTCTTTCACACCGCCGATAATAGTTTTGCGCTCGATCACCTGCGGCAGGAAGATGGTAAAGCCGCGCAAGATGAACAGAAAGGCCAGCGTTACGATAAAGCTTGGCAAACCAGTCCGGATCACGATCCAACCATTCAGCGCGCCGATTGCCACCGCCATTGCAAACGTGACGAGAATTGCCATCCAGACCGGCCACGCGAGCGTGACCGAAAAAATTGCGATCATCATGCCCGAAAAGCCGATCATCGACCCGACTGACAGGTCAAACTCACCCGCGATCATCAGAAGGCAGGCACCCACGGCGATGATCATGAACTGCGCCGAGACAACCGACCAGTTCATCATGCCCTGTGCGTTGAACATGCCGCTGTCAAAAGCGAACAAAAGAAAGAAGGTGAAGACGGCAACGGTGCCAACCATCCCGCCAAGTTCAGGCCGGATCAAGGCTTTGCGCAGCGGCGATATTTCTTTAATCCGTTCGTCGGTTACAGCCGTGTTTTGAGCAGACTCGCTCATTAGAACGCCCCTCCGAGTTAAGCAGTGATTTTGCGTCAGATAGTTGTTGGCGGGCGCCGCTTTGGCGGGGCGCCCGCGCTGTAAGAATCAGCGGTACTCGCCAGCAAATTCTTCGATCTTGGTCAGACCATCAGCAGTTACGAAGCCGGGACCCGAATTGATGTTGTTGCCCGGCAAAACGCCATAGCGGTGGTAGTTGGTCATCACAACAACCGGCAGGTAAGCCTGCAGGAAGGGCTGCTGATCAATTCCCCACTGGATCACGCCAGACTTGATGCCTTTGACAATCTCACCACCCAGATCGAAGGTGCCGAAATAGATGTCACCGGCCATACCATTTTCTTCCAGCGCCAGAATTGTCGGATCAGCCGAGGTTGGACCCAGTGTCAGAACCGCATCAGTATCCGGGTTCGCCGACAGATAGGCCAGCACGCGGTTCTTGATCTCGGCTGGGTCCTGGCCGGCGTCGATCATCTGATCCCCCAGTTCAATGCCCAAGCCGTCTGCAAAGCCCTGACAACGTTCCTGGCTTGAGGGCTGAACGATATAGTGGTTCACACAAAGGAACGAGCCGATGCCGTCACCCTTGGCGCGCTGGCCTGCAGCAAATCCGGCATCATATTCGGGCTGACCCACATACATCAGGGCACCAACTTCCCGGGCCTGATCCGGCGTACCAGTGTTCATGATGATCACATCAACGCCCGCATCGACCGCCGATTTGATCGGTCCGCTCAGCACATCATAATCCGCCAACGTGGTAATGATCCCGTTCGGACCCGAAGCAGCCGCCTGATCGATAATCCGCGCCATATCGGCAAGGTCGCCAGTGGGCGGATTGCGGTATTCGACTTCGACACCCATCTGGTCGCCTGCCAGCGCGATGCCGTTCTTGATCGTGTTCCACCAGCTATCGCTGTCTGGCGCGTGGCTGACCAGAATGTATTTCTCACCTTCCGCCGCAGCGCCCGTGGCTGCGATCAGAGGCGTCGCAGCTACCGCCGCCGCCAGCGCCAACTTCTTCGTCAGTGAAGTCATGATGTCCTCCCAAAACTCATGTTATCGCGGATTGAGGCAGTCCTTCGCACCTCTCCGACTCGAGTTAGAGCATATCTGTCAAAATTTTGCAACCGGTTGCAAACGGTGTCAGATGTGTTTCATACTGTATCTGCCAAAGAATACAGGTAAAAGGACTGCCACTAAACGCAGGAAGGTCAGACGGATCATGGCTGTCACATTGAAAGAGGTTGCAGAACGCGCCGGCGTTTCACGCTCGGCGGTGTCGCGCACTTTCACCGATGGGGCCTCGGTTTCCGACAAGATGCGCCGAAAAGTCGAGAAGGCCGCGCGTGAGCTGGGATACAGCCCAAATGCACTGGCTTCATCTCTGACCACAGGCCGAACTAAGCTGATCGGGCTGGTCTCGAACAACTTCCACAACCCGATATTTCTTGAAGTTTTTGACCTCTTTACCCGGGGGCTGCAGGACCGAGGCCTGCGCCCGTTGCTGGTGAATCTGACCGACGAAGTTGAACCCGAAAATTCGGTACGAATGCTGCGCCAATATTCGGTCGATGGCGTTGTCGTAGCGTCGTCGACCTTGCCGCCCGGCTTCGCAAAAGCGTTTCGGGATGCTGGCGTACCAGTGGTGCACAGCTTTGGCCGGTCATCCTCTTCACCGCAGGTTCATGTGGTCGGGATCGACAATGTGGAATGCGGACGCATGGCGGCCCGCGAGCTGGTCGCGCGTGGTTATACGAAAGTAGCCTTTCTAGGCGGGCCCGAGGCGGCGACCTCGACCCAGGATCGCCATGCGGGCTTCATGTCAGAGATGGCCCGGCATCCTAGCATTGATGTGACCTGCTCGTTTGCTGAGGCTTACTCATTCGATGCAGGTCGTCAGGAAATGCTACGCTTGCTCCAATCTGAGCGGGCTGATGCATATTTCTGCGGCGATGACGTGTTGTCCATCGGGGTGTTGTCCGCGATTCTGGATAGTGGCCTAAAGGTGCCCGAAGACATCGGCATCATCGGCCTGAACGACATGGAAATGGCACGGTGGGAGAATATTGATCTCACCACCATCCATCAGCCGATCCGGCAAATCGTGAGTTCTTCGATCGAGCTGATGGTGGCAACCCTGAACGAACCCGACCGATATCCGGAGGCACGGATATTCCCATGCTCGGTGGTGGAACGGGGCACATTGCGCCCCGTATCTGAGAGTTAACGAAACATTGGTGGCCGGGCATCCATCCACGCGCTGCCCTGTTTCGCCGACTCGACCGCTGTATGCACAGCCGCCATCGACCGCACGCCGTCTGCCGCATTGGGCAAGCCGTCGCGGGTTTCCCCGGCAATAGCATCTGCGAGATCGCAATAGATATTCGCAACCGCCAACGGGAACCCTTCGGGATGCGCAATCGCCACCCGGCTGAGTCGTTGCGCGTCTTCATGCAGCCCGCCTTCGCCTTTTTCTATGATCTGCAGGCGACCACCAACAGGCGTGTAGATAAGCTGGTTCGGCTGCTCCGACGCCCATCGAAGACCGCCGGTTTCTCCGAACACCTGAATGTCGAACCCGTGCTGCCGACCGATGGCGACCGAAGAGGTCCACAACCGGCCAACAGCGCCTTTTGTCGTGCGGAAGTTGACCATGGCATCATCTTCAAGTTCACGGCTGCCAATGGTTGAAGCAAAATCTGCAGACAGGGTCTCAACCTCATCATCCGCAATGAATCCGGCCATGTGCATCGCGTGGATACCGCAATCAGCGAACTGCCCGGAAACACCCGCCATCGCAGGATCATAGCGCCAGCGCACGCGTGGATTGTCAGCATCGGTGGCGTCTCCGTGATGGCCGTGACTGAAATTGGTAACGACCAGACGGACTTTGCCGATCTCACCTGCGCGCACCATCGCGCGAGCCTGACGCACCATCGGATAAGCCGAGTAACAGTAGTTTACCGCGCAAATCTTTCCTGATTTCTCGGCGACTTTGACAATCTCTTCGCCCTCTTCCACCGTCATGGTCATGGGCTTTTCGCATAGCACGTTGAACCCGGCCTCAAGATACGCTTTGGTGATCTCGAAATGCGTAGCATTTGGAGTGGCTACAGTGACCAGATCAATCCGATCCTCGCGCCCGCGCTCACCTTCCAGCATCTCGGTCCAGTCGCCGTAGGCTCGGTCTGCCGCGATACCCAATCGTTGGGCGTATTCGCGACCAATGTCAGGCCTGTGATCCAGCGCTCCGGCGGTGAATTGGAAATGCCCGTCCGCCAGCGCCCCCAACCGGTGCGCCGGTCCGATCTGGCTACCTTCGCCGCCTCCGATCATGCCCCATTTCAGCTTGGTCATGGTCTGGACCTCCTTAACTGAAACCAATTGATTCAAGGTATTCACGATTCTTCCGCGCGTCCCCTACAGGATCAGGGTCGAGCGTTGGGTCGCAATCCTGCTCGACCGTGCACCATCCTGTGAAACCTGCGTCCAGCAGCACCTGGCGAACGGTTGGAAAGTCTACGTCGCCTTCACCCAGATTGCAGAAAATCCCCTGCCCGCAAGCATCATAGAAGCCCGTCCGATTGGCAATTACATCCGCTTTCACTGTCGGAGAGATATCCTTGAAGTGCATGTACGAGATCCGATCAACGTAGCGCTTCATGAAGCCGACCGGATCGAACCCGGCATAAGAGTGATGCCCCGTATCGAAGCAAATTTTAAGAAGGCTTTCATCGACCTCGTCCAGCAAACGGATAAGTTCAGGTTCAAAGTCCATGAAGCCCGCAGCATGAGCGTGCATCCCAACGGTCAGCCCGTATTCCTCGGACCCGATCCGCGCGCTTTCAGAAATCCGATCCCGGAACGCCGTCCACTCGGCCTTGTCCATCTGCTCAGCCTCATCGGCGCGACCAGCGGTTGGCGCGCGGCGGGGTGAGATCGCATCGATCAGCACCATGTGCTGCGCCCCATGCGCTTTCAATGCGCGAGCGGTGCGGTGGGTGGCGTCCAGCACGTCTTCCCACGCGTCGGGGTCGTGATAGTTGCGGAACACAACGCCGCCGATCAGTTCAAGATCATGCTCGGCCAGCGCATCGGCCAGCACCGCAGGGTCTTCGGGCATGAAACCCACCGGGCCGAGTTCGATACCCTTATACCCGGCCACAGCGCATTCGCTGAGAACTGTTTTCCAATGCGGATTGCGCGGGTCCTGCGCAAATTCCACGCCCCAGGAACAGGGCGCATTGCCAATTCTGATGCTCATCTTGTCTTGTCTCCGATGCTCAGAAATCTTCGATATTTTTCCAGCTTTCATCCGCTGACGATGCCAATGCCGCAGCGACGACCCGGTTGACCTCATGCCCGTCGTGGAAGGTCGGCCAAACCGGTTTACCTGTCTCGATTGCACGCAAAAAATCGCGTGCTTCGATGATTATCTGGTCCTGATAGCCCGTGCCATGGCCAGGGCCCTGACAGAACGGCTCATAGTCCGGGTGTGCGGGGCCGGTCAGGATCTTACGAAAGCCACGCTCAGCTTCGGGACCCTCCATACGGTAGAGCCACAAAACGTTCTGGTCTTCCTGATCAAAGCGGATCGCACCCTTGGTGCCACTGATCTCATAGGCATAGCCCATCTTGCGCCCCGTCGCGATTCGACTGATATAGATCGATCCCATTGCTCCGTTCGCGAACCGCACCATCATCTGAGCATGGTCGTCATTGTCAACTTCGCCACCCGGGCGGCTATTGTGCACGGTTTCGACCTCGGCCATCACGCGTGAAATCGGGCCGATCAAAGCCAGTGCGGCATTGATCATATGAGGCGCAAGATCACCCATCGTTCCGTTCGACATTCCTGTTGTACGCCAGGTTGCCGGGGCTTGAGGGTGCGCGTAGAAATCTTCGGTATGCTCACCCCGAAACCATGTGATGTCGCCGATCTCTCCTTCGGCTATCAGAGCGCGAGCGTATTGGCTGGCCGGGGTGCGGATATAGTTGAAACCAACCATGTTGGCCAAGCCCGAGGCCTCGGCCGCTGCTGACATCGCTGCACCATCTTCCAGAGACGCGCCCAAAGGCTTTTCACACAGCACCGGTTTGCCCAGCGCAAACGCTGCCTGAGCGATCTCGCGATGTGTTTCGGGAGGCGTGGCGATCACGACGGCCTCGACCTTCGGGTCGTTCACCAGCACACGCCAGTCATCCGTCGAGCGCGCGAATCCATAGGCCTGACGATACCGCTCAGCGCTTTCCGGTGACGAGGCGCACACCATCTCTAACCGTGGTCGCAAGGCCGTGTTGAACACTGCCCCAACCGAGGACATGGCGACCGCATGAGCCTTGCCCATATATCCGCCGCCTAGAATGCCAATGCCGATCTCTGCCATTCCGACGTCCTCCCTCGCTTTTTCTTGAAAACCATTTGCAACCGGTTGCAAAACTTGTATCGTGAGAATAGGACTCTCGCAAGCTGCATTCGGCACTGCATCATAATTTTCCTAAAGGAGCCCGCAGACATGTCCGCGCAACACGACACTGTTTACCTGACAACAGCGCAGGCGATCATTCGCTGGCTGTCGAACCAGTTCATCGAGATCGACGGGCAAGAATATCGCTTATGTGGTGGTGGTTTCGGGATTTTTGGCCATGGCAACGTGACCTGCCTGGGTGAAGCCCTGAACACAGTGCGGGATGAGCTGCCGCTGTATCGTGGGCAGAACGAACAAAGCATGGGATTCGCCGCTTCGGGCTATGCCAAGCAATGGCTGCGTCAGCGATTCATGTTCTGCACTGCCAGCGCGGGACCGGGAACAGCGAATCTGCTGACAGCCGCCGGTCTGGCCCATGCCAACCGCCTGCCGATGCTGATGCTGTGCGGGGACACCTTCATCACCCGCTTGCCGGATCCGGTTTTACAGCAGATGGAGAATTTCAACGATCCAACCTTTGGCCTGAATGACGCGTTCAAGCCGGTCAGTCGGTATTGGGACCGCATCACCCATCCGGCGCAGGTGATCCAATCGCTGCCCGCTGCCATTGCGACGATGCTGGATCCCGGCGATTGCGGCCCTGCGTTCCTCGGGTTGCCACAGGATGTTCAGGGCTGGACCTATGACTATCCGGTCAAGTTCTTCGAGAAGAAGGTGCATCGCATTCGCCGTCAAACACCCGATGCAGATGAGATTGCCGATGCGGCCGCTGCGCTGACCAGAGCGAAGCGTCCAATCATCATAGCGGGCGGTGGTGTGCAGTATTCGCAAGCCGTGGCTGAACTGACCGAATTCGCAGAGAGTCACCAGATTCCGGTGGTCGAAACCATCGCTGGCCGCGCCAATATGCTTGCGACTCATCCGCTGAATATCGGCCCGATTGGCGTGACCGGATCAGACAGCGCCAACGCGATTGCGGAACAGGCCGATGTGATAGTTGCCATTGGAACCCGGCTGCAGGATTTCACGACAGGATCATGGACAGCCTTTTCCAAGGACGCCCAGTTCATCTCGATTAACGCCGCGCGACATGATGCGGGCAAGCATATGTCATTGCCGGTTGTCGGGGATGCTAAACTGTCAATTCAGGCTCTAACACAGGCGATTGATTACTCTGCGCCATCCGATTGGGTATCTCTGGCGCAGGACGAACGGCGTAAATGGGATGCCTATGTGGCCGAGAATGTCGCGTACGGGAACCGTCCTAGTTCTTACGCGCAAGCCATCGGCGTTGTGAACGAGCTTTGCGACCCGCGCGACCGTCTGATCGCCGCTGCCGGAGGTTTGCCCGCCGAGGTCACTGCCAATTGGCGCACCCTGGATATCGGCACAGTCGATGTCGAGTTTGGCTTTTCCTGCATGGGCTATGAGATCGCAGGCGCTTGGGGCGCGCGCATTGCCCAATCTGAGCGTGAGCCGGATAAGGACACGATTACCTTCTGCGGTGATGGCTCATATCTGATGCTGAACTCGGACATCTATTCCTCGGTTCTGAGCCGTAAGAAGATGATTGTTCTGGTGCTGGACAATGGCGGTTTTGCAGTCATCAACAAGCTGCAGAACAACACAGGCAACGAAAGCTTCAACAACCTGCTGGAAGACTGCCCCACCATCCCCGAAGCCTTTGGCGTTGATTTCGCGGCCCACGCGGCCTCGATGGGGGCCACCAGCGAAAAGGTCGCGAACCCGGCAGAACTGGCCGAAGCGTTCAAGCGCGCCAAGGCCAGTGACAAGACTTATGTGATTGTGATGGACGTGGACGCCTATGAAGGCTGGACCACTGAAGGCCATGCATGGTGGGAGGTTGGAACACCCCACACTTCGGCTGACGAGAAGGTTCGTGATGCCCATGTCGAATGGGAATCGACCCGCGAAAAACAACGCAAGGGCATCTGATGAAACGGTTCAAGGCAGAAACGGCTGACCCAGACGTCATTGTGGATGAATTGCTGAACGGTGATGGAGTCGTCGCAATCTCGGGCCTTTTCACCCCTGAAGAGATCGCCGAGGCACGTGCCATCGTCATGGCCGAATCCGAAACAGCGGCCGAGAAAGTGACCCATTTCCAAGGCGCTGCGGAAGAGGATGGCAAACTGAACCTGCAGCGGCGGGTCTGGAATCTGTTGGCTAAGGGCGACGTGTTTTCACGCATGGCTGCGCATCCGGTTCTGATGAAGATCCTCCGCAAGTTTCTGGGGACCGAGTTCATCATGGGCTCGATCGCTGCTAATCGCATCCTGCCGGGCGGGCCGGGGCAGGAGCCGCATGTCGACTATCCCTATTGGGACTTTCACAACCCCGAAACGCATCCCGTGGGTCTCAATGGATCGTTTCCGATGAACGCGCAGGTCTCGATTTTGCTGGACCCATTCACCAAGGAAAGCGGCGCGACCGGATATGTACCCGGATCGCAGAAAGAGCTGCGTTATCCCACGCCCGAAGACAAGTTCTATGACAAATTCGAGCAGATGACCGGTGAGCCTGGTGATGTTGCTCTGTTCTATGGCGTGACATGGCATTGCGCGATGCCCAACAAAGCGGATCACGACCGCAGCGCGATCCTGATCCAGTACCTGCCCAAATGGGTTAAACCAATGGAAGATATGCCTGCTGCTCTGACGCAGGATTTCCTTGATCAGGCAAGTCCCGATCTGCGGCAGTTGCTGGGCCTGAACTATCCCTACCCCGAGGTGCTGGATGCCGCGCGGGCAGGCAATACCGAGGGGCGCACGTGACTCTGATCGAAGGTATAAAAGGTAACCGCTTTGCCGTGTTCGGCAGGGCCGGAATGGACATGTTTGCGGATCCGGTCGGAACCAAAAGCGAAGACGCACAAGTGTTTCGCGCCGATCTGGGCGGATCAAGCGCCAATATCTGCGCCGGACTGGTGAAGCTGGGATCGCAAGCGGCGCTGGTCACCTCGGTCTCGGATGATGCCGTGGGGCGGTTCTGTGTGAACCGGCTGCGGGACTATGGCGTTGAAACGAGATATGTCCGAGCTGTGGGTGGCGAGGCGCGTACGTCCTTGGCTGTCTACGAAAGTTGCATTGAAGACTTTCAGAATGTCATCTACCGCAACGGCGCCGCTGATTTCCAGGTAACCGAGGCGGATATGGATGAGGTCGACTACAGCGCCTTCTCAGCCCTGATCACGGCGGGCACGGTGTTTGCTGCGGAACCCTCACGCTCGGCCACCTTCCGCGCGTTTGAAAATGCGCGCGCCTCAGGCCTGCCGGTGATTTTCGACATCGATTACCGCCCCTATAGTTGGCCATCACCCGAAGTCGCCTCAGAGGTTCTGACCCGCGCAGGGAATGAAAGCGATCTGATCGTAGGCAATGATGAAGAGTTCGGCTTTATGGCGGGCGGCATCGAAAAAGGTTTAGACAAGGCCCGCGAATTGGCGGCCAACGGCAAGATGGTGATCTACAAGATGGGCCATGAGGGGGCCATTACGCTGGCAGACGGGCAAGAGGTCCGCACCGGCATCTACCCGGTTACCGCCGTGAAGCCCAACGGCGCAGGCGACAGTTTTCTGGCCGGTCTGCTGGCCTCGATCGCTGCGGGGCATGACCTGCGCGATGCGGTGCTGCGCGGTTCGGCCTGCGCGTCGATCGTCGTGTCGAAACCCGGCTGCGCCGGGGCCATGCCGACGACGCCCGAACTTGACGAATTTCTGGCCCAACACCCGGGCTCCACGGATACCTGAAAGGAGACGCAGATGCATATTGCGCCCCATGACAACCAGAACAAACCTATCGTCGATGCCGACCATGATCTGGTGCCGCTAAACTATTTCAACATCGTCAAACTGAAAAAGGGCGAGGTGTTCGAATATGCCGTACCGGGCTATGAGACCTGCATCGTGCCCGCTACCGGTACCGTGGATGTCGATGTGGACGGCGCGATCTATACCAACCTTGGCAACCGCACCATCGACGTCTGGGATGGCGAGCCCGAGGGCGTATACGTTCCCGTCGGCGCCAAGGTTCGAATAACCTGCATGACGGATGAAACCGAAACCTTCATCGCGGGCGCAAAATTCGACCGTGTGCTTGAACCCTTTGATGTCCGCGTACCCGAGCTGGATCTGGTGCAGTATGGATCGGACGACACCAAAACCCATCGAAAGATCAAACACATTCTGGGCGCGAACCATCACGACAAGGTCGGCCGCTTGCTGGTGTCTGAACTTTATACCGTGGGTCAGGGCGGCTGGTCCGGCTTTCCCAGCCACAAACATGACACCGACCGCAAAAGCGACGATGGCGAAATGATCGAAACCCGCCATGACGAAACCTATAATTTCCGCTTCCGGCCCAACTATGGTTCTGGCGTCCAGATGCTGCAGCGCGAAGACAACAAGCCGGGTGATGCCTATCACATCATGGATGGCTCGACGATCCTGCTGGACAAGGGCTATCACCCCTGCGCAGTTTTGCCGGGTTATGAAATGTACTATTTCACCATCCTCGGCGGGCTCAGTCAGCGCTCGCTGAAGCAGTATTTCCAACCGACCCATGCAGCCCAGCTGCATACGATCCCGGGCATTATGGACATGGTGGCCAAGTTCAAATGAGCCTTGTGACATTATCGGACGTGCTGCAACCCGCGCTGCGCGACGGCTATGCCCTGGCCGGGTTGGTGACGCTGGGCTGGGAGGAAATGCGTGCCTACGTGGCCGCTGCCGAAGCCGAAGGCGTACCGATCATCCTGCAAGCCGGCCCATCATGCCGCGAACACACGCCGCTGCCGGTTCTGGGCAAGATGTTCCGCCATCTGGCCGAATGTGCCAGCGTGCCCGTCGTGGCGCATCTGGACCATGGCTACACCCATGACGAATGCCACATCGCCATCGACAGCGGCTTTACCTCGGTCATGTTTGACGGATCGCGCAAGCCTTTGGAACAGAATATCGCCGAGACCGCTGCAATTGCCGAGATGGCCCATGCCGCTGGTGTCTCCTGCGAGGGGGAAATCGGTTTTGTCGGCTATTCGGGTGGTGAAGGTTCGGACGGAACCGACCCGGCGGAAGCCGCGCAATTCGCCCGAGAGACCGGCGTGGATGCAATGGCGATCTCGGTCGGCAACGTCCACTTGCAGCAGAACAAAGAGGGCGGTCTGGACGAGACCCGTATCCGCGCCATCGAAGCCGTGACCGAGATACCTCTGGTGATCCATGGCGGCTCGGGCGTGCCGGTTGCGCAACGTGCTGCGCTGGCGCGCGGATCGAAAATCTGCAAATTTAACATCGGGACCGAGCTGCGAATGGCCTTTGGGAATGCCCTGCGAACGGCCGTGAATGCCGATCCGGACAGGTTCGACCGCGTTCAAATACTGAAAGATACACATGAACCGGTGGTCGAGGCGACGCGCCGAGTACTGAAAGCGTTCAAAGGGGCATGACATGCTGAATATTGGGCTATTGGGATGCGGGCGGATCGGTCAGGTTCATGCGCGCTCGATCGGGCAGATTGATGGCGCACGGGTGAGCGCAGTGGCGGACGCATTCACAGAACCGGCTCAGATGCTGGCCGACAAAACTGGCGCACAGATCCTGTCGGCGGACGAACTGATCGAAAGCAAAGATGTCGATGCTGTCGTCATCGGTACTCCGACCGACACCCACTACGATCTGATCCATAAAGCGGCGAATGCCGGCAAAGCGATCTTCTGCGAAAAGCCGGTGGACATGTCCGCTGACCGCATCCGCGACTGCATCAAGGTGGTCGAAGCCACCGGCGTGCCCTTCATGACGGCCTTCAACCGCCGCTTTGATCCGAGCTTTGCCAATATTCAATCCCGCATCGCCGAAGGTGAGATCGGCGCGGTCGAAATTGTCACCATTCTGTCCCGCGACCCCTCGCCGCCACCGATCAGCTATATCGAAAGCTCGGGTGGGTTGTTCCGCGATATGATGATCCATGACTTGGATATGGCACGTTTCTTGCTGGGCGAAGAACCTATCAGCGTTTACGCTGTTGGATCATCGCTCGTCGATCCCGAGATCGGCAAAGCCGGAGACGTCGACACCGCAGCCGTAACCCTGACGACGGCCAGTGGCAAGATTTGCCAGATCTCCAACTCGCGCCGCGCCAGCTATGGCTATGATCAGCGCATTGAAGTGCATGGCGAGAAGGGCATGTTGCGGGCTGAAAACATGTTGGAGAATGCGGTTGAGGTCGCGACTCCGTCGGGTTTCCGCAAAGCCCCCGCCCAGCATTTCTTTCTTGAACGCTACGAAGGCGCCTATCAAGCTGAGATGGCCCATTTCACTGCCGCTGTGTCCGGATCAGGACAACTTGCACCAGGTATCATCGATGGGCTGCGGGCTCAGTTGCTGGCCGATGCGGCGGACGCGTCCTTGAAGCAGGGCACCGTTATCAGCCTCGTTTGAGGTTTTTGGGAAATCATCGAGGTTCAAGGTACGACGCGCCAAACTCGTACCCCCTCAAGAAATCATCAGACATCTTCTAGGCGCGCCGTATCGTTTTGGTATCTGGGCGAGATGTCCGGAATGTGTCTGAAAGATTAATTTTCCCAACTACGGGGAACCCCCAATATACGGGCCTACACGCATCGCATAACCTGAGCTCAACGGACCACTTTCACTGTTCCGTGTATCCCCTTCAGAGGGGTTGGCTCGACCCCCTCGCCAACCCCTCTGCTAGGTGGAATGAGAGGCGACGCTTTCAATCTAATACCGCCACCGCAAGATTTGGACGAAGCGGGCTTGTTTTCGGGCCCTAGACCTTTTCCTTTTGGGTGACGACGGCGTCAACGATGAACGAAAAAGAAGTGCATGGTGTTTCTTTAATTGTTTAGTTTCAATGTCTTACTACAAAACCACCGACACCCCGAGAGAACAGTTGTCACGAGCGCGACAACATGCGCTTAAAGGCCCTACAGCTTTGCGGTGCTACATTAGATCGCTGAAACAAGCGCATTCACGGCTCCGGCAAAACCAGCCACTGCCACAACACTTGCCAAAATGACGCAAAGGATTTCCAACGCACTGAGTTTCATATCGGCCCCCACCGGAATGCTGCACACGGCATAGAGCAAGTCTTGAAAGGCGAAAAGTGAGCTTATGTTTACGTTGCGGAAACTTGCTATCCAGGCAGCGCTTACTTGCTCAGATACCGCTCTCAGGACGTTAGTTGGGGTCGTTCTGATGGCATTTCTATCTTGACCTGTTGCACCTCTGCATCGCCGATTGCACATCATTCGGCGCGCAACGATCAATGGAAAGATACCTGAAACTGCGCCCATAGAATCTAATGGCGCTGTCGAGGTGCGCCATAACTACACCCAGATGCGCGATACAAAAGGTTTGAACGCGCATTGTATCAACGCCACCGAAAATGCGCTTCGGTCATTGGGCTATCAGAAGACTGCTCGTGGGGCGGCATATCGAACTAGGTAACCCCCTCAAATCCAGTTGGAAAAACTAGAAAGTGCTAAAATAAAGACATGCCGCCCTCTGTGCCAAGATGGCATTATGGCAAAAATGTGTCCACGGCTAAATTCGAAACTCTTAGTTCGTGAATTGGAAACAAGATGTTTCGGAAAGATTCTCGGGACCACTGAGAACCCTGCACTTCGAAGGTGCTCAGTGATGAGAGTTTGAATTCGAAAGATAACACTGTGACGTCACTCTCTCCACCTATGAAGAAGGCTCGATAAGCGGACCATCGCTGCTTGGTGTCCTTCTCAGCAGAAACTACAATACCTCTCATTGGATGAGGGATAGCCTCATCAAGCTTCAACCGAATTGAACGGCCAACACTGGATGGGCACTTCCCGAGCTACTGAACTGACACTTTAAACTGGAATGCATCTTGCTTCCCCATCTGTGCCCATCGCGCATCCTTCGTTCCAGAGAACGGGTCAAGTCATCAAACCTTGGGAGCAAAATTTGTTGTAAACAAAAACGAGGGAGTTCTAGGTTAGTTCAATATACTTCAACTGATGAGCATCCATTTTGACGAAATATAGTACAATGCTTCAATTGGTAGAAATCCAAAGATCTAATTCAATTATAACACGACCCTTGGGTTTTACCGTTGTGTTGTCATAGAGAAAGATGAATTAGCAGCGCTTGAAGTCTTGGTACGTGTTGATGCAAAAATTGAAGCCAATGACAAGATGTCAAGAAACGCCTTTTGTCGATATTCAAGTGGCATTCACTCTTTGACCTCTTAATGTGCATCCTTATCTCGCGCTGCGACGGTGCGTTTCATTCTTATTCACCGGAATCAAGCACTTATGAAGTAATGCGGAAGCTTTCCCTCTTTAACATCTACCAATGACCGGAAAGTATCAGTTCATATCACCCACCACTAAATTTATTTATTTATATCTGGAACTTAACAAATACCTGCGTTCTCAATTGCAAATGTCGAGCGCGTTTAATGTCGACGAGTTACTGAGATTAGTGTACTACTGACCCTAACTGTGGGGTTATTTTTATTTAAAACAATCGATCAGGGTGTCGAATTTTAGGCATTAGAAACGTTTAATCTATTTACTTTGAGGTCAAGATATGGGGTAGACCAGACAAAGTTTTCCAAGACTAAAACTCCCGAAGCCCGCCTAATGGCCATCGTGTTCATTGATGCATGTGGGTACTCGTTAGCGGTTCGCGAAACTGAAATGCGAACCCTATCCACTATTCGCGCGGATCTGAATTTAGCCAGTGAAGTAGTGGTCGCTCTTGGAGGTGAAGTCACGGGTATTGCTGGTGATGGTTTTTGCGCGACATTCAGAAGTGTTTCAGTCGCGGTAGAAGCCTCGTTGAGGGTACAGGAAACTCTTTCTGAACAAGTCGGAAACTATGATCGCGGGTTCAGGATCGGTGTACATGTTGGTGATACATTTGAAATAGACCGCCAAATCATAGGGAATACCGTAAACACCGCGGCCCGTATCGAAAGTGCTGGATCGGCCGGTGATGTCCTGGTCTCCAGTGCGGTCCGAAATTCGCTTCAGGGTGGAAACGACTTTCGGTTTGTCTCCATCGGCTACCCAACACTAAAAAATCTGGGAAACTCTCTCGAGTTATTCAAGGTGATCAGAGTTTCGGACCAAGGGTCGCTGACAAAGGCCCGTCTCGAATTGATTGGGTATCCGAAGTATTGGGGCTCCCAAAACACTTTGCTGGACCTAAGCAACGAGCAGACAATGCTTCTCTCGCTCTTAGCTTGCTCTCAAGGTGTTTTTTCAGCGCATCGGGCTGGCGAAATTATTTGGGAGGACCAGTCTACTTCTGAAAGGTCTGCTTTATTGGAGCGGCTCGTCGACGCCACCAATGAACACACCGGTTTGGCAACCCTAATCAGTCTAGTTCGCGACAAAGATCTCATTTACCTCAATCAACAAGAGTTGGAAATAGACGTAACAGAGCCAACAGCAGAACCATCAAACAATAGGCTGTTGGAGGGTTTCAAATGCCGCAGTGCTGCTTTCATGGATTGGCTCCAGCATCAACGGTCTGCGGTTCGATGCATCAACCAAGATGGTGCTAGTCTAGTAAGTAAAACCGATCTCACAACTCAGCCAACGCCTAATGCATCATGGGTAGAAACTACGAGAACAAATTTCGTAATTGGCCTTCTAGCCTCAGATGTGGGAGCGGGATCGGAAAAAGCCTCTTTCGTAGCAAATATCGTCGCAGAGCAGCTATCAAAATCTCTTTCGGAAACCGAGGCCCTGATTGTTCAGGACTATCGCACCCCGAACGTGCCCGGGCCATACAACTCCAGCCCCAGCCACGGTGTTGGTCCCGACTTGTTTCTTCAGTGCAGAGCGTCAGCCTGCGAAAGCATGCTTCAAGTTTCTGTCACTGCAATGCGCCCCGAGGACCGGAAAGTTATTTGGAATCAGAATGTGGTGGCTGATCAGGGCGACTTTCTTGGGCTCTCGACCTCCAGCGTTGCAGCTTTTGTAAGCTACGCTACCGATGCGCTCCTCACGGCATTGGTGAATGGGCGTCATATGCGAGACCCCGCTGCCCATCATGCTGCAAAGACGGCGATCTCAGCAGTCCATCACTTGCTAACAATGTCCGGACCCGGTTTGGACCATTTGCAGGCAGACATATTGGCGGCCTACGAAATCGACCCCAAGCCTGTTTACTTGGCCTGGCTAGCATATTTTACGACGTTCCAAATCGGCGAACGTTACGGAACGTGGGACATTGAGCTTGAAGAAAGAGCACGAGAGCTAGCGAGGCGAGCAGTCGAAGCTGACGCAGATAACGGGACCGTTTTAGGGCTTGTCGCTCACGTCTATTCCTACGTGTTCCGCGAGTTTTCGATTGCTCAGGACCTTTCTGACAGAGCCCTGGAGCTGAGCCCATATCGTGCAATGTGTTGGGATTCTGCTGCGATGCTCTATTGCTATACCGATCGTCCGAGGCTTGCAGTGGAGGCCGCGAACAAAGCTAGGGTTATCGGACGGCACAGCCCTTATCGTCATCTATTCGACGGCGCAAGCTGCGTAGCTTCGTTGGTAAATGGCGACTTCGAACAAGCCGTCAAATTTGGCGAAAACGTAATGGCGGTACAACCACAGTTTAAAGCAGTTATGCGCTATCTGGCGGCATCTTACGGTCACTTGGGCGATCACACCAAAGGTGAGAAAGCGTTACATCGACTTGTCGAATTGGAGCCAGACATGTCTCTCACAAGTATTCGAGAAGACTGGTTTCCGGTTCCAACCCGCTTCAGCGCAAAACTTATGGAGGATGGTCTGAGCCGTATCGGGCTGCCAAAACAAATTTAGTATTTCGATCAAGGGAGGGGGATTCATTGAATTACGTTAGTTTTCTCAACAACTTCGGTATGCTCGTTCGGCGTGGGGAATTGATTTCGTGTAAAGTTTTAAAGCTGGCGAACTTGGGCGCAGAGGACAATCCTGAGCGAAATAGGGATGAACTTGTATCGCTAATCTATGACGAACAGCAGCAAACATTCTGGGCGTACATCAATGCGATTCGTGAGATCAAGGACGACATAATTGATGATCCAACACTTGAAAAATTGAATTTGTTTTTTGATGAGATGACTCTGGTAGATCGTCTTCAGCGGAACGAACAAGTAGCTAATTCGGTTGCCACAGAAATTGGAAGCCGGTCTGCACTCGGAGCCGCTGTAATCGCGATGGGTCAGTCTTCATCCTTTGCCCTGAACCGCAACAGAAATAGAAACCGCAATAGAAACAGGAATCGAAATAGAAACAGAAATAGGAATCGAAATAGAAACAGAAACCGCACTGAGTTCGATTTCGGTGGGAGCGATGCCTCATTTGGGTGGCGCGAAATGCGTGATCTCTGTAAAATTGGCATTCCTATTGATACAAGTATTCTCGGGAAAATCTGGGAGAATATTGATCTTCTACCACCTCCAGGACCCGATGAAAGCCTGAACGAAACCACTCATCTGCTGGAACTTCAGGAGCAACTGAAACAGCCAGATCAAGTGCGCCGTCGCGACGAAATTGTTGCGCAAGCGCAGTTCGGAATTGACGATTACCTGACCCCTTTAGGGATTGACGAGCAGGGCGGATTTGATGCGACGAAGGCCTTGATGGTCATCCTGCTGGAAATCACCAACGAGATCGGCCTTACTTACAAGAATAGGTTCAGCCGACCTCGACCAAACATCGTGCAGCCGCTTATCCGTCCTTACATCCCCGTACCCTATCACGCTGCATATCCATCCAACCATTCTTATCAATCATTCGCGATTGCAGAGCTGTTCTCTCGGCTGGTTCCAGAGCATCCGGGAACGATAGCGCTTTTCCATCGCGCCCAGCGTATTGCCGAGAACCGAGAATGGGCAGGTCTACACTACCCAAGTGATACAGCTGCAGGACGCAGTCTCGCAAAGAAAACAGTGGTTTATCTAACAGAAGCTCTCGATGAACTGATGGATGAAGCCCAGGACGAATGGCTGGGATAGCTACAAAGGGGAGGTGAGCCAATGCCTGTTGGCGATGAGTTATATAAACGTTACTACTATCTTTGGCATCTGGTGGCGATCAATGCGATTTCCGTACCAACTGGCACCTCATCTGGTGAGGTTTGCCCGACGATAACTGGTGTCGAATGGGATTTTGCAGGACGGGATGTAAAAATTGGCCTCATTGATATGGGGGTGGCCCGGCATCATCCAAACTTAGAAGCGCCAGAGGCCCCCCTTCCCCCTCCAGATCAAGTTATTTGGAATGACGCAATTGATCTAGCGAGCCACCCGTATGGAGCAAAGTACGAGGAGTTATCGGCATATCCTGCAGCAAACAGACACCGCGAGCTACCAGAACAACATTTGACCGGAATCAGCGCTTTGGTCATACCTGGTCTCGACCCCGAAGAAACCGAGATAATTAACAGAATTAGTAACGGTTTTGGCGTCAAGCGTTACGTCGATGCCTATGATGATCGGTATGCCGCTCACGGGACTGGATGCGCTGGCCTGACGAGCGGTACCAGTTATGAATTGGATCAGTTCGGCAATGCGGGTAATGTTGCCCCTTACTTTGGCGTAGACCCGCTAAGCAAAGTAGTTCCTATCACAACTTCAATATCTCCTAGCCCTGAAGAACTGATAGCGGCCTTTCTTTATGCAGAAGCGAAAGGTGTGGATGTCATTCTATTTCCGCGCGATGCCGCTGACCCTTCGTATTGGCCCGGCTATCCAACCTCTTTTGACGATGATGAAGAGACCCGCCTTCATAAAAGCAAGGCGGGAGAAGTTCATGAAGATATTTTGGACATCCAAAAATCCTGGGCTCTACTTGAGAAAGTCATAGAATGGGTAAGCAAGCAGACGCCTGTTGTATGCGCCGCAGGTAATGAGGGCAGGAGTGAACTGATTTACCCGGCTAGTTTGTCATCCAATCCCGCAAACGGTGTCATTTCAGTAGGCGCCGTCAATTACAACGGCTACCGATCGGGTTATTCCAACTACTCGGGTGATCTGACCGTAGTCGCACCTTCAGATGACGGAGAAGTATATAACAGATACCAAATCCGATTGGACCGTCGCGCTGCTTCAGCAGGCGACTTCTGGGTAGAGAACGTGCACAAAAAGCGCGAACCACCTTATGATGATATCCCTGAAATTTCATTTGCCTCACAACGGTTACTTTCCTTGGATGTTCCAGGACCGAGGGGCTACGTGGAAGGAACATTCGCTGGCCCTGTGAAGAAACGAGAAAGTGCGCGCGACGATCCTTCGGGATTATATGCTGAATTTGGAGGCACATCGGGTGCTGCTGCCTTGGTCGCCGGAGCAATCGCGATGATGCAGCGCAAGTCGACTTCAAAGGTGTCAGGTGTTGACGTCAAGAACATTTTCGAAGGTTTTTCGGCTGATACCAATAAACTAAATCTAGACCACTGGTATTGGTTAGATGCAGGGTCATCTTTGCAGCCAGATGCCATGAACTCATATACAACACCGAGCACAGATGAGCTTTTTGGGCAAGCAGGACTATTGGACGTCGCAAAACTACTTTTACAGGTTTGAACAAACTAGGACGTGTGATTGGTTGATACCGCTCCTTTCAAGGCATTTTGCCGCAAAGGAGATTGAATATGGGAATGAAGCGCACGGATTGATTCGTCTCTGCTGCGAGACGGATCAAGCTGATCATTGGGCTTTCATGCAAACAAACTGCGTTTGAACGCGGCATTGGCATTAAGCGATCGGAACGCTTGGCGCAGAATACCAATATCGCGCCATTAATGGGTTGAGATCAGAAGCACGTAGAGCGATAGATTCAGGGTCATCCCTATTCTCCCATTCTTCCTCACGCGTCGATTTTGGAGCGTGGCGCGATGAGGTGAAGACGTTAAGCAATTGCTCCGGGTGATCAATTGTAGTCTGCGCGGGCTGCTCTGGGATTTTCTAAAGTTGGTTGCGGGAGCAGGATTTGAACCTGCGACCTTCAGGTTATGAGCCTGACGAGCTACCGGGCTGCTCCATCCCGCGACACTTTAAGTGACCTATCGCTTACGCTACTTGAGGTCTTGTGTTGGTCTATCGCCTATTCGGCTACTTGAGACCGGGTAGTGTTCTTTTCATCGTGTTAGAGAGATGTGGGCTTTTTCTAGGTTTGGCGGTGACCTACTCTCCCGGGGCTTAAGCCCAAGTACCATTGGCGCGGCAGTGCTTAACTTCCGGGTTCGGGATGGGACCGGGTGTTTCACTTGCGCTATGACCACCAAACCGAGGAAAAGCCCATGTCGACTTTCCTGCGTTGCAGGAAAGCGACGAGGTGGCAGGCAGCGTCTTTTGCTTGCAAAAGGCGCGTTGCCACTCGGTTATATAATCAACCAACATCGCGGCTTGACGCTGCGACGTTATCCAACTCAAGGTGTGTATGCTTTGGTCTTGTCTTTCCATTACTGGATCAAATCAAGCCTATCGGGCGATTAGTACCGGTCAACTGAACGCATTACTGCGCTTACATCTCCGGCCTATTGACGTGGTGGTCTTCCACGGCCCTCAGGGAGACCTTGTTTTGAGGGGGGCTTCCCGCTTAGATGCCTTCAGCGGTTATCCTGTCCGATCATAGCTACCCAGCACTGCCGTTGGCACGACAACTGGTCCACCAGTGGATCGTTCACCCGGTCCTCTCGTACTAGGGGCAACTCCTCTCAAGTCTCCTACACCCACGGCAGATAGGGACCGAACTGTCTCACGACGTTCTAAACCCAGCTCACGTACCTCTTTAAACGGCGAACAGCCGTACCCTTGGGACCTGCTCCAGCCCCAGGATGAGATGAGCCGACATCGAGGTGCCAAACACTGCCGTCGATATGGACTCTTGGGCAGTATCAGCCTGTTATCCCCGGCGTACCTTTTATCCGTTGAGCGATGGCCCTTCCACTCGGGACCACCGGATCACTATGGCCGTCTTTCGACTCTGCTCGACTTGTCAGTCTTGCAGTCAGGCTGGCTTCTGCCATTGCACTCAACGAGCGATTTCCGACCGCTCTGAGCCAACCTTCGCGCGCCTCCGTTACGCTTTAGGAGGCGACCGCCCCAGTCAAACTACCCGCCACGCAGGGTCCCGGATCCGGATAACGGACCGCGGTTAGACATCAAGAGTGCGAAGGGTGGTATCTCAAGGGAGGCTCCACGGATACTTGCGTTTCCGCTTCAAAGCCTACCACCTATCCTGCACATCACAATCCTGATGCCAGTGCGAAGCTGTAGTAAAGGTGCACGGGGTCTTTCCGTCTAACCGCGGGAAGCCTGCATCTTGACAGGCAATTCAATTTCGCTGAGTCGATGTTGGAGACAGCGGGGAAGTCGTTACGCCATTCGTGCAGGTCGGAACTTACCCGACAAGGAATTTCGCTACCTTAGGACCGTTATAGTTACGGCCGCCGTTTACCTGGGCTTCAATTCAAGGCTCTCACCTCTCCTTTTAACCTTCAGGCACCGGGCAGGCGTCAGACCCTATACGTCGTCTTGCGACTTCGCAGAGCCCTGTGTTTTTAATAAACAGTCGCCACCCCCTGGTTTGTGCCCCCAGCCCCTAGTTGCCTAGGAACCGGGCCTCCTTCTCGCGAACTTACGGAGGTATTTTGCCGAGTTCCTTCAACATCGTTCTCTCAAGCGCCTTGGTATGCTCTACCAGTCCACCTGTGTCGGTTTAGGGTACGGTCTGATGGAGGGCTATTTCCAGGAACCACTCAGCAGCCCAATCAATCCGATAAGATTGAACTACACCTGTGATCCGTCACATCCTCCTGGCCTAGGAATATTAACCTAGTTCCCATCGCCTACGCCTTTCGGCCTCGGCTTAGGGGCCGGCTTACCCTGCTCAGATTAGCTTTAAGCAGGAACCCTTGGACTTTCGGCGAGAGTGTCTCTCACACTCTTTGTCGCTACTCATGTCATCATTCTCACTAGTGATCTCTCCACGGGATCGCTCACGCGCCCGCTTCATCGAAAGAACCTATGTCTGCGCTACCGCCATTGTGGCTACTTGAGCGCGATTACTCGCGCCGCATAACCGGCGGCAATATAGACAAGGTTCTATGTCACACTACGCTCTGCTACCGATGCTTACGCATCCCTAGACTTCGGCTCATGGCTTGAGCCCCGTTACATCTTCGCCGCAGGACAACTTATTTAGACCAGTGAGCTGTTACGCTATCTTTAAAGGATGGCTGCTTCTAAGCCAACCTCCTGGTTGTTTTGGTCGTCCCACCTGCTTTCCCACTTAGCCATGAATTGGGGGCCTTAGTCGTAGGTCAGGGTTGTTTCCCTCTCCACTACGGACGTTAGCATCCGCAGTGTGTCTGCCATCTAGTACTCCCGGGTATTCGGAGTTTGGTTAGGATCAGTAAGCCTGTGGGGCCCCATTACCCATCCAGTGCTCTACCCCCCGGGGTATTCGGATGACGCTCTACCTAAATAGATTTCGCAGAGAACCAGCTATCTCCGAGTTTGATTGGCCTTTCACCCCTAGGCACAGCTCATCCCGATCCTTTTCAACGGATGTGGGTTCGGTCCTCCAGTAAGTGTTACCTTACCTTCAACCTGGCCATGCCTAGATCACTCGGTTTCGGGTCTGATCCCACGAACTCATTCGCCCTATTAAGACTCGCTTTCGCTACGCCTACACCTAACGGCTTAAGCTTGCTCGTAAGACCAAGTCGATGACCCATTATACAAAAGGTACGCCGTCAGATCTCGAGGATCCTCCGACTGATTGTAGGCGTTCGGTTTCAGGTACTGTTTCACTCCCCTCGTCGGGGTGCTTTTCACCTTTCCCTCACGGTACTGGTTCGCTATCGGTCAGCAAGGAGTACTTAGCCTTCGAAGGTGGTCCTCCGATCTTCAGACAGAATTTCACGTGTTCCGCCCTACTTAATACGTCCATCAAAGCTTCCTATACGGGGCTGTCACCCGCTATGGCCACGCTTCCCAACGTGTTCTAGTCACTTATCTGGCTCGGCTGGTCCCCGTTCGCTCGCCGCTACTAGGGGAGTATCAATTGATTTCCTTTCCTCCGGGTACTTAGATGTTTCAGTTCCCCGGGTTTGCTCTTAAAACCCTATGTATTCAGGTCTTAAGTACCTGTTCATGCTCATTATTGATTAGCAGAGCTAACAATAACAAACATTCAGGTGGGTTGCCCCATTCAGAGATCCATGGATCAAAGCTTATTCTCAGCTCCCCATGGCTTATCGCAGAGTATCACGTCTTTCATCGCCTCTTGCTGCCAAGGCATTCACCAAACGCCCTTCTCGCGCTTGATTTGATCCAGAAAGAGAAAGACACAACTTAGTGCGCTACCGCCTATTCGGCTACTTGAGCGCAGTCAGGTCAATCGCGATCGCCCAGCTGGTAACTAAAGGCGATCTTTCTTCTGAACCAAAAGCATACTTTCCCGCCTTCTATCCTGGAACCCATGCTGCCGATGTCGGTCGGCCCCACATGGAGAATAGAAGACATGCATGATCGTCAGATCATGCGGGTTAGTGTACTTGACTTGGACAACTCTGTTCGTTTCAGCCGGGATATTCAAAGAGGGACGAGGAAACATCCCTAATCAAACCTCCCCCGAAGAGGACCAACTGAGATCAACGCCACACTCGGCGCGATCAAACAGTGTTGATTGATTTCTCTCTATACGATGTCAATTGACGTCCAATCGGACGGTTAAGAACCCAAAGGTGCTTAACGAT